>CANJXI010000081.1 GCA_947478785.1 Caulobacteraceae bacterium
CTGGGCCGGATCGCCTGCCCGGTGATGATCGCGGCCGGCCGCTACGATGGGATCGCCCTGCCCTCCACCCAGGAGAAGATGGCCGCGCGCATCCCGGGCGCCGAGCTTCGGTTCTTCGAAGGCGGGCACGTCTTCATGCTGCAGGACCCCACGGCGAACCCCGCCATGGCGGCATTCCTGGCCGGGGATTGAACGTCAGGGGATGCAATTGGCGCCGCCAGGCCCTATATGCAGCTCGCGCACCGCTGGCAGACACCGCCGCGAGACCGCGCCGCTCCCCAATTCCGTCGAGCAAGCGCCGGGCCCGCGCAGCCCATTTCCGAATCTCAAGAACACCAATGAAAGGTGCTAAGCACCGAATATGCCGAAACCCAGACAACCGAAGGCCACCCGCTTCGCCAAAGGCCTTCCCGACCGCGACACCCTGCTGAAATACATCCGAGACTCCGGCGAGACCGACAAGGCCGCCATCGCCAAGGCCTTCGCGCTGAAGGGCGAGGAGCGCCGCGCGCTCAGGGCCCTGCTTCAGACCATGGAGACCGAAGGCGCGCTCGGCCGCCGGGGCCGCCGCGGCTTCGCCGAAGCCGGGGCGCTGCCCGAGGTGGGCGTGGTCGACGTGATCGAGCGCGACGCCGACGGCGACCTCTTCGTGAAACTGACCAAGGGCGACGACGCCCCGCTCTTGCCGCTGGCCCCCGACCGCAAGGCCGAGGCCGGCCAGGCGCCAGGCGTCGGCGACCGCCTGCTGGTGCGCTTCGCCAAGCTCGAGAGCGGCGAGACCGAGGCGCGCCTCATCAAGCGCCTGGGCCAGAGCGCCCACCGCGTGCTGGGCGTAATCCGCAAGTCCAACCGCGAGGTCCGCGTCGAGCCCGTGGACCGCAAGTCCAAGGACACCCTGGTGCTCACCGATCCGCAGGCCCAGGCCTTGCGCGACGGAGACCTGGTGCTCGCCCAGGTCAATCCCGCCGCGACTCGTTTCGGGCCCAGGCGGGGCAAGCTGCTGGAAGTGGTCGGCCGCGAGGACCATCCGCGCGCCGCCTCCCTGATCGCCATCCACACCCACGGCATCCCCATGGGTTTCCCCGACGACGCGGAGGCCGAGGCCGAAGCCGCCGAGCCGCCCACGCTGAAGGGCCGCGAGGACCTGCGCGACGTCCCCTTCGTGACCATCGACCCGCTGGACGCCCGCGACCACGACGACGCGGTCTACGCCGAGCCGGACACCGACCCCAAGAACCCCGGCGGCTGGATCGTCTGGGTGGCGATCGCCGACGTCGCCGCCTACGTGAAGCCGGGCTCGGCCCTCGACCGCGTTGCCCACGACAAGGGCAACAGCGTCTACTTCCCCGACCGGGTGGAGCCGATGCTGCCCGAACGGCTCTCCAACGGCCTCTGCAGCCTCCGGGAGGGTGAGAACCGCGCCTGCATGGCCGTGCGGATGGTGTTCGGGGCCGACGGCCGCAAGCGCTCGCACAAGTTCGTCCGCGGCCTGATGCGCTCCCAGGCCAAGCTCGCCTACGAGCAGGCCCAGGCGGCTATCGACGGGACCCCCGACGACAAGACCCAGCCCCTGCTGGAGACGATCATCAAGCCGCTCTACGCGGCCTACGCCGTGCTCAACAAGGGCCGCGCCGCCCGCTCGCCCCTGGCCATCGAAAGCGCCGAGCGGAAGATCATGATCAGCCAGGAGGGTGAAGTCGCCTCGATCGAGCCCCGCCCGGCGCTCGAGGCCCACAAGCTGATCGAGGAGATGATGATCCAGGCCAACGTATGCGCCGCCGAGACGCTGGAGGCCAAGCGCACGCCGCTGATCTACCGGATCCACGACACGCCCAGCCAGGAGAAGGTCCAGTCGCTGGTCGACTTCCTGCAGACGCTCGACATCACCTGGTCCAAGGGCGAGGCGCCGCGCACCGACCGGTTCAACAAGCTGCTGGACGAGACCCGTGGCGGTCCGCACGGCGACATCGTCAACGAGGTGGTGCTGCGCAGCCAGATGCAGGCGATCTATTCCACCGAGAACATCGGCCACTTCGGCCTGAATCTGGCCAAGTACGGCCACTTCACCTCGCCGATCCGCCGCTACGCCGACCTGATCGTGCACCGGGCGCTGATCCGCGCGCTCGGCCTGGGCGACGATGGCCTGACCGACCGCGACATCGCCCAGATGAAGGACACCGCCGAGCGCATCACCCATGCCGAGCGCCGCGCCATGGCCGCCGAGCGCGACGCCACCGACCGCTATGTCGCCGCCTTCCTGGCCGACCGGGTGGGCGCGGAGTTCGACGGCCGGATCACCGGCGTCACCCGCTTCGGCCTCTTCGTGCGGCTGGACGAGACCGGCGCGGACGGCCTCTGCCCCGCCTCCAAGCTGGGCGGCGAATACTTCGTCCACGACGACACCGCCCACGCCCTGGTGGGCGAGCGCACCGGCGCGCGCTGGCCGCTGGGCATGCGGGTGCGGGTCAAGCTGGTCGAGGCGACGCCGGTCACCGGCGGCCTCCTGTTCGAGATGGTCAGCGAGGCGGCCCCGGCCGACCCGAACGCCGCCAAGCCCCGGCTTGGCATGCGCGCCCGGGGCGACCGGCGGCCGGGCGGTCCTGGCGGCTTCCGGGGACCCCAGCGCGGTCCCCAGGGCCGGCCGAAGAACATCCGCACCGGCAAGAAGGGCGGACCTCGCCGCTAGAATCCCCGACCCTTCGTCGTATAGGATTGGCGAGCCGCGGCCGAAGAGCCCGGTGGGGGAAACAGACCATGAAATATCCAGCCGGCTTGCTTGCGTGTTCCCTGATCGCCCTGGCCGCGCCCCTGAGCGCGGCGCGGGCGGCGGACGCCCTGTGCGCGTCGACCGACGCCAGGACCATCGCCGCCGCCAAGCGGTTCGCCCAGGCCGCCAACGCCACCACCTCGCTTGGCGAGAAGAACCAACTGGTCAGCCGAACGCTGGCCCCCAGGCTTCAGATCGATCACGTGCCGGCGAACCCGGCGGATGGGCCGTGGGGGTCCAAGGACATCGTCCGCGCCATGACCGTCGAGGCGGCGATGGGTCCGGAGATCGACGCCGCGCTCGCGGGCGCGGGCCTGAAGGACCTCTCCGAGGAGACCCGCGCCTATGCGGATGGCCGCTGCGTGGTCACCGTCGCCATCCAGCACGCCCGCGGCCCGGAAGGGGAACTGATCAGCACGGGCGTCAGCAAGTTCTACCTGAAGGGCGACCGGATCGTGGGGTTGAAGAGCTATCGCCGGCCGGGTTTCGGGCCGAAATACGCCGCCGCGGCGGGCGCGGCCATGGCCTCCTCGAAGTATCGCGACCAGCTCATGCAGATCCGCCCGCCCAAGGCCGCGCAGAAATAGCCCGCGAACGCCGGCGCGCTTCCGTCAGGCCGGCGGCGTCCCTACTGTCCGCCGCATGAGCAAGGCGCCGACCCCGCCCTACAAACCCGACGGGCCGATCCGCGCGCCCGGAGCCGCCGCCGTCCGCCCGCGCGGCGCGGCGACCCTGATCATCGTGCGCGGCGACGGGGCGACGCCGCGCGTGCTGATGGGCAAGCGCCACAGCGACCACCGGTTCATGCCCAACCTCTGGGTCTTTCCCGGCGGGCGAGTCGAGCGGGCCGATCATCGCGCGCCGCACGGGACCGGCCTGCGTCACGAGGTGCGGGCGACCTTCGACGCCCACCTGCCCCCCGGCCGCGGTCAGGCCCTGGCGCTGGCGGCGATCCGCGAGACCTTCGAGGAGACCGGCCTGCTGCTGGCGAAACCCGCGCCGCCCAAGCCAGGCGCCGGCCCCTGGAGCGACTTCCTGGCCCAGGGCGCGGCCCCGGACCTGGAGGCCATCGAGATCGTCGCCCGAGCCATCACCCCGCCCATGGTGGCCAAGCGCTATGACACGTGGTTCCTGACGGCGCGGGCCGAACGGCTGATGAGCCTGGAGCGCCAGCCCGACTGTGGGGAACTGGCCGAGATCGCCTGGCTGGAGTTCGAGGAAGCGCTGGCCCTGCCGCTGGCGGGCGTCACGCGCTCGATTATCCGCGAGGCGGTCGCGCGCCTGGACGATCCCAACCGCCCGCAACCCTACATGCGCTTCCGGGGCGGTCGCTGGTCCACCGGACAGCTCTAGGAAGGAAAATGACCAAGAGCCAAGGTCCCGCCGACATCACCACGCGCTTCCAGGAAGCGTGGAACACCCACGACATGGACGCCTTCGGGCGCCTGTTCCACGCCGAGGCGACCTTCGTGAACCGGTTCGGGACCTATTGGCGCGGCGTGGACCAGATCGTCGCCGGCCACGCGGGCATCCACGCCTCGATCTACCGCGACTCGACGCTGGCCATCGACGCGCCGGACGTCGACCCGATCTCCGACGACGCGGCGATCCTGCACTTCTGGACGCGGCTCAACGCCGGCGCCGCCCATCCCGCCGGGCCGCACCAGATCGACACCCTGATCCTCGCGGTCGCAACGCGCCGCGCCGGCGAATGGCGCATCCAGGCGCTGGAGAATGTGACCCTGGTCGATCCCAGGACTGGCGTCCCGCACCTTCGCCCCTGATCGCGAATCGCGCGGCCCCCGGTTTCCATTGACTTATGCGCGCGGATTCGTATTTTCCGCGGCTCTTCGAACACCTCGCCGGCGCCTTGCGCCTGCCCCGCCCAAGGACATCCCATGGCGAAGCCCGCCTCAATCAAGATCCGCCTGAACTCCTCGGCGGACACCGGATTCTTCTACGTCACCAAGAAGAACGCCCGCACCAAGACCGACAAGCTGGTCATGAAGAAGTACGACCCCGTCGTGCGCAAGCACGTCGAGTTCAAGGAAGGCAAGATCAAGTAGCCTTCGCAGACGTCTGACTTTGCAGGAAAACGCCCGGCTCAGCCCGGGCGTTTTTCGTTCTGGTCCTCCCCCAGCGCGGAGCGCGGCCAGGGGAAGGTGGCTCGGCGCGAAGCGAGGAGACGGAGGGGGGTGCAGCCCATTCGGCTATCGATGACCGGGAGCGGGCTCCGCCCTCACGCCGCGCGCGCGATGACCCGGTTGCGGCCGCCGAGCTTTGCTTCGTACATCGCCTCGTCGGCGCGCTTGACCAGGTTGTCGGGGCGCTCGCCCTCCCCCAGGCTGGCGGCCACGCCGATGGAGATGGTGACGGTCAGCAATTCCTGGCCGTCCATCACCCTGAAGGGCGAGCCCGCCACGTGCAGGCGGATGCGCTCGGCGATCCGGTGGGCGTGATCCAGCTCGGTGTCGGGCATGACCACCACGAACTCCTCGCCGCCGAAGCGGACCGGCAGGTCGATGGCCCGCACGTTGGAGGCCAGCCGCACCGCGAACTCGCGCAGCACCTCGTCGCCCACGTCGTGACCGAAGCTGTCGTTGATCTTCTTGAAGTGGTCGATGTCGATGACCAGCAGGGAGACCGGATCACCGCCGGCGGCGGCGCGGCGCACCAGGGCGTCGAGCTGGCTGGCCATGTAGCGGCGGTTGTGCAGGCCGGTGAGCTGGTCGGTGACCGCCAGCTCCAGGGACTGGTCGAGGTTGTCGCGCAGGTAGTCGGTGTAGCGCTTGCGGCGGATCTGGGTGCGGACCCGGGCGGCCAGTTCCTGGGGGTCCACCGGCCGGGGCAGGATGTCGTTGACCCCGATCTCCAGCGCCTTCACCAGCCGGGGCCGGTCGTCGTAGTCGACGATGGCCAGGACCGGCAGGTTGCGGGTGGCCTCGTCGGACCGCAGGTGAGCGGCGAAGCGCAGGCCGTCGAAACTCTTGGACGCCGTATTGACGATCACTAGGTCGACGGGGCCGCGGGCGACGAGTATCGCCTTATCGACCCCATGCTCGACGATCGGGCGATGCTCGACGGCCAGTTCGGCGCAAACCCGCTCCGCCTGGCGGATATTGTCGTCGACGATCAGGATGCGGCCGCCGGAGCCGCCCATCCGCGAGGCGGCGCCGGCGATCACGCCGACGCGGCGGCCGGAGGCCTCGCGCTGGCGAAGCTCGTCCATCACCGATTTCAGCCGGGTCAGGCTGCGCACGCGCGCGAACAGCAGGACATCGTCGATGGGCTTGGTCAGGAATTCGTCGGCCCCGGCCTCAAGGCCCGCGACCCGGTCGGCGCGGCCGTCGAGCGCGGTGACCAGCACCACCGGCACGTGGCGGGTCTCCGGATCGTCCTTCAGCCGGCGGCAGACGGAAAAGCCGTCCATGCCCGGCATCATCACGTCGAGCAGAACGATGTCGGGTTTCTCGGAGGCGGCGATGGCCAGCGCGGTGGGCCCATCGTAGGCGACCAGCACCTCGTAATATTCGGCCGTCAGCTTGGCCTCGAGCAGCCGGACGTTGGCCTCGATGTCGTCCACGACAAGGATACGCGCCGACACTTGGCTCAGCCCATCAGGCGCTTGATGGTGTCGAGGAAGTGGGAGACCGAGATCGGCTTGGAGATATAGGCCTCGCAGCCGCCCTCGCGAATCCGCTCCTCGTCGCCCTTCATGGCGAAGGCGGTGACGGCGACCACGGGGATCGACGCCAGCTCCTCGTCTTCCTTCAGCCACTTGGTGACCTCCAGGCCGGAGATCTCGGGCAGCTGGATATCCATCAGGATAAGGTCGGGCCGATGCTCACGCGCCAAGGCCAGAGCCTGGAGGCCCTCGCGGGTCTGCAGCGTCTCGTAGCCCTGAGCGTCGAGCAGATCATGAAAAAGCTTCATGTTCAGCTCGTTATCCTCGACGATGAGGACCTTCTTGGCCATTTGGCATCCGACTAAGACTTCGAGGATCGTCGCGTGGACGCGATCTCCCCCACCGCGTCCTTCATCTCACGGATATCCTTAAACTTCGTTAGCCCAAGGCGTCCCTTGACCGATCCCGCACCAAAATCCGTTCCCACGCTGGCGACGCTTGGGCTCTCGATTCGGCGTCCGCTGATCATCGTGGACGTCGATGAAGTCCTCGGGCTGTTCATGAAAGGGTTCGCCAAGTTCCTGGAATCCCAGGACTTGGAACTCAGGTTCGATCGGTATGGGCTGTTCCAGAATATCTACCGGCGAGGGGCGAGCGAACACCTGGAGCTGGCTGAGGGCCACAGGTTGTTCGAGATTTTCTTCCGAACGGCGTGCGGCGATATGGAACCCGCGCCCGGCGCGGTGGCGGCGCTGGACCGGCTGGGCCGCCGGGCCGAGATCCTGATTCTCTCCAACGCGCCCGCCCAGGCCGAGACGCTGCGGGCCGACTGGCTGCGGCGCCATGGGCTGCCCGGCGCTCTGATTCTCTCCACGGGACCAAAGGGGCCGGTCGCCGCCGGGCTGACGGCGCAGACGGCGCGGCGCAGCGCGTTCGTCGATGATCTGGTGCCGCACCTCGATTCGGTCGCCGAACACACCCCGGCCACCGCCACCTTCCAGCACATCGCCGACCCCCGCCTGCGACCGCTGGCCCCGCGCTCTGACAAGCATCCGCGGATCGACGACTGGGCGGACCTGGCTGACGCCATCGAGGCGGCGGTGCATGGGGGCTGAGGGCGCGGCGCGGCTGTGGGTCGAGGTCTCCCACCACCCGGCTTTCCTCTGTGGCGGATGGGCCTGGGTTCTGGAGCAGGGCGGGATGCTGTCCGGCGCCGCCGGCGGGGCGCGCAACCTCAACGCGGAGGCCAACGAACGGGCGGCGCTGGTGGCGGCGCTGGGCACGGCGCCCAAGACCCCGATTGTCTTGCTGAGCTCCAGCACCGGGCTCCTCGCCCTCCCCGTCGGAGACCGGGAGGTCAAACGGGTCTCGGGGTCCGTCCGGCCGCGGACCCCGGGCGCTTTCGCGCTGGCCTGGGCGGAGCTTGCCCGGGACAAGGCCAAGGCCAAGGGCGCCTTCGCTGCCGCCATCCCAAAACCCAACCTCGCCAAGATCGCCGGGCTGTAGGGGTTCGGCGGACGGGACCATATCCAGTATAAGCCGACGCATGATCCGCATCGGGGTGGACTTCGGCGGGACCAAGATCGAGGCCGCGGCGCTGGACGCCGACGGCCGCTTCCAGGCCCGCGTCCGAGCGCCCTCGCCCGCCGGCTATGCCGAGGGACTGGAGGCGGTCGCGGCCCTGGTGGCCGAGGCCGAGCGGCAGGCGGGGGCCACGGTCGCGCGCGTCGGCGTCGGCGGACCGGGTTCGCCCTCGCCCGTCACCGGCCTGATGCGCAACGCCAACTCCACACGCCTCAACGACCGGCCGTTTCCCCAGGACCTGGCGCGCGCGCTGGGCCGCGAGGTTCGCTACGCCAACGACGCCAACTGCCTGGCGCTGTCGGAAGCGACCGACGGCGCCGGCGAGGGCGGAGGCGTGGTGTTCGCCGCGATCCTGGGCACCGGCGTCGGCGCCGGAATCGCGGTGGATGGCAGGATCCTGACGGGCCGCAACCACTTCGCCGGCGAGTGGGGGCACGCACCCCTGCCCTGGCCGCGTCCCGAGGAACTACCCGGTCCCGCCTGCTGGTGCGGACGGCAAGGCTGCCTGGAACTCTGGCTTTCGGGGCCGGGGCTCGCGCGGGACGCGGGCCAGCCCGCCGAGGCCGCCATCAACGACGGCCCGGCCTTCGAGCGCTACCTCGACCGGCTGGCGCGCGGCCTGGCGATGGTCTGCGACGTGCTGGACCCGGACATCATCGTGCTGGGCGGCGGGCTGTCGAATACAGACGCGATCTATGGCCGCCTGCCCGACGCCATCGGCGCTTACGTCTTCTCCGATGTCTTCCAGACCCCCGTGCGCCGGGCGCTGCACGGCGACTCGTCGGGCGTGCGGGGCGCGGCCTGGCTGTGGCCGACATGAAGGCCTTCTGCCGCGACTGCTTCTGGCAAGGACACGACGCGGTGCGCCGGTGCCCCGCCTGCGCCTCGCCACGCATCGTGGCCCACGCGGAACTGGCGAGGCTGTCCATCGCCCATATGGACTGCGACGCCTTCTACGCCTCGGTCGAAAAGCGCGACCGCCCGGAACTGCGCGACAAGGCGGTGATCGTCGGCGGCGGCAAACGCGGCGTGGTCACCACCTGCTGCTACATCGCCCGGATCAAGGGCGTTCGCTCGGCCATGCCGATGTTCAAGGCGCTGAAGGCCTGCCCGGAAGCCGTGGTCATCAAGCCGGACTTCACCAAGTACCGGGCCGAGAGCAAGCGCATCCTGCGGATGGCCGGCGAACTCACGCCGCTGATCCAGAACCTGTCGCTGGACGAGGCCTGGATGGACCTGTCGGGCACCGAACGCCTGCACGGCGCGCCGCCGGCGGTCACGCTCGCCCGGTTGCAGGCGCGCATAGAAGCCGAGACCGGGCTCACCGTCTCCATCGGACTGGCCGCCAACAAGTTCCTGGCCAAGGTCGCCTCGGATCTGGACAAGCCGCGCGGATTTTCGGTCATCGGCGCGGAGGCGCAGGCGTTCCTGGCCCCGCGCAAGGTCGGAATCCTGCCGGGCGTCGGCCCGGCCATGGTGGCCGCCCTGGAGAGGGCGGGGTTCAGCACGGTCGGGGACCTCGCCCGCGCCGATCTGAAGGACCTGGCCGACCGGTTCGGCTCGCACGGGCTTCGACTGCACGCGCTGGCCCACGGCCGCGACGCCCGCAACGTCAATCCCAACGAGTCGCGCAAGGGGATCAGCGCCGAGACGACGTTCAACGAGGACCTGTCCGCCCTGGCCGACCTCGAGGACGTGCTGGCCGGACTCTGCGAAAAGGTCGGCCGGCTGGCGCGGGCCGACGGCCACGCCGGGCGGGTGGTGACGCTGAAGCTCAGGACCCCTGACTTCCGCATCGTCACGCGGCGACGGACGATCCCGGTCCCCACCCAGACCGCCAAGACTCTGTTCGCGGTAGGCCGGGAACTCCTGGCCAAGGAAGCCACCGGCCGGCCCTTCCGGCTGATCGGCATCGGTATCGCGGACCTGGTGGAAGCCTCCGCCGCGGGCGACGATTTCTTCGCCGGCGACGAACGCCGCGCGCTTGCCGGTGAAAAGACACTCGACGCCATTCGCGCACGATTCGGAGCCGACGCCGTCACATCCGGGCGCATCTTCCGCGCAAGGGGCGCGTACAAGGAAGATTGAGGCCAGCCGCGGGCGATAAGACGACTATTTTCGCGCCGTCGGCGGTTTAGAAGCCCGACGTGACGATTCGACCCTTTCAAAAGGGAATGTTTTCCATATCTAATTGGCTGTGGGCGACGCAGCAGCGACGCCGGGAGAATACGTTCGATGGCCGAACGGAAACAGGGTGACCAGGACACGGGCATTCGCTCGTCAGTGGTCACTCAAACCAAGCCGAAGACGCAGAAGCCCTCGATGTATCGGGTGCTGCTGCTCAATGACGACTACACGCCTATGGAATTCGTGGTCTATGTTCTTGAGCAGTTCTTCAACAAGTCGCGCGAAGATGCGACTCGCATAATGCTCCACGTCCATCAACACGGCGTCGGGGTGTGTGGGGTGTTCACCTACGAGGTGGCGGAAACAAAAGTGGCCCAGGTCGTTGATACGGCGCGGCGGCATCAACACCCGCTGCAGTGCACCATGGAGAAGGATTAAAGGCCTTTGCCTTCATTTTCGCGCCAACTCGAAGAATCCCTTCACCGCGCGGTGGCGTACGCCAACCAGCGCAAACATGAATACGCCACGCTTGAGCACCTGCTGCTCTCGCTCGTGGATGACGAGGACGCGGCCAGCGTGATGCGCGCCTGCGACGTGGAGCTTGGCTCCCTTCGCACCACGCTCACCAACTATGTCGACAACGAGCTGCGCTCGCTGGTGGTCGACGACGGCGAGGACGCCAAGCCCACCGCAGGCTTCCAGCGCGTGATCCAGCGCGCGGTGATCCACGTCCAGTCGTCGGGCCGGGAGGAAGTCACCGGGGCCAATGTGCTGGTGGCGATCTTCTCCGAGCGCGAGAGCCATGCCGCCTACTTCCTGCAGGAGCAGGACATGACCCGCTACGACGCGGTCAACTACATCGCCCATGGCATCGCCAAGAAGGCGGGCGTGAGCGAGGCCAAGCCCGTCAAGGGATCCTCCGACGAAGAGGACAAGCCCACCGTCAAGACCGGCGGCGAGGCGCTCGAGGCCTACTGCGTCAACCTCAACGAGAAGGCCAAGCAGGGTAAGGTCGATCCGCTGATCGGCCGCACCAGCGAGGTCGAGCGCTGCATTCAGATCCTCTGCCGGCGGACCAAGAACAACCCGCTGCTGGTGGGCGACCCCGGCGTCGGCAAGACCGCCATCGCCGAGGGCCTGGCGCGCAAGATCATCAACAAGCAGGTGCCGGAAGTCCTGGCCGGCGCCACCATCTTCTCGCTCGACATGGGCGCGCTCTTGGCCGGCACCCGCTACCGCGGCGACTTCGAGGAACGCGTCAAACAGGTCGTCAAGGAGCTGGAGAACCATCCCGACGCCGTCCTGTTCATCGACGAGATCCACACGGTGATCGGCGCCGGCGCCACCAGCGGCGGGGCCATGGACGCCTCCAACCTGCTGAAGCCGGCGCTCGCCTCCGGCACGCTGCGGTGCATGGGCTCCACGACCTACAAGGAGTTCCGCCAGCACTTCGAGAAAGACCGCGCGCTCGTCCGCCGGTTCCAGAAGATCGACGTCAACGAACCGACCATCGACGATACGATCAAGATCCTCAAAGGTCTGAAGATCTACTACGAGGAGTTCCACAAGCTCCGCTACACCAACGACGCCATCAAGGCGGCGGTGGAGCTGTCGGCCAAGTACATCAACGACCGCAAACTGCCCGACAAGGCGATCGACATCATCGACGAGGCCGGCGCCTCGCAGATGCTGCTGCCCGAGGGCAAGCGGAAGAAGATCATCGGCCTGAAGGAGGTCGAGGCCGTCGTCGCCAAGATCGCCCGCATCCCGCCGAAGTCGGTGTCCAAGACTGACACCGAGGCGCTGAAGCAGCTGGAAACCGACCTGAAGCGGGCGGTCTACGGCCAGGACGACGCGATCGACCAGCTCTCCTCCGCCATGAAGATGGCCCGGGCCGGCCTGCGCGACGCCAACAAGCCGATCGGCTCCTACCTCTTCTCGGGCCCCACAGGCACCGGCAAGACGGAGACGGCCCGCCAACTGGCCTCCACGCTGGGCATCGAGCTCCTGCGGTTCGACATGTCCGAATACATGGAACGCCACACGGTGAGCCGCCTGATCGGGGCGCCTCCCGGCTATGTCGGCTTCGATCAGGGCGGTCTCCTGACCGACGCCGTCGACCAGCACCCGCACGCGGTGGTCCTGCTAGACGAGATCGAGAAGGCGCACCCGGATGTCTACAACATCCTGCTGCAGGTCATGGACCACGGCCAGCTGACCGACTCCAACGGCAAGAAGATCGACTTCCGCAACGTGGTGCTGATCATGACCACCAACGCCGGCGCCGCCGACGCCCAGCGCAACTCGATCGGCTTCGGCCGCGGGAAGCAGGACGACGAGGCCGAGGAAGCGATCAAGCGGGTGTTCACGCCGGAATTCCGCAACCGCCTCGACGCGGTGGTGGCGTTCAAGTCGCTGACCCCGGAGATCATCCGCCAGGTGGTGCAGAAGTTCATCATGCAGCTCGAGGCGCAGCTCGCCGACCGCCACGTGACGATCGAGACCTCCGAGGACGCGGCCGACTGGCTGGCCAAGAACGGCTTCGACGAACTCTATGGCGCGCGTCCGCTCGGCCGCGTGATCCAGGAGCACATCAAGAAGCCGCTCGCCGACGAGATCCTGTTCGGCAAGCTGGTGAAGGGCGGCCACGTCAAGGTCGTGCTGAAGGACGCCAAGCTCGCCTTCGAGATCGAAGGCGAGGACCGCGAACCCGGCGCCCCGATCATCGAGAACCCCGCCGAGGACGCCGAGACCGCGCTCGCGGAGTAGGCCTCCACGTTCCAGAAACGAAGAAGGCCCAGGTGAAAATCTGGGCCTTTTTCTTTGCTCGTCATGGCCGGGCCCGTCCCGGCCATCCAGAAGCACCGATTGCTTGGGTGTGCTTGCTGCGCCCGCGCGTCTGGATCCCCGGCACGAGGCCGGGGATGACGAGATTGTGGAAGGTCAGCTGATCTTCGCCGCGATCTGCTCGGCCAGCGCCTTCAGTACCGCCGGATCGGCCATGCCGCCGGCCCCGTGGCGGCCCAGCGCCTCACCCTCCCAGCGCGGGACGATGTGGAAATGCAGGTGGTAGACGGTTTGCCCGGCCGGCGCGCCGTTGAACTGGCTGACCATCAGCCCGTCTGGGTTGAGCGCGGCGCGCACCGCCCGGCTCACCCGCTGCACGCCGAGGATCAAGGCCGACAGCACCCGGGGCTCCTCGTCCAGCAGGTTGCGCGCCGTCGAATGCTTGGGGATCACCAGCGTATGGCCGCGCGCCTGCGGAAAGACGTCCATGAACGCCAGCACATGGTCATCCTCGAACACCCGCGCAGCCGGCGCCTCGCCCCGCAGGATCTTGGCGAAGATGTTCCCGTCGTCGTAGGTCCCGTCCAGGCTCATGTCTTCATTCCTCGAATGCTCAGCCCGTCGTACCGTCCTTTCCCGCGCAGCGGGAGAGGAAGTTACTCAGCCTTGAATGGCGAATACTCTTCCGCCAGCCACTCCATCTCCCGCTCGACGCCCTGCCGTTCCTGGGCGACGAAGCGTTCGACGGGGCCGCGTAGCGCCTTGTCGGCGATGTAGTGGGCGGAATAGACGGGCCTGGGCAGGTAGCCGCGGGCGATCTTGTGCTCGCCCTGCGCCCCGGCCTCGACCCTGGCCAGCCCGCGGGCGATCGCCCACTCGATGGCCTGGTAATAGCAGAGCTCGAAATGCAGGAAGGGCACATCCTCGACGCAGCCCCAGTTGCGGCCGTAGAGGCAGTCGTCGCCGATCAGGTTCAAGGCGCCGGCGATCCAGCGACCGTCCTTCCGCGCCATGATCAGCAACACGCGGTCGGCCATCCGCTCGCCCAGTAGCGAGAAGAACGGACGGCTGAGATAGGGCCTGCCCCATTTGCGCGAGCCGGTGTCCATGTAGAAGCCGAAGAAGGCGTCCCAGTGCTCTTCCGCCAGGTCCGCGCCGGTGAGGCACAGGATCTCCAGCCCCTGGGCGGCGTCGCGCCGTTCACGCCGGATGGTCTTGCGCCGGCCGGACGACAGCGCGCCCAGGAAATCGTCGAAGCTCGCGTAGCCCCGGTTCTCCCAGTGGTACTGCTGGCCCTCGCGCTGGGCCATGCCCTGCTCGCCCATCCAGCGCCACTCGTCCGCCGTCGGGAAATTCACGTGGAAGGACGAGATCCCGTACTTCTCGCAAAGGGTCAGCGCGCCGCCCAGCAGGTACTGCCGCGCCTCGTCCGCATCGACGTCCGGGCGCGCCAGCAGCCGCGCGCCGGTGGCCGGCGTGAACGGCGCCGCCGACAGCAGCTTGGGATAATACCGCCCGCCGGCCCGCTCATAGGCGTCGGCCCAGGACTGGTCGAAGATGTATTCACCCTGGCTGTGGGACTTCATGTAGAGCGGCATGACGGCGGCCACCCTGCCCTGCCCGTCCTCGACCGACAGGTGCTGCGGCCCCCAGCCCGTGCGCTCCACCGCGCACTCGGCGACCTCGGCGGCGTCCAGGAAATCGTACTGGATGAAGGGGTTGCCGACGTAACTTGGATTGCGCGCGCAGGCGTTCCAGGCCTCGCGGCCGATCTCGGCGATCCGGCGGTGAACCTTGACCGCGGGCTGCAAGGTCACGCCGCCGCCCGTCAGCAAGGCGCGAAGCCCTCGAAGATCAGGTTGTCGCAGGCGTCCTTGACCGCCGCCCACTGGTCCGGATCGCGCACCGTCCAGGCGATCACCGGCAGGCCCTTGGCCCGGTAGCCCGCCGCCGTGTCGCCGGGCAGCATGTCGAGGCTGAGCGCCAGGAAGTGCGGCTGGGCGATCGCCACGTGCTCAAGCCTGGCGAAGGACCGCCGCTGGGCCTCGGCCATGTGCGGCGCGTGGCGATAGGAGTGGCTGTCGAGGCCGCGCAACACGCCCGGGAAACGCTCGGCGAACCAGGCATGGGAATAGGGATTGAAGCCGATCACGCAGACCGGGCCCGAATGGTCGATCAGGATCTCGTGCACCCGCTGCTCCAGCGGACCGACATGGCCGTAGGGTGTCTTCAGCTCCACGTGGACCATGGCGCGGCGGCCCACCAGCGCCAGGGTCTCCATCAGCGTCGGGATGCGCTCGTCGGACCCGGCCAGGCGAAGCTCGGCGAGGTCGGCGGCGGTGCGGTCGGCCAGGCGGCCGGGCACGCCGGTCATGCGCTCAAGGTCGTCGTCGTGGAACACCATGGCCTCGCCGTCGGCCGAGAGTCGCACGTCGAGCTCGATGCCGTAGCCGGCCTGGCAGGCGGCCTGGAAGGCGGCCAGGGAATTCTCCGGCGGACCGTCCGGGCCCCACAACCCCCGGTGCGACACCGCGGGCGCGAAGAGCCGTTCCCAGGCCTCGCCGAACCGGGCCTTCACGACAGGGCCACCACCGCGTCGATTTCCACGGCGAAGTTCAGCGGCAGGCGATAGACCCCGACCGCTGATCGCGCGTGCCGGCCCGCGTCCCCGAAGGCCTCGACCATCAGGTCGGACGCCCCGTTGATCACCTGGGGGATCTCGAAGAAGCCGGCGCCGGCCTGGACGAAGCCGTTCAGCTTGACCACCCGCCGCACGCGGCCGAGTTCGCCGTCGCAGGCCGCCTTCATCTGGGCGATGAGATTGATCCCGCACAGCTGGGCGGCCGCCCGGGCGGTCGCCGCGTCCACATCGTCGCCGACCACGCCGGTGATCCCGCCCGAGGCGGCGTTGGAAACCTGGCCGGAGATGTGCAGCAGATCGCCTATGCGGACGAACGGCACATAGTTGGCGACGGGCGGATTTGGCTGGGGGAGTTCGATCCCCAGCGCGCGCAGACGATCTTCGACCTGGGACATGGCGCAAGGTCTAGCCCCCGAGCGCGCATGAGAAAAGGCCCGGACCTTGCGATCCGGGCCTTCACAGTCCCAAAGGCTCGAACTGAGCCCTAAGCGGGTCGGTGTTTTTTAGCGGACGGCCTGCATGCGCTCGACCATGGCGGTCACGCGCTCGTTCAGCGGCTTCAGGCTGTCCTTCACGGAGGCGGAGGCGGCTTCCGACATGGCGCCGGCGGCGGCCATGTAGGATTCCATCGCGCTCTTGGCGAAGGCCGTTTGCAACTCGACGACTTCCTGCAGGCTCTTGGCGCCGGCCAGCGACTTGGCGGCCGAGACCTGGCTCTCGAAGGTCGACTTCGAGAAGGTCATCGCCTGCGCCCCCAGGGCTTCGGCGCCCTTGGTGGCGGCGGTCACGGCGGCGACGACGGCTTCCAGGTTCTTCTTGGAGTGCGCGTTGGCGTCGTTGAGCGCGGCAAGAGTCTTTTCCACGCCGTCCTTGAAGGCGACGTTGGAGGCGGAGGTGATCTGGTCGACGGTGGACTTCACGGCGTCAGCAGCAGCCATTGGATAATCTCCTGGGTGAGGGCGCGGCGGGCGCCGCATTGCAAAACGATAGGGCGGACAGGACAGATGCCCCTTGAAAACAAGCCGCTTCTCTCATGCTGCACTGCAGCAGTCAACGACTTTTTGTGCACTGCACAATAATCTATGAGGCCTGTGCCGAGTGCGTTACCGGCGGCCTGCGCGACATTTCGGCCCGTTCAACTCCTGTTTACCTTCAGGCAAGGGTCTGGCTGTCATGGTATGTCGGATTCACGGGTGGCTGGGGGCCGCCTCAAACCACTGATTCGACGGACGAAAGCATGTTCCAGCACGCCCGCCGCCTGTTCCTTAGCTTAGGTCTGGCCGCCGCTACCGCCCTCGGATCCGCGCCCCCCGCCAGCGCGCAGATCCCCTACTTCCGCAACATGCTGGCCGCGTCGCAGACCAAATACGCGGCCATCGTGGTCGATGCGAAGACCGGCGAGATCCTCTACGCCAAGCACGCCGACAGCCCCCGCTACCCGGCCTCCATCACCAAGGTGATGACGCTATATCTCACGTTCGAAGCGCTGGCCTCGGGCAAGATCCGCCTGGAAGACCCCGTGGTGTTCTCGCCCCACGCCACGGCCCAGGCCCCCACCAAGCTCGGCATCCGCTCGGGCGAATCGATCACCGTCTCCCAGGCGATACAGGCGATGACGACCCTCTCGGCCAACGACGCGGCCGTGGCCATGGCCGAGAAGCTGGGTGGCACGGAGAGCCGCTTCGCCGCCCTGATGACGCTGCGCGCCCAGGAGCTGGGCATGCAGAACAGCCACTTCGTCAACGCCAACGGCCTGCCCGATTCGCGCCAACTGACCTCGGCGCGCGACATCGCCATCCTGTCGCGGGCCGCCATGCGGGATTACCCGCAATATTATCATTACTTCAGCCAGCGCTCCTTCGAGTTCCGCGGCCGCTACATCAACAACCACAACCACCTGCTGGGCGGCGTGCCCGGCGTGGACGGCCTGAAGACCGGCTTTACCAACGCCTCGGGCTTCAACATCGCCATCTCCGGCGTGCGCGACAACAAGCGCCTGATCGTCGTGGTGATGGGCGGGCCGACCACCGCCAGCCGCGACCAGAACGCCGAGGACCTGCTGCTTGTCGGCTTCGACGTGATGCGCCGCCGCGCACTGGGCGAGAAGATCACCATCGCCCAGAACCTGTTCGAACCCGAGCTCAGCGGCCCGGTGGTGCGCGGCGGGACCGAGGAAGGCGACGCCGACCAGGACGGCCTGAAGATCGTGCTGGCCTCCGCGCCCGCGTCGCGCGCCTCACGCGTGGAGATCGTCGAGCCCCGCAAGGGCCGCGCCGCGGCGAAGGAAGACCCCAAGGCCAAGAAGGATCGCTGGAGCGTCCAGGTGGGCGAATTCCGCTCCAAGTCCGACGCCCACGAGCAGATCGCCCTCGTGTCCAAGCGCTTCGGCCAGCACCTCGACGGCGCCCGCGGCGCGGTCGACAAGACCGGCCGCACCTACAAGACCAAGTTCAGCGGCCTGTCCGAAGCCGACGCCAAGGGCGCCTGCCGCGCGCTGAAGGCCAAACGCCTGGCTTGCATGGTGATCTCACCGGCTTATACCAAGCGCCGCTGACGCAGACTCGGGGATTCCCCTGAGGGCCGAACAGTGATTCACGCTTCTTGTTGGAGAGGAGTGGTCGGATGGGGTCGATTGTATTGCGGGACGACTTTGATGCGGCGGCGGTGCGTCGGCTGGCGC
>CANJXI010000082.1 GCA_947478785.1 Caulobacteraceae bacterium
CACCACCACGGCCCGATTCGTCTACCAGTCGCCGACCACGCCCCGGCAGACCTACGACTACGATCTGGCGAGCCGGGAACGGACCCTGCGCAAGACCCAGGAGATCCCGTCCGGACACGATCCTGCCCGCTACGTGGCGCGGCGGCTCTACGCCAAGGCGTCCGACGGCGCGGAGGTCCCGGTCACGGTGCTGATGCTGAAGGACACGCCGCTCGACGGGTCGGCGCCGCTGCTGCTCTACGGCTACGGCTCCTACGGCATGGCCATGGAACCGAGCTTCTCGATCCGCAACCTCAGCCTCGTGGACCGGGGATGGATCTGGGCCACCGCCCATATCCGGGGCGGCTCGGACAAGGGCTGGGGCTGGTTCCTGGACGGGCGCAAGGAAAAGAAGCCCAACACCTTCACCGACTTCATCGCGTGCGCCGAGCATCTGGTCGCCGAGGGCTATGGGGCCAAGGGGCGGATCGCGGCCTACGGAGGCTCGGCGGGCGGGATGCTGATGGGGGCTGTGGCGAACCTGCGGCCCGACCTGTGGGGCGCGATCATCGCCGCGGTGCCGTTCGTGGACGTGCTGAACACCATGAGCGACACCACCCTGCCGCTGACCCCGCCGGAGTGGCCGGAGTGGGGCAACCCGCTGGAGGACGCCACCGCCTACGACCTCATCGAGGGCTACAGTCCCTACGATCGGGTCTCCGCCCAGGCCTATCCGCCGATCCTGGCCACCGGTGGGCTGTCGGACCCCCGCGTCACCTACTGGGAGCCGGCCAAATGGGTGGCGAAGCTGCGCGAGCTTTCGACGGGCGACGCGCCGATCCTGCTGAAGATAAACATGGACGCGGGCCACGGCGGGGCGTCGGGGCGGTTCGAGTTCCTGAAGGAGATCGCGCTCGACTACGCCTTCGCCATCTGGGCGATCGACGGGGGTTGGAGGGCCTGATGGCCGGGAGCGTTCAAAAAACCTCACCCGCTCGCGGGGGAGGGGGACCGCGAAGCGGTGGAGGGCGCGCTGGGGCCGCGCGGCGAGGTGAGTTGGGCGGCAGCGCCCCCTCCACCACGTTGTGGTCCCCCTCCCCCGCTGAAGCGCGGGAGGTTCTGGCGCCATGATCGTAAGGGCGGCAACCTCTGAAGACGCGGACGCGCTGGCGGCGATCTACCGGCACGCCGTGCTGCATGGGTTCGGCACCTTCGAGGAGGTCGCCCCGCCGGCCGCTGAGATGGACGCGCGGCGGCGGGCGGTCGTGGAACGCGGCCTGCCCTATCTCGTCGCCGAGGAGGCGGGCCGGGTGCTGGGCTTCGCCTATGCCGCGCCGTTCCGGCTGAGAGGCGCCTATCGCTACACCCTGGAGGACAGCGTCTATGTCGCGCCGGAGGCGGTCGGGCGCGGGGTCGGCAAGGCGGTGCTCAGCGCCGTCATCGCCGCCTGCGAGGCGCTGGGCGTGCGCCAGCTGATGGCGGTGATCGGCGACAGCGGCAACGCCGCCTCCATCGGCCTGCATCGCGCGCTGGGTTTCGAACAGACGGGCGTCGGCCGCAGCGTCGGCTACAAGCACGGCCGGTGGGTCGATATCGTCCACATGCAAAGGCCGCTGAACGGCGGGGATACGCGATCTCCGGAGGGGCCGGGCGTTCGCCTGGTTTAGACTCCGGCGGGTTCGATGATCTCGGGCGGCCCGACCCGGCGCTTCGGCTGGCGCAGGAGCAGGAGCATGGGGGCGCTCAGCAGCGTCAGCAAGGCCATCAGCCGGAAGTCGTCCACATAGGCCACCATGGTCGCCTGACGGGTGATCTCCTCGTTCAGGCGCACCGCGCCCGCCACGGTCTCCGGCGAGAGGGCCGAGCCCAGCCCCGCGCGGACCACCGGATCGTCCAGCCGGACCCCATTGGTCAGCGACGCATGCATCCGCTGGGCGTTGAAGGCGGTGAGCGCCTGCATGGCGGCGATCCCCACGCTGCCGGCGAGGTTGCGGACCATCCCCATGAAGGCCGAGGCGTCGGCCCGCAGGTTGGGCGCCAGGGTGCCAAGCGCCAGCGTGCTGAGCGGCACGCTCATCACGCCCTGGCCGATCCCCTGCAGGATCGTGGCGATGACGATCAGCCGGGGCGACATGTCGAGGTCGAACTGCCCCATCTGCATGAAGGAGACCCCCATCACCGCGAAGGCGAAGGCCAGGAGCAGGCGCCGGTCGACCAGCGCGTCCAGCCGTCCCATGACCTGCAGGACCAGCAGCATGGTCATCCCGCGCGGCATGCTGACGAGGCCCGCCACGATCACCGGATAGCCCATCACCCCCTGCATCATCAGCGGCAGCAGGGCGACGCTGGAATAGAGCAGCATGGTGAAGGGAAAGGTGAGGAAGGTGGCGGTGGTGAAGTTGAGGTTGCGCCACAGGCCCGGCTGGAAGAGCGGGTTGCGGGTCGTGACCGTGTGGGTGATGAACACCCAGAAGCCGCCGGCCGCGATGATCGCCTCGATCCAGATCTCGAGCGAGTTGAACCAGTCCTGCGAGGTCCCACGGTCAAGCAGGAGCTGGAAACTGCCCACCGCCAGCGCCAGGGAGCTGAAGCCCAGGAAGTCGAATCGCCGGCGCGTGGGCGGCTCGGCCGGCAGGAAAAGCCACAGCAGCACCAGCGCCAGGATCCCGGCCGGCACGTTGATGTAGAAGCACCAGCGCCACGAGAGCTGGTCGGTGATGTAGCCGCCCACCACCGGCCCCAGGATGGGTCCCAGCACCGCGGCCATGGTGAACAGCGCCATGGCCCGGCCGATCCGGCTGGGCGGATTGATGTTCAGCATCACCGCCTGGGCCAGCGGCCCCATCGGCGCGCCGGTGGCGCCCTGCAGGACCCGGAACAGCACCATCTGCGGCAGGTTCACGGCCATGCCGCAGAGCACCGAGGAGAGGGTGAAAAGGCCCATGCAGGCGAGCAGCATGGTCTTGCTGCCCACCCGCGATGCCAGCCAGCCGGAGATCGGGGTGGCCACCGCCTGGGCGACGATGAAGGAACTCAGGACCCAGGTGATCTGCTCCGGCGAGGCCGAGAGGCTGCCCTGCATGTGCGGCAGGGAGACGTTCACCACCGTGGTGTCCATGGCGATCATGAACGTCGACAGCATCAGGCCCGCGGTGATCGGGCCGCGCCGGCCCTCGGCGACCGTGCTCATGGACGCCGCCGCCCATGCGAGCGCGCGGGGGATTCGCCTGCGCCGATCTCCAAGCCGTCCTCCTGAGGGTGCCGCCCTCTACAGCACAGGCGCGGGCGGCCCGCCAAGGCGCTTAACGAGAGCCGCGTTATGGAAGATAATCTTCGAAAGTGGAGGATCGTCATGGCGGCGCAGTGGGATCTGGTCATCCGGGGCGGGATGGTCGTGGACGGAACGGGCGGCGATCCGCGCAAGGCCGACGTCGCGGTCAAGGACGGCGTCATCGCCGAGGTGGGCGTCGTGGCCCGCGCCGGGCGCGAGGAGATCGACGCCTCGGGCCTGCTGGTCACGCCGGGCTTCATCGACCTGCACACCCACTATGACGGCCAGGCGATCTGGTCGCGACGGCTGAACCCTTCCTCATCGCACGGGGTGACGACCGTGGTCATGGGCAACTGCGGTGTAGGTTTCGCGCCCTGCCGGCCCGCCGACCGCGACCTCCTGTGCGCCACGATGGAGGGTGTCGAGGACATCCCCGGCGTGGTCATGCAGGTGGGCCTGCCCTGGACCTGGGAGACTTTCCCGGAATACCTGGACGTGGTCGATGCCCAGGCGCGCGACATCGACGTGGGCGTGCTGGTCCCGCATTCGGCGGTGCGGGTCTACGTCATGGGCGAGCGCGGGGCGAACCGCGAACCGGCGACCGACGACGACCTGCGGGCCATGAGCGACATCATCCGCGAGGCCGTGCAGGCCGGGGCGCTGGGCTTCGGCTCCTCGCGGACCGCCATCGACCGGCGCAGTGACGGGGCGCTGGTGCCGAGCTTCGACGCCGCCGAGCGTGAGATGGTGGCCGCGGGCATGGCCCTGAAGGCCGGCGGCGGCGGCCTCTTTCAACTCATCCCCGAGCTCGGGATGACGAAACTGACCCCCGAGCAGGAGTTCGGCCTGCTGGAATCCGTCAGCACGACGTCGGGCGTACCCATCACCTACACCCTCACCACGACCGGCCATAATTCGAGTCACTGGCTGGGGCTGATGGCCCTGACCCGGCGACACAACGACGCGGGCGGCGCGCCGATATATCCACAGTTCTTCCCGCGGCCCATCGGGATGCTCGCCAGCTTCGATCTCACGAGCAATCCGTTCGTCCACTGCCCGTCCTACAAGGCCCTGGCCCATCTGCCGCTCGCCGAACGCATCGTCGAGCTGCGCAAACCGGAAATCCGCGCCCGCATCGTGACCGAGGAGCCGGACGAGGCGCTGATGCCGCTGACCGCGCTCAGCCGACAGTTCAATGTGATGTTCGAGCTTTCCGACCCGCCGAACTACGAGCCGGAGCGCGGCTCGAGCATCGCCGATCGCGCCGCGCGTGAGGGCCGCTCCGCCCAGGAGCTCGCCTATGACCTGCTGCTGGAGAACGACGGACGGGCGATGCTGCTGGTCGCGATCGGCAACTACGTGAGTGGCTCGCTGGACGAGCTGCTGACCTTCTTCGACGAACCGCACGCGGTGATCGGGCTCGGCGACGGCGGGGCGCACTACGGGCTGATCTGCGACTCCAGCTACCCGACCTTCGTGCTCACCCACTGGGCGCGCGACCGGGAGGACCGCCAGATTCCCCTGGCCCAGGCGGTGCAGGCGATGACCGCCGCGCCGGCCAAGGTCGCGGGACTGGGCGACCGCGGGATCATCGCGCCCGGCTACAAGGCCGACCTGAACGTGATCGACCACGCGGGCCTCACGCTCTATGCGCCGATCGTGGTCGACGACCTGCCGGGCGGCGGGCGGCGGCTCGACCAACGGGCGGCCGGCTACCGCTGGACGATCGTCAACGGCGAGGTGATCGCGCGCGACGACCAGCCCACCGGCGCGCTGCCGGGCCGCCTGGTCCGGGGCGTGCGCGCCAAGGCGGCGGCCCCGGCGCTGGCCGAAAGCTGAGGCGCGGGCGTCAGCGCTTGCCGGCCACCTCGGCGGGCCGCTGCGGGAAGTGGTTGCGCTGGTCGTAGGTGAAGTGGCTCACCACCGAGGGCGAGAGCAGGCTGTCGAGGTTCCAGCCGTCGGCGTTGAGCCGCGAGCGGATCAGCTCCGGCTCGGTGCAGAGGGCAACGTGGCCGCCGGAGATATAGACCACGCGGCCGTTGAGCGCCTCGGTCTCCGGCCGGCAGAGCCAGGCGGTCACCGCCGCGGCGTTCTCGTTGGTGCAGCCCGGTTCCTCGCCGTTCAGGCCCGGAAGCCACTGGTCGCCCACCGGCGTAAGGCCCAGCGCCTCGGTCACATAGGCCATGTCCTCGCCGATCTCCGGCAGGAACATGCGGCCCGCCGCGCAGGGCCTGAGCGCGTTGCAGCGGACGCCGTACTCGCCCAATTCGCGCGCGATGCTGCGGGTGAAGGCCACGAGGCCTTCCTTGCTCGCGGCGTAGGCCGACATCCCGTAGTGCCCGAAGCCGGAGGGCGAGGTGCAGGAAATGATAGACCCGGTCCGCTGCCGGATCATGTGCGGGGCCGCGTGCTGGACCATCGCGAACACGCTCTTCATGTTCACGCGGATGATGGTGTCCCAGGACGCCTCGTCCATCTCGTGCACGCGCCCCTGGCGCAGGATGCCGGCGCCATTGAACAGGATGTCGATGCGGCCGAAGTTGTCGATGGCGTCGGCGACCACCGAGGCCGCGCCGTCCATGGTCGCCACGTCGGCCGTGTTGGCGACCGCCCGGCCGCCCGCCGCCTTGATCTCGGCGACCACGGCCGCCGCCACGCTTTCGTCCTTGCCGCCGCCCGTGACCTCGCCGCCCAGGTCGGCCACCACCACGCCCGCGCCCTCGCTGGCCAGCAGCAGCGCCACCGCGCGGCCGATGCCGCGTCCGCCGCCGGTGACCACCGCGACCTTGCCTTCGAATCGTCCCGCCATGTCGTCCCCTGTCGCTAAAACACTACGCGCAGCTCGGGCGGCGCCCGGAACGCGAAACCCCGGATGACCGGCGGCCCGGCGGCCGGATCGAGCCGAACATCGGGCAGGCGCTCCAGCAGGGCAAGGATCGCCTCGCGGATCTGCAGCCTGGCCAGGTGCATGCCCACGCAGGCGTGCGGCCCGCTGCCGAATCCCATGTGGCGCACCTCGCGGGAGCGATGCAGGTCGAAGACATCGGGATCGGTGAAATAGGCCTCGTCGCGATTGGCCGAGCCTTGCGCCACATAGACCACCGCGCCCGCCTCCATCGCGACGCCCGCGATCTCGTGGTCGCGGGTGAGCGTGCGGAAGTTGCTGGTCACCGGCCCCTCCCAGCGGAGCGCCTCCTCGATGGCGAGCGGGATCAGGCCTGGGTCGGCGCGGAGCTCGGCTATGAGCGCCGGGTTGGACAGGAGCGCCACCAGCAGGGTTCCCGTGGTGCGGAAGGTGGTGTCGGCCGAGGCGTTCAGGATGTGCCGCAGGAAGGCCAGCAGGATCTCCTCGTCCAGGCGCTCGCCGTCCAGTTCGGCGGCGATCAGTTGGCTGACCAGATCTTCGCCAGGCTTCTTCCGGCGCTCGGCCACCAGGCAGCGGAAATAGTCCGCCAGGTTCTGGCCGGCCTCCGTGGCCTCCTTGACGTAGGGCGTGGTGGCGAAGGTCTGGGAGACGGCCAACTTGTGGAACAGGGCGACGTCCGCGGCCGGCAGGTCGAGCAGGCGGAAGACCACCTCGAAGGGATAGCGGCGGGTGAACTGGCTGACGAGCTCGGCCGAACCGTCGCCCGCGAACCCCTCGATCATCTCGACGATCAGCGGCCGGATCAGGCGCTCGGTCCAGGCCTTGATGGCCTTGGGCGAGAAGGCATGCTGCAGGAACCGGCGGTATTGCGTGTGCTCGGGCGGGTCCATGCAGACCAGGATGCGGCCGAAGGCTTTCTCGACGGCGAGCTTGTGGACGATCGTGCTGCTGAACAACGCCGGGTCGCCCAGCACCGCCTTCACGGTGTCATAGGTCCAGGCGGTGTACTGCGGGCGGTCGATGGTGCTGGGATCGGGCGGGGCGCCGAAGACCGACCCATAGGAGCCGACCGATATGGGGCTGGCGCGACGGTATTCGGCCACGATCGGCCAGGGGTTCTCGATGGAGCCGAAGACCTGCTCGTCGGAAAGGAAGGGGTTGAACCCCGTGTCCTGAATGTCGCGGAGCGCACAAACCGTCACTATTCCCCCCTGCTCGCCGATGGCGTTGGTTACCTGCCTGGGCCGGGCCCGGAGGTTGCGCGAACGCAAGCGTCCGCCGGGCACTATCGGCCGGGGCCGGCCCCGGAACAAGGATCAAGGCGGGTGAAACGATACGGCGGGGCGCCGCCTCGCCGCGCCTAGGCATGACGGATGTGGTATGATGGGATAGCGACAACGACACAGCACTTGGGAGCTCCAGCGTGAACGCATTCTCACCGGACGTGAAAGTGGCCCGCCACCTCAACCACATCGAGTTCGTGCATCGCCCAGGCGAGCGCGCGCTGGTCCGCGAGTTCTTCGAACTCCTGGGCGTGACAGCCCAGGACGCCGGCGGCGGCCGGTGGCTGATCGGCGTCCTCGACCCGATCACCTACAACAACGTCGACAACATCGTGGCGGGCTCCGAGGTGCGGCCCGAGCAATGGGCCTTCGACCAGGCGCTGGCAGAGGCGCTGCGCCACGAGCCGCTGGCGAGCAAGTTCGCGGCCCACCAGGAGATGCTGACCGCGAACCCGCAGTCGGGCATGCACTTCGGCATCCGCCTCGTCTCGGCGGACGAGTGGGACGCCACCGTGCAGCGGATCCGCGATATCGAGACCCACGCGCCGGCGCTGGCCGGCCGGGTGCGGCTCTGCGGGGCCTTCTACCCAGACCAGCCGGGGGCGCTGGCCACGACGGTCCGCCAGGCGTTCATCTGGACCGACCTGATCGCCTCGGGCTCCCTGGCGCTCGGCCAGCGCATCGAGCTCCAGGTCAGGCAGCCCCAGCCGTAAAAGGGGCGCGGGCCAAGGGTGCTTGGCGCATCTGACCAGGCCGCCCGCCGCCTGTCGCCCAGCGATGACGGTCGGCGGCCCAGGCGATCGGCCTGGCGATGGTCGAATTGCTCGGGAGGAACAGGCCGAAAAACGAAAGCCGTTGACCGGCAGCCCGGCGATCTCGCTCAGGGCCTCGATCGCTGAATGAAGTCCGTGGCTGGGGAACTAGGACTCGAACCTAGAATGACGGTACCAAAAACCGCAGTGTTACCATTACACCATTCCCCAGCAGGAACGCCCGCTTGGGCTGTCCGTCGCGGAGGCGGTGAGATAGCGCAGGACCCCCGACGATGCAACGCCCGCTGGCCGCCTTCCAGGTCGCCTTGCGGGTTGGGGGACCCTCCTCTATAAGGCGCGCTCTTCAAGTCGGAGTGTGGCTCAGTCTGGTAGAGCACCGCGTTCGGGACGCGGGGGTCGCAGGTTCAAATCCTGCCACTCCGACCATTTATTTCCCTGCTAACGCGGGGTGATTTTCCCGCAGCCAATAGCGCCGGCAAGTCCGCAGGTTAGCCCGGGTCACTCTGATTTCCATGCTCTCCAAGAGGCCTGTTTCGGGCCCTGGAGCGGCTTAACCCCGTCCACTTTTTCGGGGAGGATCAATCAGGCTTTCAGCTTGGGCGCGAACATTGGGCCCTTGCAAGCTTCCGTCTCCGTCACGGCCAGTACGAAGGTAGAATCCACGGATCGCCTCCTATCCCGGACGAATGGATAGATTGAGCTTCGGAGTTGTAAGGGCCTCTAGCGACCCTTCCGTACCGGGGAGTCGCCGATGTTCAATGTGCTGACCTGCATCGTGGACAAGCATGATCCAAGGCTGCTCATCGCCGCCCTGGTGATCTGCGTCGTTTCCGCCGCGACCGGGCTTTCGATCCATGCCCATGCCACCGCCTCCCGCGGCGTTGCCCGCATTCGCTGGAGCGTATTGGGAGGCTTCATCACAGGCAGCGGGGTATGGGCCACCCATTTTCTGTTCATGCTGGCCATCCAGTCGGATGTCTCCGTTTCCTACGCCTTCAACGCGGCCGCACTGTCGTTGTGCGCGGCCGTCGCGATCCTGAGTTGCGGTTTCTTCACCGCCGCCAAGAGCGACAGCCCCCAAGGCCGTGGCGCGGGAGGCGCGATCATCGGCGGCGGCATCGCGGCGATGCATCTGATCGGCGTTTCGGCCATGACTGGCGCGGTTATCCTGAGCTGGGACTACCGTCTGCTCGCGGCGGCGCTGTTCATTGCCTTGGGCGCCAGCGCCGCGGCGATAAGCGTGGCCGGACGCGGCGACGACCATTTGCGACGGTGGGTCGGAGCGGGTCTCCTCGTCGTCGCCATATGCAGCCTGCACTTCACGGCGATGGCGGCGCCATCATCGTGCCGCAAGCCCCGCTCGCCAGCCACGATGTCCTGCCGCTCGCGGTCGCCACCGGCAGCGTCGTGGGGCTGCTGATCATGGCCGCCATCGGCACGATGGCGATCTCGCGGATCAGCACGCGCGCCGCCCTGCTCAGTGTGCAGTCCGCCCTCGACGCGGCGCCTGTCGCGATGAGCTACTTCGACCACGAGCAACGTCTCGTGTTCTGGAACCGCCCCTGCGCGGACCTGCTGCAGATCATTCTAGGAGTCGATCTTCCGGACATGAGCGGCCTGGAGGCCATGGGGCGCATCCGCAAGGCCGATCCGAACGCGGTCTTCGTCTTCGCCTCCCTCACGCCCGCGTCGCCAGTGACGCCCCCGACCCTCCATCTTTCAGACGGCTGCTGACGGCTGCGCTCGGGACGAAAGTATTGAACCGACATCGCTCTCCTACCCCTAACAAGCTCCAGCTGCTCGGCGTCGCCTCCGCATCGGCCGATCTGGCGTTCGAGCTGGATCGCTATGATCGCTTCACATTCGCCGTCGGCGCGACGATCCAGATCCTTGGGGTCGACGCCCACGACCGCGGGCCGGGCGTCCCGGTCTGGGGTCTCATTTCAGACGAAGAGCCCGGCGACCCGTCGGTCGCCGGGCGCCAGGGCGCGATCGATCAGGGATGGGACGATGGCGTTGATCCGCACGAAGAGCGCTTCGGGGAAGCCGATAAAGACCTCGCCGCGACGCTCGGCGATAGCCTTGACGATCCGCGCGGCGACCACGTCTGGCTCATCCATCGCCGTTTTGGTGAGCTTGGCGAACGCCATGACCTGGGCTGTGTTGAAGCCGGTGCGGACAGCCCGGGGCGCGATGTGGGTGACCTGAACGCCGGAACCTGACAGCTCACGCCGCAGCGCCTGGCTCAATCCCCGAAGACCGGCCTTGGAGGCCGAATAGGTCGCGAAGTGCGCGAAGTTGATGGCCCCGAAGACCGAGCCGATATTCACGATCTGGCCACAGCGCCTGGACCGCATGCCGGGCAGCACGGCCTGGGCGAGCCGGGCCGGCGCGATCAGATTGACCATGAAGCTCCTGGCCAGGTGGTCAGGCGTCTGGGCCTCGAACGGTCCGAAATGCAGGATGCCCGCCACGTTGACCAGGATGTCCCATTCACCTTGGGCCACCCAGGCGGCGACGGCCTCAAGCCCTTCCGCGGTCGACAGGTCGCAGGCGAAATAGCTCAGGCCGGGGTCGGCTGGCGGCGCCCGGTCGAGGACGGTGACGCAGGCCCCTTCGCCGCGCATCGCGCCCGCGATTCGCGCGCCGATCTCGCCGCTTCCGCCGGTCATCAGGACGCGTTTGCCGCTAAACCGCATGAGCGATGCTCCGATCGTGAGGAATCGAGCGGAACATGTCGCCGAACAGTCCGAACATCCGCCTGGCCATCTGGACGATGGCCGCCTGGTCTTCAGGGTCCCCCACGTCGGCCATGAGACCCCGGAAGAAGGTCATGTGGTCCTGGTCCAGCGCGCCGTGGGAGGCCAGATAGCTGAAACATTCGGGGCCGAGCCCGAGACCCTCAGCGAGGGACGCAGCGCCCTGGGAAGCCAGGGCGATGCTGGTTCCCTCCAGCACGAAGATCATGCCGAACAGCGCCATGGGATTGCCATGGCCCACGGCCTCGTAGGCGCAGGCGAGCATCGCCGTGGTGGCCGCGCTGGGCGCGCTGGCCATGGCCGCGTCCCGGTCACCGCCGCAATGGGCGATGTCGTCGAGGATCCACTGCTCGTGCCCGGCCTCCTCGGCGATATAGCCCTCCAGCGCCCGCGCGAAATGAGCGTGCGCGGGGTCGAGGCGGCCGAGCGCGAGCCGCATCAGTGGAACCGTATGGCTGACATGGTGGTAGGCCTGGGTGAGGTAGGCGACGTAGGTGTCGCGCGAGATCCTGCCGGCCAGGCCGGCGAGGATCTGAGGCGTGGCGAACAGACGGCCCTGTTCCTCGGCGGTGTCGCGCGCCAGGGTTTCGAAGAAGGACATGGGCGCGTTCAACCTTCGCTCTCGATGAAGTCCTGGTGAGCGGCGCGCAGGACGTCGCGCCGGGGGCGGCCGTTGCCGGTCAATTCGTCCGGGCCCGTTCCGAACGGCCGCGAGGCTTGCCAGCGTCCAACGCGCGCGTAGTCGGGCAGGCCCGCGTTCGCCCGCTCGACGGCGGCGTCCAGCGCTGTTGGTCCGATGGCCGCCGCCGAGGGAACCAGCACCGCGCACAGGGCGCGGGCGCCTTCGCCGAACACCAGCGCCTGACCGATCTCCGGCTGGGCCAGCAGTTCGCTCTCCACCCATTCGGGGGCGACGTTGCGGCCAAAGGCCGTGATCAGCAGGTTCGATCGGCGGCCTGAGATCGACACGAAGCCGTCGTCGTCGATCGCGCCGAGATCGCCGGTCCGCCACGGCCCTTTGGCCGCCGGTTCGCCGACGTAACCGAGGAAGGGATGAGGACCCACGACCAGTTCCCCGTCCGCCCGGACAGTCAGCGTCAGATTCGGCAGGGGACGTCCCACGCTTCCGGGGCGGTCGCGTTCGGGCATGTTGAGGGCGACGACCGAGGCGCATTCACTGAGGCCATAGCCTTCGTAGACGGGCAGGCCCGCTGCGCGGGCGGCGGCGATCAGGCTGGGCGGCGTCTTCGCCCCGCCGACGGCTATGAAGCCGAGGCTCGGCAGGCCGATGCCGGTGTCGCCCATCCATTGGAGCATTTCGCGCAGGATTTCGGGAACGAGGATCAGGCTCGTGGCGCGCGCGGCGGCCACGGCGGCGCACAGGCGGGAGATGTCGGGGCGTGATCCCTGGCCGAAACCAAGCGAGCGCAGGCTGGGCGCATGGTAGCGGCCGCCGGCCAGAAGGGTCGGGTAGAGGCCCGCGACGTTTTCCAGGAGAACGCCCAGCGGCAGCACGGCCATGTGGACTTTCGCCGTCTCGCGGCCGAGCACGTCGACAAGAGCTTCAGCGACATCTTCCATCTGGGCCAGCGAAAGGCACACGCCCTTCGGCCGCCCGGTCGAGCCAGAGGTGTAGGTGATCTTGGCGACGCCGTTGTGGAGCAGGCCGGGGGGCAAGCTCAGCGACTCGGCGGCCACCGGCTCGGCGGCGATGAACGCCGCGCCGTGTTCGCCGGGGCGGGCCAGCCGAACCAGCATCCCGGCCCCGGCGTCCGTCAGGGCGTGACCGCGCTGCTCGGCGGTGAAGAACGGCGGCAGGGGTAGGCTGGGCCGGCCGAGCGCGAGGAGCGCCAGATCGAGGACGACCCAGGCAGGGCCATTGTCCAGGGCGATCGCCACCGGCGCGCCGGGCGCCGTTTTCAGAAGGTGTGGCTCCAGCCATTGCACGGCGAAGGCGACGGCTTGCGCCAACTCCGCCCAGGTGAGGGCAATCCGGTCGCCGGTCAGGGCGAGGCCGTCGGGCTCTTCCTGCGCATGCGAAGCGAGGGCGGCGAGAACCCGGCTCATCTGTCCTGGTCCCGCGCGGCGTCACGCAAGGCGCGGGAACGTCGCCGGCGCGGTGGGCTGAGCGGATCGGGGATCTTGATTTCGCCGGCCAGGACACTCGGGCCGCCCTCGTAGTAGGAGCCCCAGTCCCCGGCGGCGTTCTCGACGCGCGCGGGGTCGGCCTTGGCGATCTGGGTCAGGTCGAAGCCGGACCGGCGCAACATGGCGCTCAGGCGAGGCGTGACCGTGGCGACGCCAAAGCACCGTCCTTCGGTCGGGCTCAGCAGGCCGGCGAGGGCTTCAAAGAACTCCAGGGCGCGGGCCGGTCCATTGGCGGCGAAGGATCCGATCTCCACGATATCGCCCCGCTGCACGGTGTCCCCGTGCATGGTCCTCAGAGCCGCCTCGATGGGCCGGTCCAGGTATCGCTCCAGGAACAGGGGCTCTGCGGCGGCGAAGCGGACGCCGGCGGCTGCGACGATGTCGCCTTCGCTGTCCATCAGGCCGACGATCAGCGGGTAGTGGCTCCGCAGATTGGCGCCGAACGCGTCGGAATAGCCGCGCTGTACGAACGACTCGAGGCGTCCGCGATCCGGCGACTGCCGGTCTGCGATCAGCACTGTGGTGAGTGGCTGAGGAACGGGCAAGCGGTGAGCCGGCGGGTTCGGGTCGATGGAATTCAGTAGGTCCAAGCGGACTTCCTCACCGTAACGCCCCGACCCTGAGACGCCGCCGGCCTGCGACCACCACAACCTCCGATTCTGAGGCCGCCGGGGGCTCGGCTTAATTGCGAAGCGCGCGCGTCAGCACCTGCCCCTTCGCCGGATCGAAGGCGCCGCTGGCTCGCGCCAGGACCCGCCCGGAGCGATCCACCACCACCGCCGCCGGCTGGTGCGGATCGACACCCAGCGCCCGGGCCACCGTGGCGGCGTCCGCGAAGGCCGGCGCGAAGCGGGCGCGCTCCACAGGGCCGGATACGCCGCTCTGCATGCCATGCACGATCATCGATCGGATCATCGGACTTCCGACGCCGATGACCGGAACCTCGAACCAATCGGTGTCCTGGGCGCCCAGGCCCAGGCCGCGCCGCCAAGCCTCCAGGGCGGAGCGGTCGTCGTGGCGGAAGCCCAGCAGCAGCAGCGTACGCTCCTGTGGCGCTCCGGCGGGAATATCGATGGCCGTGCCGTTGAGATCGGTGACGTGCAGACTCACCGGCGCCTCTGCGGCGGCCTGGACGGGGCCGAGCAGCAAGGCCGCCGCCAGGCCCACGGCAAGGCATGCGTTGAAAGCGCGATCGACGTTCATCGAATGACACCGCAGGCGACCCGAGCGCCGGCGCCGCCGATGGGCTGGCTGACGAAATCGTCGGGGCCGGCGTGGATGACAAGCGCCGAGCCATCCTTGTCCAGCAGAGCGGGCAGGCCCTCGTGGCCGTCCAGCGAAACGGTCGCCGAGAAGAACTCGGCCGATCCCGTCCCGTCGCCGGCGATGAAGATGTTCGGCAGGTCGCCAGCCTCGTTGCCGTCCGGGTTCAGCAGGCCGTGGACATGGGTGGCCATGGCGTGGACGTGGCCGCCGGCGCTCTTGAAGTCCGGCGCCGAGCAAGCGCCGGTGTCGTGGAAGTGGACGGCGTGCCAGCCGGGCGTCAGCCCGCTGGCAGTAATGTGGATCATGACGCCCTTAGATCCCTGGTTCAGCGAGACCGAGCCCGCACTCACCCCGTCCGCCCGCTTTAGGTCCGCCACGGCCGCGGGCGCGGCCTGGGCCGCGACGGCCCCGGCGCCCAGGGCCATCACAATCGCCGCCGCCAGAATTTTCGAAATCATGATCGTCAGTCTCCACATAGCCCGCCCCCTAGGACGCCGCGAGGCAGGACGCGCCACATCGGCGGGTTGAGGGGGCGTACGGACGGTGGCGTCTCTAGCGGCGTGGGCGACCAGAAACCAAAGGCTCCGATGCTCTGCCAATCGAAAATGCTCCTGGCCTCAGCCCTCTTCCTGGCTGTGGCGGTTCCCTCGGCGCCGGCTCTGGCGTCGGACAATCCCGCAATGGACGCGGCCGTCGCGCGGGTCGAACACGAGTGGGAGCGGATCAAGTACCAGATCAAGGATCCGCGCGTGCAGCATGCGCAGATCGAAGTCCTGGCGCGGGACGCCGCGGCGGTCGCCGCGCGCTATCCGGGGCGCGCCGAGCCGCTCATCTGGGAGGGGATCGCTCAGAGTGAGCAGGCCGCGATGTCGAGCGGCCTTAGCGCGCTCGCCGACGCCAAGGCGTCGCGCAAGACTTTCGAGATGGCCTATCAGCTTGATCGGACGGCGCTGGAGGCCGGCGCGCCGACCAGCCTGGGGACCCTCTACTATCGCGTACCGGGCTTTCCAATCGGCTTCGGCGACAAGGCCAAGGCGCGCCACTATCTCGTAGAGGCGGTGACGATCGCGCCCGACAGCATGGACGCCAACTACTTCTACGGCGATTTCCTGATGACCCAGGGTGAATACGCCCAGGCCAGCAAGGTCCTGCAGCATGCCCTGGCCTCGTCGCCGCATCCGGACAGGCCGATCTGGGATGCGGGACGGCGCGCGGAAATCCGGGCGCTGCTGGCCAAGGCAAACGCCAAGCTCAAGCGCTCCTGACCGGGCGGCGGGCCATGGCGCCCCTCTCCGGTAGTCTCGCCGAGCAGCTGAGTAATCCGCACGGCGTGGCGGGGCGACTGGCCGGCGCGGCCATGCGGCTGGTCAATCGTGAACCCAACGCCCTGGCCCTTGAGGCGCTGGATGTTCAGGCTACAGACGATGTTCTGGAGTTGGGGTTTGGCCCGGGCGAAGGCGTCCGCGCGCTCGCCCGTCTTTCGCCGGGCGGGACCATCTACGGCGTCGATCAGTCGGCTGTCATGCTGGCCCAGGCCACGGCGCGAAATCGCGCCGCGATGCTTGGCGGACGGGTCCGGCTGGCGCTCGCCCGCTTTGATGAGACCGGCTTGCCCGATCGGTCGGTCGACAGGATCCTCGCCGTGAACGTAGCCTATTTCTGGTCGGATGGCCGACGGGTCCTGGCCGAGCTAGACAGGGTGTTGCGGCCCGGCGGCCGGATCAGCCTCTACGTGACCGACGCCTCGGCGATGTCGCGCTGGAAGTTCACGGCGTCGGGACATCATCGCGTCTTTGGAGCGTCCCAGCTCATGGCCTTTCTAGCTGACGGGCCATTCGAAGAATCCGAGATAAGTGTCGTCAAGGCCACCTTGCGGTTGGGCATTCCCGGCCTGATCGCATTAATTGATAAGCCTCGTGACGGCGCTGTCAGCCGCCCTGGCCGAGTGGCGGGCGTCCATGGGCTAAGGCCAAGGTCGGGGTTGGGGAAATTGCGTCTGTCTGGAGATCAGTTGCCGTTCGACTGACAGCACCGTCCACGTCCTTGAAGATCGGATCGTAGTTCACCGGCAGGAACTCCAGTTCGATCGCCGTCGGGTCCGGATAGAGCTCCCGGATCGCCGCCTTCCAGTTCTCGAACCAGTTGACCTCCTGGTGTCCCAGCCCGTGGACGCCCAGGACCCGCACCTTCTTGGCCGCCATCGCCCGCTCCCACTCTACCGGCACGACAACAACCGGCGGGTACATTTTCAATTGGAGAAAAATCCGCGTTCGGCGGGCGTCCGCTCCCCCCGCTCAGTCGCCCGCGACGGATCGTGAGATGTGTTGTTGCTGGCAGACCGGACAGAAGGGCTGGCGCATAGCAACTGCGCTGATCGATTGCTGGATTCGACTCCCCTACAAGCGGACGTCCCCAAGGGCCGAGAAGAGTCAAATGCGGCCGGATGGCGGCTAGAGTTTCAGGGCCGTTTGGACGACCCAGGCGGCGGTCAGCGCGAGCGCCGCGCCCAGGATCATGCCCCTCACAAATGCCCCGTGGCGGGTCCACCATATGCGTCGGGTGCGCAGGATCTGCGCGCGATCGGGTCTTCGTCGGGCCATGGGCGCTGATGTGCCGGACGCGGCGCGCCAACGCAACGCGCCCCTAGTTTCCGATAACCCGCGTAGCGGAGGCGCGTGTGTAGATCACCGATAGAGATGTCAGCGGCGTCCCTGTTTCCCATGCGGCATGGCTCCGCTGCGGGGCGGCGAGCGTCGTCCGCCGCGCCGGTGATCAAGCCAGGTCACAGTCGTTTTAATATCGCAGCCCGACGAAGCCGACGGGCACCCGCGCTCGACGACAGGGCCGGGCTGGCGTCGCCGGACCGGGGGGAGCTGAACCATACGCCGTCGAAGGGTCATGGGTCTCCTTATTGGGCCCGAACGACCACCTTCAGACTGGAGCGGCCGCCCGCTCGGCGCCTTGACGATCGTCGAGCGGGCGGCCGGCGGCAACCGAACGTGAAAGGGCCTCCAGCATGGCCTCCGGTCGTGTCCCATCGCGTGGTGTAACTGCGGCGTCGTGATCACCGCGATCTCCGGCGGGGCCGGGATCGTTCAGCTTGCCGGGATAGACAGGCTGACGAGGGGATCATCGCTCAAGGGGGCGAGGGTTTCCAGGGTCATGTAGCGGG
>CANJXI010000083.1 GCA_947478785.1 Caulobacteraceae bacterium
CCGCGCCAGCCGACGCACCGCCGCCGCATCAAAGTCGTCCCGCAATACAATCGACCCCATCCGACCACTCCTCTCCAACAAGAAGCGTGAATCACTGTTCGGCCCTCAGGGGAATCCCCGAGTCTGCGTCAGCGGCGCTTGGTATAAGGTCATTTCGCGGCAGGGGCTTTATCCGATCCAGCCGACGGCTGGTCATCCCGCCGAGATTCGGTCTAGGCTCGCGTTCGATGGCCTTTGATCCGTCCCCGGCGCCCCGGCAGGTGCGCGTCTTCTTCGAGCGGCGCGAGCTGGTCCGCCTGCTTTCGCTCTATGGGCGCATGGTCGCGGCCGGCGAATGGCGCGACTACGCCATCGACGGCCTGAGCGAATCGGCGGTGTTCTCGGTCTTCGAGCGGGCCTCGGAAAATCCCCTCTACCGTATCGAGAAACGCCCAGGCCTGGCGCGCCGCCAGGGGGCCTGGGCGATCCTCGGACAGGGCGGCATGATCCTCAAGCGCGGCCACGAGTTGGAACAGGTCCTGCGCTTCTTCGACCGCGGCCGGTTCAAGGTGGTGGACTGATCAAGAAAAAGGCCCCGGAGGTTTCCCGCCGGGGCCCGATCTCTGAAGCTGCGTCGCGTCTAGCGGCGACTGCCGAACAGGCTGAGCAGCATCTGGAAGAGGTTGATGAAGTTGATGTAGAGGCTGAGCGCGCCGTAGTTGGTGGCCACGCCCATGGCCGCCTGGTCGCCGCCCAGCTGGTAATAGGTCATCTTCAGGCGCTGGGTGTCGTAGGCGATCAGCCCGGCGAAGATGAACACGCCCAGCACGCTGATGATGAAGTTCATCGGGCCGGAGTGCAGGAAGATGTTCACCACCGAGGCCAGGACCAGCCCGATCAGCCCAACCATCAGGAAGCTGCCGAAGCCGGTCAGGTCGCGCTTGGTGGCGTAGCCGAACAGGCTGAGCGCGCCGAACGCGGTGGCGGTGATCAGGAAGGTCGAGGCGATCGAGCCGCCCGTGTAGACCAGGGTCAGGACGCCCAGCGAGGCGCCGATCAGGCTGACGATGGTCCAGTAGAGGATGCCCGAGCTGCGCGGCGTCGCGTTGCGGATCCCCGCCATGCCGAACAGCATGACGGCGAGCGGGGCGAAGGCGACCACATAGCCTAGCGGCAGCAGGCCCGCGAGGCGGCCATCGGCGGTAACTCGGTAGAGCAGTTGCTGGACCGGCGCGAACTGGCCGGTCACGAAGGCCAGCGCGGCCGAAAGCACGAGACCCAGCGCCACCTTGTTGTAGACGCCGAGCATGAAGCTGCGGAGGCCTGCGTCCACCGACATGTCGGCGCGATCCGCGGGGATCGAGCGCGCGTAGCCGCGGTTGAGGTCGCTCATGTGAGGCAATGCCCTTGTTCGAAGCGTCCCGGTTGGACGCAAACCGAAATATCGTGTCGGACAGCGGCGGAAGCAAGGCCCTTGCTGTCAAGCTATTGTTAAGATTTCGAAACGGTGACGCGGGCCTCAAAGCCGCCGATAATCGCCCGATGATCCGGCTGTTCGCCGCCCTGAGCCTGCCCGACGAGGCCGCCCACGCCCTGCAGCGCCGCCAGACGGGCGTCGAGGGCGCGCGCTGGCGGCCCCTGGAGACCCTGCACGTGACGCTGCGGTTCTTCGGCGAGATCCGCGAGGACATCGCCCGCGACCTGGATGGCGAACTGGCCGCCATCCATCAGCCGCCCTTCGACCTGGGCCTGGCGGGCGTGGGCGCGTTCGGCGAGGGGGCCGACATCCACGCGCTCTGGGCCGGTATCGCCGAGAACCCGGACCTGCGCCGCCTGGCCCGGGCCTGCGAGACCGCCGCGCGCCGCGCGGGCCTGAAGGCCGACACGCGCCAGTACCGCCCGCACGTGACGCTGGCCTATCTGCGCCGTCCCGATCCGGCCGAGGTCGGCGCCTGGATCCAGGCCAACAACCTGCTCCAGTCGCCGCCGATCCGCATCGATCGCTTCGGCCTGCACTCCAGCTTCCTGGGCCGCGACCAGGCGCACTACCGGCTGGAGGCGGAATATCCGCTGCTCTCTTAGTTCCTCCCCCAGCGGGGGAGCAACGGGGAATGCTAAGCCTTGACCGCGTAGTCCTTCAGGACGCCGAGCGGCACGATGGCCAGCGTCTCCTCGTGGGTGGCTTCGAGCACCAGGCGCGGGGCGGCGCCGGCGTCCAGCGCCTCCTTCCAGCGCGGCGCGCAGAGGCACCAGCGGTCGCCGGGCCGCAGGCCCGGGAACATTCCGGACAGCGGCGTCGACAGGTCGTTGCCGGCCGCCTTGGAGTAGGCCAGGAATTCGGCCGTCATCACCGCGCAGACGGTGTGCATGCCCAGGTCCTCATGGCTGGTCTCGCAACAGCCATTGCGGAAGAAGCCGGTCACCGGCTGGACGGAGCACGGCGTGAGCTCCGTCCCCAGGACGTTTCGGGCCTGCGGATCGTATCGTGTGGTCATGGGGCCATCCTAACCGCTAAGACGGGGGGATATCCATGTGCATGAGGCCATGACCGTCCATCGACCCCGCCGCAGCGCGCTCTACCTTCCGGGCTCCAACGCCCGCGCCATCGAGAAGGCGCGAGGCTTGCCCTGCGACGTGGTGATCCTCGACCTGGAGGACTCCGTCGCCCCCGACGCCAAGGCCGAGGCCCGGACGCTGGCGGCCGCGGCCGTTCGGGCGGGCGGTTTCGGCGGGCGCGAGGTGGTGATCCGGGTCAACGGCCTGGACACGCCGTGGGGCGCCGAGGACCTGGCCGCCGCCGAGCAGGCCGGCCCCGACGCCATCCTGGTTCCCAAGGTGGCCGCGCCCGCCGATCTGGCGGCCTACGCGGGCCGGCTGAAGCGGCCGACGCCCCTTTGGGCGATGATCGAGACCTGCTCGGCGATCTTCGCCCTGGACGCCATCGGCCGGGCCTGCGCTGGCGCACGCGTCGGGGCCTGGGTGATCGGGGCCAACGACCTGGTCAAGGAGATGCGCTGCCGGCCGGGTCCCGACCGCGCGCCGCTCATGCCGGCCCTGGCGATGAGCGTGATGGCCGCGCGCGCCCACGGGATCGCCGTGCTCGACGGCGTCTACAACGACATCCCCGACCTCGACGGCCTGGCGCGCGAGTGCGCGCGGGGCGCGGACCTCGGCTTCGACGGCAAGAGCCTGATCCACCCGACCCACCTGGAGGCCGCCAACCGGGCGTTCTCGCCCGATCCGGAGGCGGTGGCCTGGGCCAGGACCGTGGCGGCGGCCTTCGATTCGCCGGAAAGCGCCGCCAAGGGTGTCCTCAAGGTCGAGGGACGCATGGTCGAGCGGCTGCATCTGGCCGAGGCTCAACGGCTGATCGCCGTGGCCGAGGCCATCGCCGCCCGCGGAGGCTGAGGCATGAGGCGCCGCGCCGCCATCACGGCCGTGCTCTGGTCGGCGCTGGCCGCCACCGGCCTGGCGGCGCGCGCCCAGCCGGACCCCGATCCGATCGGCGCCCTGCTGGACCATCCCGCCGAGCCCGACGAACCGGACACGGCCGGCCAGCCGCCCGCGCCGGAGCCGGTCATCTCGGTTCCGCCGGGCGCCGCCCAGACGCCGCCTCCGCGCCGGCCGATGCTCACCGCCCCGGTGCATGTGGAGGAAACCGGCAAGACGCCGGACGCCCCGCTTGGCGCGCGCGACCTCGCCTACGACTCCCGCATCCGCTCGTCGTTCGCCTCGGCGCAGGGGTTCCAGGGGCCGCTCGACGGGGGGTGGGCGCTGACGGCGCAGGCCGGCGGCGACCTCTACGCCCTGCAGCTGGTCGACCGCGCCGACCGGCTGGAAGGCGTCTGGCGCGACGTGCGCCGCAAGGGCGCGCTCAGCGCCTCGGGGCTGGTCGACGACATCCAGCGCGCGGGCTCCGAGCTGACCCTGCGTTTCACGCCCGCCCCCGGCGGCCCGGCGGTGGTCGCCACCCTGCGCGGCGGCCAGGACGGGCGCTGGACCGGCGACCTGGCCGAGGGCGGGGCGACCCGCGCGGTGATCCTGCGCCGGACGGGGCCCTAAAGCCCAAGCGTCGCGCGGGCGATGGCGAGCGCGGCCGCCAGGTCGTCGTCGCCATAGGGGGAAGCCTCGCCCGATCCCCAGACCGGGCCGGGCCAGGCGGCGTCGTCGTGTCGGCGGCCGACCACGTGGATATGGAGCTGGGGCGTGACATTGCCGAGCTGTCCGACGTTGAGCTTGGCGACCGGCCGCCATAGCGCCTCGCCGATGGCCCGCACGGCGGCGCCGGCACGGATGATCTCTTCCATCAGGACATCGCGCTCGCCCGCCGCCAGGTCCTCGAACTCCCGGGCGCCGGGAAGGCGGGGGATCAGCACGAGCCAGGGAAAGCGCGTGTCGGCCTGCAGCCGCACATGGCTGAGCGCCAGCTCGCCCACGGCGCGGGAGGTTGAAAGGAAGGCGGGATCGACCTCGAACATAGCGCCAGCTTGACCAGCGCGCCGCGAAGCGCCAAGCGACATCTCGTCCCGGCATTGCCGCGGGAGCCCCCCTGGGCTTCGCGGGGCCGCCATCTGGAGGAGAGCCGCATGAGCAAGAAACCGATCCGTGTCGCGGTCACCGGCGCCGCCGGCAACATCGGCTACGCCCTGTTGTTCCGGATCGCGTCCGGCGCGATGTTCGGCGCAGACCAGCCGCTGATCCTGCAGCTGCTGGAGATCCCCGTGGAAGGCCCGCAGAAGGCCCTGAAGGGCGTGGCCATGGAGATCGACGACTGCGCCTTCCCGCTGGTCCGGGACATGGTGCTGACGGGTGACGCCGATGTGGCGTTCAAGGACGTGAACTGGGCCCTGCTGGTCGGCTCCAAGCCGCGCGGGCCGGGCATGGAACGGGCCGACCTGCTGAAGGACAACGGCAAGATCTTCATCGCCCAGGGCCAGTCGATCGACAAGGTGGCCGCCGACGACTGCCGCGTGGCGGTGGTGGGCAACCCCTGCAACACCAACGTGATGATCGCCGCCAGCCAGGCCAGGCGCCTGCCGAAGGACCGTTTCACCGCCATGGTCCGCCTGGACGAGAACCGCGGCCGCGCCCAGTTGGCCAAGAAGGCCGGCGTGGACATCTCGGAGGTCTCGGACCTCTACATCTACGGCAACCACTCGCCGACCATGTTCGCCGACTTCACCCACGCCAAGATCGGCGGCAAGGATGCGGCCTCGGTGATCGGTGACGAAGCCTGGCTGAAGAACGACTTCCTGCCGGCCGTCGGCAAGCGCGGCGCGGCGATCATCGAGGCGCGCGGCGTCTCCTCGGCGGCCTCGGCGGCCAACGCCCTGGTGGATCACGTCCATGACCTGGTGACGCCGGGCACGACCCATTCCGTCGCCGTCGAGAGCCAGGGCCGCTACGGCTTCGCCGACGGCGTCTGGGCTGGCATGCCGGTGAAGACCACGGCGACCGGCTACGACGTGATCACCAGCTACGAGATGGATGATTTCGCCAAGTCGAAGATCGCGCTGACCAACGACGAGCTGGTCGGCGAGCGCGACACCGTCAAGGACATGCTGAGCTAGGGTTTCGGTACGACGGGCGCGGTGAAGGTCAGGTAGCCGCGCTCGACCATCCGGCGCATGGCGTCATAGGCCTCGGTCAGCTCCTCATAGGTGGTCCGCAGCAGGGTCAGCGCCCGGATCTGCTCGGGGGTCGGGCCCTGGCTTCCCTCCGAGGCGACGAGGGCGGCGGCCGCCCAGCGCGTTCGGGCCACGGCGGCGGCCGTCGCCAGGCGCTGGAACTGGTCGAGGTCGAGGTTCGACAGGGTGTTGCTCAGGACCTTGCGGTTGGCGGCGTAGGCCGCGTAGTCGATCTGGTCGAGAAGGCCCCGAAGGTGGCGCTGGGCCTTGGGGTCGGCGTCGTCATCCGGTTCGAAGTGGTCGGCCGACCGCCTCGAGGCTATCACCCTGCTCATTGGCGTCACTCCCTGCGGCCGTCTTCACGCGCCCATGCGGGATCACGTTCGCAGGTAATGATTAATCCATTACGTCGGGCTACTAGCCCCGGGGCTAGTAGCCGTTGTCGCGCGCGCGGGCCTGGTCGTTGAGTTCGGCGATGCGCGCCAGATAGACGTCGCGCACCGCCCAGGGCGCTTCCCGCGCGGCGGTGGCGCGGGCCGCCTGCCAGTGCTGCTGCTGCTGGCGCAGGCGCGCGTCCGGGACGCCGGCCGCCCGCGCATCGGCGTAGGCCCGGTTCATCTGCCGGTCAGCGGCGCTGATCGCCGGATCGCCGCAGGCCATGGTCGCGCAGCGCCGGACGCTGACGAACCGCAGCGGCCCCTCGCCCCTCGCCGGATGGGCGGCGCGGACCGGCGGGGCCAGGGGTTTGCGCGGGGCGGGCCTGGCGACCGCCTTCTGCAGGCGCGGCGGCGGCGCGGGGGCCGCCTTGTGGCGCTTGGCGCGGTCGAGCCTGGCCTTCTCGGGCCTGGCCTTCTCCGGCCGCGCCTTGTCGAGCCGGACCTTTTCCAGCCGGACCTTCTCGACCCGGACCTTCGTCGGCTTGGCCCTGTCCAGCCGGGCCTTCTGCGGTTTGGCGGTCGGTGCGAACCGTGGCGTATGGCCGGCCTCGGCCCGCTGTTCCGCCCGCGCCCTGGACGGGGATGCGGCCGGTGTCCGGCGCGTCCGGTCCTTGGCGCTCCGGTCGGGCCTGGGGTCCGGCCGGACGAGCTTGACCTTCTGGGCCCTGGGCTTCTCCGCGACGGCCTTGGCGGGGGCCTTGGCCTTGACGATGCGCGCCGGACGTTCTGCGGGCCGAGGTTCGGCCCTTGGCGGCCTGGGCGGCTCGGCGGGTTGCGGCGCGGTCGCCCGGACCCGGACCAGGCCGGCCGGCGGGCGGGCGGGAACCTGTGGCTCGGGAGTCGGCTCGGGAAGCGGCGCGGGCGCGATGCTGACCATTTGGGGCACGGGCGCGCCGGCCGTCGGCAGCACCTCGATCGGCGTGCCCAGGGGGGCGGGGCGATCATCGACGACGATCCGGATGGAGCGGTTCGCCGCGGGGGCGGGAGACGGCGCGGCCCGCGGGGCCAGGGCCATGCGCCGCTCGTTCATTGCCGGGCGCGCCCAGAGGCCCAGGCCGACGCCCAGGACACAGGCCGCGGCGACGCCGGCCAGCAGCAGATGGCGGCTTGCCATGCGGGGATCGGCGGGAGACTTCTCAGCGGACGGGTCGTGCGCCATGGCGATCCTTTACGAACGGACCCTCGACGAACGATGCAGATCGGCCACCTGCCGCGCCCACGGCCAGTCAGCCCTCGCCCCGTACTCTCCCCCAACCACAATGAGCCAGAAACTTCATGGCGACGCCAGCCCCAATCCTTGAGACAGAACGCCTCATCCTGCGGCCCCCCGTGGGCGATGACTTCGACGCCTGGGCCGCCTTTTCCGCCGACGAGGTGGTCATGCGCCATCTGGGCGGCGCGCAGTCCCGCGCCGTGGCCTGGCGGGGCATGTGCATCATGACCGGCGCCTGGGTGGTGCGCGGCTTCTCGATGTTCTCGGTGATCGAGAAGGCCTCGGGTCGCTGGATCGGCCGGCTGGGGCCCTGGGAGCCGGAGGGCTGGCCCGGCACGGAGGTCGGCTGGGGCCTGGCGCGCGAGGCGTGGGGCAAGGGCTACGCCACCGAGGGCGCGGCGGCCTGCATCGGCTACGCCTTCGACGTGCTGGGCTGGACCGAGGTGATCCACACCATCGCCCCGGACAACATCGAATCACAGGCCGTCGCGCGGCGGCTGGGATCGAGCAACCTTGGGCCTGGGGCGCTGCCGCCGCCCATGGAAACCGTGCCGATCGACATCTGGGGCCAGACCCGCGAGGCGTGGCGGGCGCGCCGCTAGATCCAGCCCCGCTCGCGCAACTGGCCGGCATAGGTCCGGCTGACCGGGACCTCGGCGCCGTCCTTCAGGGTCAGGGTCGCGCGGCCATCGCCCTTGCGCGCCTCGGTGATCGCGTCGCGCGCCACCCACCACGAGCGGTGCACCTGGGCGCCCTCGATACCCTCCAGTTCGGCGACGGCGTCGGCCAGCCGCAGCAGGATCAGGTCCTGCCCCTTGGAGGTGTGGAGCCGCAGGTAGTGGTCCTCGGCCTCCACGGCCCAGACCTCCGCGCCGCGCAGGCGCAGCGGCAGGCGTTCGAGGAACTTCACCGGCGCGGCCGCCGCCGCGGGCGTGGTGTTCCGCAGGCGGGTGATCAGCACGGCCGCGAAACAGGAGGCGACGCAGATCAGGACGGTGTCCCAGAACAGCATCGGCGCGGCGCTGGCCGGCAGCCAGCGGCCGTTCAGCAGGCTGACGATCGTCCAGACGGCCAGTCCCTGGAATGGCGTCATCAGGAGGCCGGCCGCCACGCCGGTGGACAGGTCGCCGCGATTCAGCCCCAGCCAGCCCACGACCCGGACGCTGGCGATGCCGAGCAACGCGCCCGTCCAGCTGAAGGCCAGGTTGGCGGCCGCGCTCCGAGCCCAGACCGTGACCCCGTGACCGAAGGGCCCGAACAGGCTGATGAACAGGCCAACCAGGGTGGCCACACCCAGCACCTTCGCGACCATCCGCGGGGTGACCGGCCTTGCCCTCGGATATCCGCGCTCGCCCATGGCGGAAATCATCTCCAGACACCGACGAACGGGCGCGGGGACCCGTGGGCCACGCTATCCGGAGATAGGGGATGTCGCCTGTTTCGCCAACGCCGGGCTCAGGCGGCGGGAGTCCGCACGACCGATTGTCTCACGCCCTGCTTCAGCCAACATCGACGTGCTATAGCGCGCTCGGGGATGGAACCTAGGGGCCTATGGCCGATCTGATTTTTCACGATCCGACGGGACGGCGCGCCCGGCTCGTGCGCGTGGTCGGCGCGGGGCTAGCGTCGGTGGCGCTGGCCTTGGCGGCGGCGTTCTTCGCGACCCTGGCGTTCGCCCCGCACCTGCCGGGCCTGACGCTGAAGGACCCGCGCATCCTGCAGGCCCTGCATGTGGAGACGGCCCACAAGCTGAAGGGCCGGGCCAACTGGACACGCATCCCGCACCCAAACGCCAGGCAGGCCTCTGGCGGGCCGGCGCGGCCGCTGGCGGTGGGCTTCTATGTCTCCTGGGACGAGAGCTCGCGCGAATCGCTGGCCGACCATGTGGACCAGCTGGACGTGGTCTCGCCGCAGTGGGTCGCGCTGGCCGGCTCGGGCGGCGCGGTGACCATCACCCACGACGCCCAGGCGCGGGCCATCATCGCCCAGGCCAAGCGGCCGCCCTCGATCCTGCCCGGCGTGCACAACGCCAAGGACGGGGTGTGGAACGGGCCGGCGGCCGATGCGGTGATCCTCAACCCGGCCGCTCGGCGCGCGCTCATCGCCAACCTGGTGGCCGAGGCGGCCAAGCGCGGCTACGCCGGCTACGTCTTCGACTTCGAGAACCTCTCGGCGGCCGGCGCCCAGGCCTATCCAGGGTTCATCGCCCAGGCCCGGGCGGCGCTGAAGCCGTTGGGCCGGGAAGTCTGGGTGACCGCGCCCTTCGCCGACGATTCCTGGCCGCTGAAGCGGTTGCAGGCCGCCGCCGACACCCTGGTGCTGATGGCCTACGACCAGCACTGGGGCACCGGGGACGCCGGCCCGCCGGCCGGCCAGGACTGGTTCGAGACGGTGCTGGCCAAGCGGATGGGCGAGCTCGACGCCTCGCGCACCGTGCTGGCGCTGGGCGACTACGGCTACGACTGGACCCTGCCCAGCAAGGCCCGCCCGGGACGCGCCGAGGCGGTGACGTTCAACGAGGCCGCCCAGATCGCCCACGACTCCGGCGCCCACGCCGCGATGGACGAGAGTTCGCTCAACCCCACCTTCGGCTACCAGGACGACGCGGGCCGCGACCACGCGGTCTGGTTCCTGGACGCGGCCACGGTCTACAACCAGATCAAGGTGGCCGACGGCTTCCGGCCCATGGGCTACGCGCTATGGCGGATGGGCGGCGAGGACCCGCTGATCTGGAAAGTGTTCCGCCATGAATGGGGCGCGGCGCGGGCCGACGGCCTGGAGGTCCTCGAGCCCGGCCAGGACGTCAACTTCGACGGCACGGGCGAGGTGCTGCGCGTGGAGGATGAGCCCCGGCCCGGCCGCCGGGCCCTGACACTCGATCCGGCCACCGGCTTGGTCAGCGCGGAAGACTATCAGGAGATGCCGACCTCCTATGTGATCCAGCGCTATGGAGCCCACCCCGGCTGGGTGGCGCTGACCTTCGACGACGGGCCGGACGGGCGCTGGACGCCCAGGATCCTCGACGTGCTGAAGGCCAAGCACGCACCGGCCACCTTCTTCGTCATTGGCAAGAACATGGCCGCCTTCCCAGGCCTGGTGGAACGCGAGGTGGCCGAGGGCCACAACGTGGGCAACCACACCTGGACCCATCCCAACATCGGCGAGATCCCGGTGGCGCAGACCGCCGTGGAGCTGTCGGCCACACAGCGACTGTTCGAGACCATCACCGGCCGCTCCATGCGGCTGTTCCGGCCGCCCTATTTCGGGGACGCCGAGCCCTCCACGCCGCGCGAGGTCGCGCCCCTGCTGGACGCCCAGGCGCAGGGTTACCTTACGGTCGGCCTGCGCATCGACCCGGACGACTGGAAGAAGCCCGACCCCGCCAACATCGTGTCTACCGCGCTGACCCGCCTGGCCGACCGCACCGTGCGGCCCGGCCAGGTGATCTTGCTGCACGACTCCGGCGGCAACCGCAGCCGCACGGTGGAGGCCCTGCCTGTGCTGATCGACGCGCTGCGCGCCCACGGCTACACGCTGGTGACCATTGGCCAGCTCGCCGGCATGGCGCCCGGCCAGGCGATGCCCCCCGCCGCGCGGGGTTCCGGCGAGCTGCTTCTCGACCGCATCGGATTCGGCTTCTTCCACGCCATGGAGGTCACCCTGCGGGCGCTGTTCATCACCGCCATCGCGCTGGGCGTGGCGCGGCTGCTGGTGCTGGGCGTGCTGGCGGTGGTCCATCGCCTGCGGATCGGGGCTAGGACGCCGCCGATGCCGGATCCGGCCACGGGGCCGCTGATCAGCGTGCTGATCCCCTGTTTCAACGAGGAGATGGTGATCGTCCAGGCGGTCCGCCGCATCCTGGCGTCCAACTGGCCGAACCTGGAGATCGTGGTCCTCGACGACGGGTCCAAGGACCGCACCTCGCAGGTGGTCCGCGAGGCCTTCGAGAACAATCCGCGGGTCACGCTGATGACCTTCGAGAACGGCGGCAAGGCGCGCGCGCTGAACCGCGGCCTGGCGGTGGTGCGCGGCGACGTGGTCGTGGCGCTCGACGCCGACACCCTGTTCCCGCCCGACACGCTCGCCAAGCTCGCCCGCTGGTTCGTCGACCCCCGGATCGGGGCGGTGGCCGGCAACGCCCTGGTCGGCAACCGCCGCAACCTGATCACCCGCTGGCAGGCGCTGGAGTATGTCACCGCCCAGAACCTCGAGCGCCGCGCGCTGGCCGCGCTGGGCGCTGTCACCGTGGTGCCGGGCGCGGTGGGCGCCTGGCGGCGCAGCGTGCTGGCCGACCTGGGCGGCTATCCCGACGACACGCTCGCCGAGGACCAGGACCTGACCATCGCCGTCCAGCGGGCCGGCTGGCAGGTGGAGTTCGATCCCGAGGCCCGGGCCTACACCGAGGCGCCGGAAAGCGTGGCCGGACTCCTGAAGCAGCGGTTCCGCTGGTCGTTCGGGACCCTGCAGTGCCTGTGGAAGCACCGCGCGGCGCTGTTCGACGCCAAGCGCCCGGTGCTGGGCTTCATCGCCCTGCCGCAGATCTGGCTCTTCCAGATCCTGCTCACCGCCGTGGCCCCGCTGGTCGACCTGGCCATCGTCTGGAGTCTGATCACGGCGATCTACGGCTGGGCCTTCCATCCCGTCGAATGGTCGCCCGACGACCTGATGCGGCCGCTGTTCTACTGGGTCGCCTTCATCCTGCTGGACCTGTCGGCCGGCGTGCTGGGCATGGCCATGGAGCGCCGCGCGCCCTGGGCGGACCTGGTCTGGCTGCCGGTGCAGCGCTTCGGCTACCGCCAGCTAATGTACTTCGTGGTGGTCAAGTCCATCGACGCGGCGCTGCACGGCGCGCGGGTCACCTGGGGCAAGCTGGAGCGCCGCGCCACCGCCGCGGTCGGCGACGCCACGTAAGGTTCACGGAACCGGCCGCGCATTCCTGACCCCGCGCGGTTGTCATCACAGGGAGCGGCGCCTATAACCGCCGCCACTCGCCGCCCAGGCGAGGCGTCACGACAAGCGCCCAAGGCCCCATGAACATCCACGAACATCAAGCCAAGGCCGTCCTCTCCGAGTTCGGCGTGGCGGTCCCCCGCGGCTATCCCGCGTTCACCGTCGACGAAGCCGTCGAGGCCGCCAACAAGCTGGGAGGCCCGGTCTTCGTCGTGAAGTCGCAGATTCACGCCGGCGGGCGCGGCAAGGGGAGATTTGAGGGCCTCGGTCCGGACGCCAAGGGCGGCGTTCGCGTAGTGAAATCGGTCGACGACGTGAAAGCCAGCGCCGCCGAGATGCTGGGCCGCGTGCTGGTCACCGAACAGACCGGCCCCAAGGGCAAGCAGGTCAACCGCCTCTATATCGAGGAAGGCGCCGCCATCGCCAGGGAACTCTACCTCTCGCTGCTGGTCGACCGCGAAACCAGCCGCGTCTCCGTCGTCGCCTCCACCGAGGGCGGCATGAGCATCGAGGACGTGGCGCACGACACCCCTGAGAAGATCCTCACCTTCTCCATCGATCCCGCGACCGGCGTCTTCCCCCACCACGGACGCGCGCTGGCGCAGGCGCTGGCCCTGAAGGGCGACCTCGCGAAACAGGCGGCCAAGCTGCTGGGCCAGCTCTACGCGGCGTTCGTCGCCAAGGACATGAGCATGCTGGAGATCAACCCGCTGATCGTCACGGCTGCCAATGACAAAGAGGGCGCCCAGCTGCGCGTGCTCGACGCCAAGGTGTCCTTCGACTCCAACGCCCTCTTCCGGCATCCGGAGATCGTGGCGCTGCGCGACGAGAGCGAGGAGGACCCGAAGGAGATCGAGGCCTCCAAGTTCGACCTGTCCTACATCGCGCTCGACGGCGAGATCGGCTGCATGGTCAACGGCGCCGGCCTGGCCATGGCGACCATGGACATCATCAAGCTCTACGGCGCCGAGCCCGCCAACTTCCTGGACGTCGGCGGCGGCGCCGACGAGGCGAAGGTGACGGCGGCCTTCAAGATCATCATCGCCGACCCCAACGTGAAGGGCATCCTGGTCAACATCTTCGGCGGCATCGCCCGTTGCGACGTGCTGGCCAACGGCGTCATCGCCGCGGTCAAGCAGGTGGGCCTGAAGGTTCCCCTGGTGGTCCGGCTGGAAGGCACCAACGCCGAGCTCGGCAAGAAGATCATCAATGAAAGCGGCCTCGACGTGATCGCCGCCAACGACCTCTCCGACGGCGCTGAGAAGATCGTGAAAGCCGTGCGGGGGCGCGCTTAAGACATGTCGATCCTGATCAACAAATATACCCGGGTCATCTGCCAGGGCATCACCGGCGCCCAGGGCACCTTCCACTCCGAACAGGCGATCGCCTACGGGACCAAGATGGTCGGCGGGGTCACGCCGGGCAAAGGCGGGACGACGCACATCGGCCTGCCGGTGTTCGACACCGTCGCCGAGGCGGTGCGCCAGGAAGGCGCCGACGCCAGCGTCATCTATGTGCCGCCGCCGTTCGCCGCGGACTCCATCCTGGAGGCCATCGACGCCGGCGTCGGCCTGATCATCTGCATCACCGAGGGCATCCCCGTGGCCGACATGGTCAAGGTGAAGCGCGCGCTGTCGGGCTCGAAATCCAGGCTGATCGGGCCCAATTGCCCCGGCGTCCTGACCCCGGATGAGTGCAAAATAGGCATCATGCCCGGGAACATCTTCAAGAAGGGCTCCGTGGGGGTGGTTTCCCGGTCCGGCACGCTTACCTATGAGGCCGTGTTCCAGACCAGCCAGGCGGGGCTCGGCCAGACGACGGCCGTCGGCATCGGCGGCGATCCCGTGAAGGGGACAGAATTCATCGACATGCTCGACATGTTCCTGAAGGACCCGGAGACCGAGTCGATCGTGATGATCGGCGAGATCGGCGGGTCGGCCGAGGAGGACGCGGCGGAATTCATCAAGAATTCACCGATCCGGAAGCCTATGGTCGGGTTTATCGCGGGACGCACCGCGCCGCCCGGGCGGCGGATGGGTCACGCGGGCGCGATCATCTCCGGCGGCAAGGGCGGCGCCGAGGACAAGATCAAGGCGATGGAGGCCGCGGGCATCCGCGTGGCTCCGTCTCCGGCGGCGCTGGGCACCACTCTCCTTGAGGTGCTGAAAGGCGCCTGAAGGCAGAATTTAGCGTAAGGGCGGTCCGCGCTCGGCTCCTCTGATCAGAAGCTCCGCGGTCCCGCAGGGAAAGCGGACGAGATGGCGGACGACGCAGGTCTTATCAACGAGGTGCTCGCCGAGACCTCGTTCCTCTACGGCGGCAACGCCGCGTTCGTGGAGGACCTCTACGCCCAGTGGGCGGCGAACCCCGATTCGGTGGACGCTTCCTGGCGGGCCTTCTTCCTCTCCCTGCACGACAACGCCGAGGCCGTCAGCCGATCGGCGGCCCGCCCGTCCTGGACGCAGGCCTCCGCGCCGTCCGCCCGTCCCGAATGGCTCTCCGCCGTCGACGGCATGTGGCCGGCCGTGCAGGCCAAGGTCGGCGCCCGGATCGCCGAGCGCCAGCCGGAGGCCTCGCTCGACGCGGTGCGCTCGGCCACGCTGGACAGCTTGCGCGCCATCATGATGATCCGCGCCTACCGGATGCGCGGCCACCTGAAGGCTAACCTCGATCCGCTGGGCATCGCCACCACGCCGGGCGACGCCTCCGAGCTCGACCCGTCAACCTATGGCTTCTCGGGCGTCGACTTCGACCGGGAGATCTTCCTCGACTTCGTGCTGGGTCTGGAGACCTCCACGATCCGCGAGATCCTCGACATCCTGCGGCGCACCTACTGCGGCAACGTCGGCGTGCAGTACATGCACATCTCCGATCCCAAGGAGAAGGGCTGGCTGCAGGCCCGCATCGAGGGCCGGGACAAGGAGATCGTCTTCACCAGGGAAGGCAAGATCGCCATCCTCAAGAAGCTGATCGAGGCCGAGGGTTTCGAGAAGTTCCTGCACCGCCGCTTCCCCGGCACCAAGCGCTTCGGCCTGGACGGCGGCGAGGCGATGGTCCCGGCGCTGGAGCAGATTATCAAGCGCGGCGGCGCGCTTGGCGTGAAGGACATCGTCATCGGCATGCCGCACCGCGGCCGCCTCAACGTGCTGGCCGCCGTCATGGGCAAGCCCTACGAGGTGATCTTCCACGAATTCCAGGGCGGCTCGTCCCTGCCATCGGACGTGCAGGGTTCGGGCGACGTGAAATACCACCTGGGCGCCTCGTCGGACCGCGAGTTCGACGGCAACTCGGTGCACCTGTCGCTCACCGCCAATCCCTCGCACCTGGAGATCGTCAACCCGGTGGTGGTCGGCAAGGCGCGCGCCAAGCAGGCCTTCGCGCTCCGCCAGAACCCGCAGGCCGGGCGCAGCCACGTCATGCCGCTGCTGATGCACGGCGACGCGGCCTTCGCGGGCCAGGGCGTGGTCGCCGAGTGCTTCGCGCTCAGCCAGCTCAAGGGCTACGGCGTCGGCGGCTCGATGCACTTCATCGTCAACAACCAGATCGGCTTCACCACCAGCCCGAAGAACTCCCGCTCCTCGCCCTATCCGTCGGACGTCGCGCTGATGGTCGAGGCGCCGATCTTCCACGCCAACGGCGATGATCCGGAAGCCGTGGTCTACGCCGCCAAGGTCGCCACCGAATACCGCCAGCAGTTCGGCAAGGACGTGGTGGTCGACATGTTCTGCTACCGCCGGTTCGGTCACAACGAGGGCGACGACCCGACGATGACCCAGCCCCTGATGTACGCCAAGATCAAGGATCACGCGAGCGTGCGCGATCTCTACGCCGCGCGCCTGGCCGGCGAGGGCGTGGCCACCAAGGAAGAGTTCGACGGCTGGATCGCCGAGTTCGACGCCTTCCTCGACGCCCAGTTCGACGCGGGCAAGATCTACAAGGCCGACAAGGCGGACTGGCTGGACGGCAAGTGGTCGGGGCTGACCCTGGCCGGCGAGGAGCGCCGCGAAACCGGCGTCCCGCGCCAGAAGCTGCTCGACCTGGGCCACAAGATCACCGCCATCCCCGAGCGCTTCTCGGCCCACAAGACGGTCGAGCGCGTGATCGCCGGCCGCCGCGAGGCCATCGACAGGGGCGAGGGCATCGACTGGGCGACCGGCGAGCAGCTCGCCTGGGCGACCTTGCTGGACCAGGGCTATCCGGTCAGGCTCTCGGGCCAGGACAGCGTGCGCGGCACCTTCACCCAGCGCCACTGCGGCATCGTCGACCAGCAGACCGAGGAGGTCTATTTCCCGCTCCGCAACCTGGGGAACAACCAGGCGCACTTCGAGGCGCTGGATTCGGCGCTGTCGGAAGAGGCGGTGCTGGGCTTCGAATATGGCTTCTCGCTCACCGACCCCAACACGCTGGACATGTGGGAAGCCCAGTTCGGCGACTTCGTGAACGGCGCCCAGGTGCTGATCGACCAGTTCATCTCGTCGGGCGAGCGCAAGTGGCTGCGGATGAGCGGGCTCGTCATGCTGCTGCCGCACGGCTACGAGGGCCAGGGGCCGGAGCACTCGTCGGCCCGCCTGGAGCGCTTCCTGCAGGCCTGCGCCGAGGACAACCTCCAGGTCATCAACCCGACCACGCCGGCCAACTACTACCACGCGCTGCGCCGCCAATTGCTGCGCGAGTTCCGCAAACCGCTGGTGGTGATGACGCCCAAGAGCCTGCTGCGCCACAAGCGGGCGGTCTCGAACCTCGCCGACTTCGCCGAGGGTTCGTTCTTCCACCGGGTGATGCTCGACGGCGCCGAGGCCGGCTGCGACGTGGGCGGGGTCGCCCTGCAGCCCGACGACAAGATCAGCCGCGTCATCATGTGCTCGGGCAAGGTCTACTTCGACCTGATCGAGCAGCGCGCCAAGTCCGGCCGCGACGACGTCTACATCCTGCGCCTCGAGCAGTTCTACCCCTGGCCGCTGAAGTCGATCTCCAACGAGATGAAGCGGTTCAAGAACGCCGAGCTGGTCTGGTGCCAGGAAGAGCCCAAGAACATGGGCGGCTGGACCTTCGTCGATCCCTGGCTGGAGCTGACGCTGGACCGGCTGAAGATCAAGGCCAAGCG
>CANJXI010000084.1 GCA_947478785.1 Caulobacteraceae bacterium
CAGAGTTGCGTCAGCAAACCCGACCCTACCGAAGACCGCGGATGACTACCGCTTCGCCGCTCGCTCGCTACGGCGCCTTGTGAGAGGCGCGCTACGCGAGCGGCGAAGCTACCGCCGGGGAGCTACACCACCTCCCGGGACACGACCATTCTCGAAGGCCTCCGGACCCGGGAATCCTAAGGCCGAGGCGTTTCGTTGGCGACGCCTCCATGATCCAGCGCGCGAAGTCGCGCGCCTGAGCGGAGATGCGTCCCTCCGGCCATGCATTCCGGTTCTCGCGATTGGGCTGGAGTACGCCGCCCCACTTGCGGGGGGCATCCAGGCGACGCAGGTTGGGCGATGCCGGTCTGGAGCCGGACCCGATCTGAGAGCACGCTGGAGGCCCGTTTGAGTTTCGTCGTCCTGGCCGGCCAGTCCAACGCTCTGGGCTTCGGCAATACGGGCCCGGCGCCCTATGTCCCCGACCCCCTGACCTTCATCTGGGACAGCCTGAAGCATTGGTGGGTGCAGATGGCGCCCGGCGTCAACACCGGGACGCCCGCCAACCCCGCCGACTGGGGACCCGAGGTCGCCTTCGCCCAGGCCTTCCGGGCCGCCCATCCCGGGGAGGTGCTGCTGATCGTCAAGTCCGTGAAGGGCGAGACCGGCCTTGCGGTGCGGCCGGGAATCGACTGGTCGCCGGCCTCGCATGGGGAGATGTTCGACCTGACCGCCGAGCGGATCGCCGCCGCGCGGGCGGCGTTCGGCCCTCACGCGCCGCCGGTCGACGCCGTCTTGTGGATGCAGGGCGAGGAGGACGCCGCCGATCGCGCCGCCGCCGCCGCCTATGGGCCGAACCTGCAGAGCTTCCTGGCCGCGGTGCGCGCCCGTTGGGGGGCCGAGGAGGTCGTGCTCGGCCGGATAGGGCAGGCCGGCGCCTGGTCGCAGGATGTCCGCGCGGCCCAGCGGAGCGTTGATCAGGCGGACGGCCACGTGACCTCGTTCGACACCATCGGCTTCGGCCTGCAGGGCGACGGCCTGCACTATGACGCCGCCGGCCAGCTGGCGCTGGGCCGCGGGTTCTTCGACGCTTGGCCTTACTGAACGGGGCCATCGCCGCCATGCGGTGCAAGCTTTGCTATGCACGGTATGCTAGCGGCAACTTTGGCGGTCTCGCTATGATTGTGGCTTTGTCGTGCTATATAGGCAATTCGAGGTCGCGAGTAGATTCAACAGCTTCCTCCGAGGGGCGGAGTTGGTGGAGCCTGATGCAAGTCTGAATCAGGCGATCGGATTGTCGGACAATCCGGTCGTCTCGGTCATCGACGATGACGAAGCGGCCCTGCATTCGCTCGGATTTCTGCTTCGCACCGAAGGCGTGGACGCTCGCGAGTTCTCGTCCGCCGCGGCCTTTCTGGAACAACTGGATCCGGCTGGGCGCGGCTGCGTGGTCACCGACGTCAGGATGCCTGGCATGGACGGCGTGGAGCTGATCCGGACGCTGAGGGCCCGGGGCTGTTTCCTGCCGGTGATCGTCATGACCGGCCACGCCGACGTGGCGCTGGCCGTGAAGGCCATGAAGGCCGGGGCGGCCGAGTTCGTGGAGAAGCCGTTCGAGAGCGAACTGATCCTGCGGCTGGTTGGCGCATGCCTGGCCGACAATGTCGCCGCCGCCAACGCCAACTCGACCCGTTCGGACCTCGCCCGGCGCCTGGAGAGCCTGACCGTCCGTGAGCGCCAGGTGCTGGATTGCGTGATCCTGGGCGCCAGCAACAAGGTTGTCGCGCTGCAACTCGGTATCAGCCCGCGGACGGTCGAGATCCATCGCGCCAACCTGATGACCAAGATGCAGGCCGCCAGCCTCTCGGCCCTGGTCCGGATGACCATTTCCGCCGGCGGCGGCTGAAGCGCTTCTCGTCCCGATTGTATCGATCCACGCGGCCGACCGAACGCGTTCGGCCGACCCTTGGCCCGCGCCCGATTGAGGCGAGGGATGGGCCAAATCGCGGCGCGAACCCTACAACCTGAGATTACGTGAACCTACCTAGGTATTCGTCACGACATGCGGTTTCCCGTTAACCATGGTTGATTCGGATTGGAGATAACTAAGAAAAGTAAAGAGGTGAGTGGGTGCCCGGTCTTCGGTCGTATTCAGAGGATTTTCGGACGGAATTTTCGTCGGGCGGCCATGTAGAGCCTGCGGAATTCGCGAATATATGTCGTACGCTGCTGAGCACCAATCCGGACTGCGTGAAGTTGCTGAGCGCCGACGGCCGTATCGAATACATGAACGATCATGGGATGTCGCAACTCGGGATTGTGGAATTTTCGACGATCGCCGGCATTGAATGGGCTGAGCTATGGCCGGCGGAGCAACGGGATAAGATCCGCGACGCGGTGACCCTGGCCCGCGGCGGCCAGGTCGCCCGCTTCCGGGGCCAATGCCCGACCCGGACAGGCGCCTTGCGCTGGTGGGACGTCGTCGTCTCTCCGGTGGCCGGCGCCGAGACCGGCCCGCGCGCCCGGCGCGCCCTGATGGCGGTGTCCCGCGACGTGACCGCGCTGCATGAAGCCGACCAGCAGGCGGCCCAGCTGCAGCGCCTGGAGGCCGTCGGCCGGCTGACCGGCGGCGTGGCGCATGATTTCAACAACCTGCTCACCGTCATGATGGGGGTTTCCGAGGCCCTGACCATGGGCCTGCAGCCGGAGTCCGAGCTGCAGAAGCTGGCGCTGGTCGGCATGCAGACGGCCGAGCGCGGCGCGGAACTGGTCCGCCGGTTGCTGGCCTTCTCGGGCCGGCAGGCGCTTGAACCCCAGGCCCTGGATTGCGCCGGGACGGTCAACGCGGTCGGCGGTTTCGTTCAATATACCTTGCGTGATGACACCGTGCTGGCGCTCCAGGCGCCCGACCGGCTGTTCTGTCAGGCCGACCGGCCCGGCCTGGAATCGGCGCTGCTCAACCTGTGCATCAACGCCCGTGACGCGATGCCGGCCGGCGGGACGTTGACGCTGAAGGCCGAAGCCGAGGTGCTGAGCGCCCCGGCGGCGGCGGCCCTGGGCCTGCGGGCTGGCCGTTTCGCGGTCTTTTCCGTGGAGGACACCGGCGTCGGCATGGCCCCGGAGGTGCTGACGCGCGCCGTCGAGCCCTTCTTCACCACCCGGGCGGACAGCGGCGGCAGCGGCCTTGGCTTGAGTTCGGTCTACGGCTTCGCCCGCCAATCGGGCGGCGCGCTGGGGATCGCGTCGCGTGAAGGCGAGGGGTCAAGGTTCAAGATTTACCTGCCCTGCGCCGAGCGGTCGGCCAGTGCGCCAGCGCGTCTGGCGGGTCCGGCGCCCAAGGCCGCCGACGAGCATGTCCTGCTGGTCGAGGACGACACGCTGGTGCGGATGCAGGCCGCGCGCCTGCTGGCGCAGACCGGCTACCGCGTGACGCCGGTGGCCGATGGCCCGGCGGCGTTGGGCGTCCTGTCCGACGCGGGGCCTGTCGATCTGCTGATGACCAACCTGGTGATGCCGGGCGCGCTGAACGGGCGGGATCTCGCCAAGGCCGCCCGTGACCTGCAGCCGAACCTGAAGGTGCTGTTCAGCTCGGGCTACGCTCAGAACGCCCGGTCGCTGACCGGCTGTTGCGACCCGTCCCTCCACGTCCTCGCCAAGCCCTATCGCCAGGCCGATCTCGCCCTCGCGGTGGCCGCGGCGATCGGCCAGCCGCACGCCCTGGCCGTCCGGCGATCGCGGACAGCGAGGCCATGATGCCCGGCAAGGTGCTGCTCATCGACGACGACCCCGACCTGCTGCCGATGATGACCGCGGCGTTCAAGACCCATGGCTTCGACACGGTCTCGGCGAGGGACGGGCGCGAAGGGATGAAGCTGTTTCATTCGGAACAGCCCGACCTGGTGGTCACCGACATCGTCATGCCCGAGCAGGAGGGGATCGCCACGATCATCCAGATCAAGCGCGACGCCAGCCCGGCGAAGGTGATCGCCATCTCGGGCGGAGGACGCTCGGGCAAGGGCGACTTCCTGGTCTGGGCGAAGGAATTGGGCGCCGACGAGGTTCTGCGAAAGCCGTTCCGGATGTCGGAGTTGGTGGCCGCCGCAAGGCGGTTGATCGAGAACTGAGGCCGTTTCTCGGCGGCGTAATCTTCAGAACGAGGGACTTGTGATGCGAATTCTTCTGGTCGACGATGATGAGGTCGCCACGCGCGGCATCGAGCTGATGCTGCAGGCGCAGGGCTTCGTGGTCTATTCCACGGACCTCGGCGAGGACGCGATCGACCTGGCCAAGACCTACGACTACGACCTGATCCTGCTCGACCTCAACCTGCCCGACATCAGCGGCCTGGACGTGCTGCGCAAGCTGCGGGTCGGCAAGGTCGACACCCCGATCATGTTCCTCTCGGGCACCGCCGAGATCGACACCAAGGTGAAGTCCTTCTCGGGCGGCGCCGACGACTACATGACTAAGCCGTTCGACAAGACCGAGCTGGTGGCCCGCATCCAGGCGGTCGTCCGCCGGTCCAAGGGCCACGCCCAGTCGGTGATCAAGACCGGCAATATCACCCTCAACCTCGACGGCAAGATGGTCGACGTGAGCGGCCAGCGCGTGTCGCTGACCGGCAAGGAATACCAGATCTTCGAGCTGCTCTCGCTGCGCAAGGGCTCGGCGCTGACCCGCGAGATGTTCCTCAATCACCTCTACGGCGGCCTGGACGAGCCGGCGCTGAAGATCATCGACGTGTTCATCTGCAAGCTGCGCAAGAAGCTGGCCGCGGCGGGCGACGGCCAGCACTGCATCGAGACCTGGGGACACGGCTACGTCCTGCGCGATCCGAAGACCTTCCAGGCGGCCGCCTGACGCGGCGTCTAAGCGGCAGGGTCAGTCCGACGGACGGGTCAGGATATAGCCGCTGACCGCCGCCAGGACGCCGCCGACCACCAAGGTCACGACGAGGTTGCGCGAGGCCAACCAGAGGATCGTCACGCTCGCCGCCATCATGCCGACCGCCAGCGCCTTGGCGCGGGGCGGTATGGCGTGGCGTTCTTCCCAGTCGCGCACCATCGGACCGAAGCGGGGGTTGGTCCGCACGCGCTCGGCCCATTCGGGCGAGCCCCTGGCGAAGGCCCAGAGCGCGATCAGCAGGAACACCGTCGTCGGCATCAACGGCAGGACCAGCCCGACGCCTGCCAGGCCGACGCAGGCGACGCCGAGCCCGCGATAGAGGAGGACCATGCGTCGTCCCGGTCGCGGCGTCTGAGGCGGGCCTTCGTCCATCGCGCGCAGTTTGGGCAGATCGCCCCCGGCCTGCCAAGCCGCGCGGCGTCCAGGCTTGACCTGGGGCGCGGCGGCTGCGAGCCCAGGCCGTCATGATCCTCACGCTCTCCTGTCCCGACCGCACCGGCATCGTCGCGCGGGTTTCGACCCTGCTCTTCGAGTGGGGCGCCAATATCCTCGACGCCCAGCAATATGACGACGCCGAGACCGGGCGGTTCTTCATGCGCGTGGTGTTCGACCCGGGCGCCGGCGACCTGGACGCGCTGCGCTCGGCGCTCGGAACCCTCGCCGAGGCGCTGGCGATGGATTGGAACCTGCGCGATCCGAAGGCGCGCCGCCGGGTGATGATCCTGGCCTCGCAGACCGACCACTGCCTGGCCGACCTGATCTGGCGCTGGCGGCAGGGCGAGCTGGCCATGGATATCGCCGCCGTCGTCTCCAACCACCCGGCGACCAGCTTCCCGCACACGGACCTGAAGGGGATCGCCTTCCACCACCTGCCGGTGACGCCGCAGACCAAGGAAGCCCAGGAGGCCGCCGTCTCCGACCTGATCGCCGCCACCCGGACCGACCTGGTGGTCCTCGCGCGCTACATGCAGGTGCTGTCGCCGGAGCTGGCCACGCGGCTGGCGGGCCGTTGCATCAACATCCACCACTCCTTCCTGCCGGGCTTCGCCGGCGCCAGGCCCTATCACCAGGCCCACGCGCGCGGCGTGAAGGTGATCGGCGCCACCGCCCATTTCGTCACCCCGGACCTCGACGAGGGTCCGATCATCGAGCAGGACGTCGAGCGCATCAGCCACCGCGACGCGCCCCGCGACCTGATCCGCAAGGGCCGGGACATCGAACGCCGCGTGCTGGCCCGCGCCGTGCGCTGGATGCTGGAGGACCGCGTGCTGCTGAACGGCCGCAAGACCGTGGTGTTCACCGACTAATACGTCAGCCCCGGCCAATGTAGGGCATCTTGGTGGCCATCACGGTCATGAATTGGACGTTGGCCTCCAGCGGCAGGCCGGCCATGTAGAGCACCGCGTCGGCGACGGCCGAGACGTCCATGGTGGGTTCGGGCATGACGGCGCCGTTGGCCTGCGGGATTCCCCGGCTCATCACCCCGGTCATGTCCGTCGAGGCGTTGCCGATGTCGATCTGGCCGCAGGCGATGTCATGGGCCCGGCCCTCCAGGGCGGTCGCCCGCGTGAGGCCGGTCATGGCGTGCTTGGTGGCCGTATAGGCGACCGCGCGGGGCCGGGGGACGTGGGCCGAGATCGAGCCATTGTTGATGATCCGCCCGCCGCGCGGCGCCTGGGCCTGCATCATGCGGAACGCGGCCTGGGTGCAGAGGAAGGCGCCGGTCAGGTTGACGTCGACCACCTGTTTCCAGGCGGCCAGCGGCAGGTCCTCGATGGCGCCGGGCGCACCCATCCCGGCGTTGTTGAACAACAGGTCGAGCCGGCCGAAACGCGCCTGGGCCGTGGCGAACAGGGCCGCGACCGAGGCGGGGTCGGACACGTCGGTGGGGTGGGCCAGCGCGCGTTCCGCGTCCTCGCCCGCCAGGGCCACGGTCTCGGCGAGCTTGTCCGCGCGGCGGCCGGCGAGCGCCACCGACCAGCCCGCCTTTAGTAGCGCCAGGGACACAGCCCGGCCGATACCGCTTCCGGCGCCCGTGATGATTGAAACCTTGGCTGTTGCGCTCGGCATGCGGGCTGGATAGCGCTATCGCGCGCGGATGCCCAGGCTTCGCGAAGCCCGAGAAGAGAACCATGCCAGACCTGCCGCCACCCGCGCCGCCCGCGACAGTCGAAGTCGTGATTGTCTACCCCCCGAGGCTGGCGCCGCTGGGCGGGGAGGCGGCGTTCAGCGCCGTGCAGATCGGCCCCGCGATCCTCAAGACCACGCCCCGGCTGGACGAGGCGCTGAAGCGCGTGCCGGGCGTGTCGCTGTTCCGGCGGACAGGGTCGGGCGGCGCCAACCCGACCACCCAGGGGCTGTCGCTGCGGTCGATCGCGCCCTCGGGGGCGGGACGCGCCCTGGTGACGCTGGACGGCGCGCCGGTGAACGACCCGTTCGGCGGCTGGGTGATCTGGAGCGCCTTGCCGCCCGAGGGGCTGGAGGGCGCGACCATCGTCCGCGGCGCCGGCGCCGGCCCCTATGGCGCCGGCGCGCTGACCGGCGTCGTGGCCTTGCAGGAGCGCGGGGCCGGGCAGGGCCTGGCCGCGCTCGACGTCTCGGCGGGCGAGCGCAACAGCTACCGCGTCGCGGCGTCGGGCGGCGCCTCCGGGCTGCTGATCACCGCCGCGGCGGAAACCTCCGACGGCTACCGGGCGGTGCGCGGGCCCCGCGCCGGCGCGGCCGACCGGCCGCTGTCGCTGGATGACGGCACGATCGCGGTGCGCGCCCAGCACGACTTCGACGGCGTGCAGGCGGCGGTCCGGGTCGGGGCGTTCTCCGAGCGCCGGGGCGCCGGCCTGACGGGCGCGCGCTCGGTGGCCACCGGAACCTCGGCGACGGTGACCCTGGCGAAGCCCGCGGCGGAAGGCGTCGGCGGCTGGCGGCTGCAGGCCTGGACGCGCGGCAGCGACCTGAAGAACTCCTCCGTCGCCGTGGCCGCCAACCGGGCGACCACCACCCCGGCCAACGACCAGTATTCGACGCCGGCCGACGGCTACGGCGTCAACGCCGCCCTGCAGGGCCGCTGGGGCGGGGCGAGCTGGGAGGCCGGCGCCGACGCGCGCCTCACCAAGGGCACGGAGCATGAGCGCTTCCGGGTGGTGAACGGGGCCTTCACCCGCGACCGGACGGCCGGCGGCCAGACCGTGGTGGCGGGGCTCTACCTGGAAACCGCCTACGACGTGAACCCGTGGCTGGTCACCGGCGGGGTGCGGCTCGACCGCTATTCATCGACCAAGGCGGTGCGGCGCGAGATCGACACGGCCAGCGGCGCGGTCACCCTCAACGCGCCCTCGCCGGACTACGACAAGACCACCCCCACCGCCCGCATCGGCGTGCGCTATTCGCTGAGCGAGACCCTGTGGCTGCGGGCCGCGGCCTATGCGGGCTTCCGCCCGCCGACGCTGAACGAGCTGCACAGGCCGTTCCGGGTGGGCAACGACATCACCGAGGCCAACCCCCTGCTGACGCCGGAGACCCTGCAGGGGATCGAGGCCGGGTTCGGCCACGACGGCCGGCTCACCTGGCGCACCACCTGGTTCTACAACCGGATCAAGGACCCGATCACCAACGTCACTGTTGGCATCGGCCCGGGCACGTTCCCCAATGCGGGCTTCGTGCCGGCCGGCGGCACGCTGCGCCAGCGGCGGAACGCCGGCGAGATCGAGGCCTATGGCACGGAGAGCGAGGGCTCCTTCGAACTGGCCTCCGGGCTGACGTGGCGCGGGGCCTACGCCTACACCCACGCCCGCGTCCACGGCGGAACGACGGCCGCCCAGCTCACCGGCAAGCGCCCGGCTCAGACGCCCGTGTTCACCGCCACCAGCGGCCTCGACTGGCAGGCCGACCGCTTCGGCCTGTCGGCCGACCTGCGCTACGAGAGCAAGCGCTTCGAGGACGACCTCAACAGCCGGGTGCTGTCGGCTGGCCTGACGCTGGACGCGCGCGCGGCCTGGCGGCTGTCGCCCGACTCCGAGGTCTATGTCGCCGCCGAGAACCTGGGCGGCGCCAAGCTCGAGGTCGGCGAGACGGCTGACGGCGTCGAAAGTTATTCCGCCCCCCGGACTTTCCGCGTCGGCTTCTCCATCCGGCGCTAGCTCAGCGCCCCGTTTCCAGGAACTTCAGCACCGCCAGCTCGAACGCCCGGCCCTGCGCGCCTTTCAAGGGCAGGGCGCCGGCTTGATAGGCCTCCAGGACGGCCGGATGGATGTAGGCGCTGCGGCAGACGGCGGGCGTGTTGCCCAGCAGGCCGGCCACCGCCTTCACGCAGATCGTCAGGTTGGTCTTGGGATCGGCGCATTCGGGCAGGGTGACCAGGGCGCGGGCGGCCGACACCGTCCCGGCCCAGGTGCGGAAATCCTTCGCCGAGAAGTCCTCGCCCAAGGTCTCCCGGATGTAGTCGTTCACGTCGTCCGAATTCACCGCGTGCCTAAGGCCGTCATCGTCCACGTACTGGAACAGCCGCTGGCCAGGCAGCTCCTGGCAGGCCTTGACCACCCGGGCGAGCCTGCGGTCGCGAAAGCCCGTCGAATGGCTCTTGCCGCTCTTGCCGCGGAACTCGAACACCGCCTTTTCCGAGCCCACCTTGGCGTGGCGGTTGCGCAGGGTGGTCAGGCCGAAGCTCTTGTTGGACCGGGCGTATTCCTCGTTGCCCACGCGGATGAGGGTCATCTCCATCACCCGGATGACGGCGGCCAGCACCTTCTCGCGGGGAAGCCCCTGTCTGCCGAGGTCGGCCTCCACGCGGGCGCGCAGTTTGGGCAGGGCGCGGCCGAAGGCGATCAGCCGGTCGTATTTGTGGGCGTCGCGGACCTCGCGCCAGCCGTCGTGATAGCGGTACTGCTTGCGGCCCTTCACATCGCGGCCGGTGGCCTGGATGTGGCCGCGCGGGCTGGGACAGATCCAGACGTCGGTCCAGGCCGGCGGGACGGCCAGCCTGCGGATCCGTTCCAGCGTCTTGTCGTCGGTCACCCGGCGGCCCTTGGCGTCCCGGTATCCGAAGCCGCCGGCCGTTTGCCGGCGGCTTAGCCCCGGTTCGAGGTCCGTGACGTAGGCAAGGCCAGCCGCCTCCACCTGGGCTTCGGGATCGATCGTCTGGGCGAGGTCCCGGGCCATGTTCAACTGCACTCCGCTGGCGCCGCCCCAACGTGGTATGGGCCGCCCCGGTTCCTGGCCGCCGACGGACATCAGAAGTGAACTATCGCCACGCCTTCCACGCCGGCAATTTCGCCGACCTCGTCAAGCACGCGGCCCTCCTGCGGTTGCTGTCGCGGCTGGCGGGCGAGGCGGGCCCCCTGACCGTCATCGACACCCATGCCGGGCGCGGGGTCTACGACCTGACCGGCATCGAGGCGCGCAAGTCCGGCGAGGCCGAGGCCGGGATCGCGCGGCTGATGGCGGCGCGGGACGCGCCGGAGGTCTTCCGCCCCCTCGTCCAGGCGGTCGCGAGGCTGAACGGCGGCCGGGGCGCCACGCGCTATCCGGGGTCGCCCTGGCTGATCGCCGAGGCGCTTGGGCCCAAGGACCGCTACCTGGCCTGCGAACTGCGCCCGGAGGAGCATGCGGCCCTGCGCGCCCTGATGAAGGCCAGGCCGGCCGTCGAAACCCTCTGCGCCGACGGCTACGACGCGGCGGCCACGCGCATACCACAGGCCGGCAAGGCGCTGGTGCTGATCGATCCGCCGTTCGAGCGCCCCGACGACTACCGAAGGATCGTCCAGACGCTCACCGCCGTGCGCCGCCGCAACCGGGACGCCGCGGCCCTGGTCTGGCTGCCCCTGAAGGACCTGGAGACCTTCGACGCCTTCCTGCGCGACCTGGAGGCCGCCAGCCTCGGGCCCGCGCTCGCCGCCGAGACCCGCATGCGCCCGCTGGCCGATCCCATGAAGATGAACGGCTGCGCCCTGGTGCTCCTGGGCGGGCCGCCGGGCATGGCGGATGACCTGGCGACGATCTCCAACTGGACGGCGAGCAGCCTGGGCGAGGGCGGGCAGGGACGGGTCTACGCCCTGTCGGTCTGACGCCTTGAGCCTGCCTCATGTGCGGGCGCCGGCCACCGGCCGCGAAAAATTCATGAAATTTCGCATCTGCGAGATGGATCGGCATGATATGTTGCGCTGCACAATCTAGGCGGAGATGGCTATGACGATTACCCCTGACACTGGAACGCCGACGGCCAGGCCGGACCCGGAGTCCCTGATGCGGCTGCCCGTGGGCGCGGTTTCGCCGCTCTGGGGCCTCTACGCGGGCGCCGCCGTGGGCGGCATGGCCCTGTGGCTGATGTCGCGGTGGGCGCGGCCGCAGAACCTGGAGGCCTTCTTCGGCGCCTCCGCGCCGACGCCGGCGCCGGAACCCGCGCCCGAGCTGATCGCCGCCCCGGTGGTCGAGACGGTCGTCGAGGCCGTCGCCGAGCCTGTCGCGGTTGTCGCCGAGATGGCGGCGGAAGCCGAACCGGTGGTCGAGGCCGTGGCCGAAGCCGCCGTGGAGCCCGTGGAGCCCGTCGTCGAGACAGTCGTGGAAGCCGCCCCGGTCTTGGAAACAGCCCCCCTGGAAGCACCCGTTACGGAAGCGCCCGTGATGGAAGCGATCGTCGAGGCGCCGGTCCTGCCTGAGCCGGTGGTCGCCGCCCCGGCCGAGCCCGTGGTCGTCGAAGCGGCGGCCCCCACGCCGGCGCCCAAGCCGGTCCGCGCCAAGAAGACGGCCCCGCCCGCCGCCGACTGACTTGGCGAGGGCACGGGCCTGCGCCTACAACCGCTGCGTCGGGGGACTTGAGCCACGGCGCGGGGAGGCCTGGGCTTGAAGCGGGCGGTCGACATCGCCGGAGCCTTGGCGGGCCTGGTCCTGCTGTCGCCGCTGTTGCTGGCGCTGGCGCTCGCCGTGCGGCTGGAAACGCCGGGTCCGCCGCTGCACTGGTCGCGGCGGGTCGGGCGGCGCAACGCGATCTTCCCGATGCCCAAGTTCCGCACCATGCGCCTGGGCGCGCCGGACGTGGCCACCCACCTGCTGGCCGAACCGGAAGCCTGGGTCACGCCGCTCGGTCGCTTCCTGCGCCGCACCAGCCTCGATGAGCTGCCGCAACTGTGGAGCGTGCTGACCGGCCACATGAGCCTGGTCGGCCCCCGGCCGGCGCTCTTCAACCAGGACGACCTGGTGGCGCTGCGCACCGAGGCCGGCGTCGACGCCCTGCGTCCCGGGATCACCGGCTGGGCGCAGGTCAACGGCCGCGACGAACTGCCGATCCCCGACAAGGTGAAGCTCGACCGGGAATACCTGGACCGCCGCTCGCTGGCCTTCGACCTCGCGATCCTGCTCGCCACCGCGAAGGCCGCCATCACCGGGCGCGGCGTCCGCCACTAGGGACCCGAGCGGCGCTCCGCGCGTTCATGGTCCTTGCGCGGAGCCCAGTTTGACCACCGACACCCTCACCATCGCCGACCGCGGCCCCTCGACCGAGCCTGTTCAGCCGCCCCGGCGCGGCTGGCGTCCTCCGAAGCCCAGCCGGCGCGCGACGGCCTGGATCGGTGGGGGGCTGGCGGTGCTGGCGATCCTCATCGGCGTTCTGATCGCGATCTGGGACTGGAACTGGTTCCGGGGCCCCCTGGCGCGCATCGCCTCGGCGCGCATGCACCGCGAGGTGACCATCGCGGGCGACCTCAAGGTCCACCCCTTCTCCTGGCGGCCCAGCGCCACCGTCGACGGCGTCCGCATCGCCAACCCCGCCTGGGCCGGGCCGGGCGATACGGCGCGGATCGACCGGATCGCGGTCAGGATTCGCCTGCTGCCGCTGCTGGTGGGCCACACCGGCCTGCGTCTCCTGCGGTTCGACCACCCGGTGGTTCGCGGCTATCGCGACGCCCAGGGCCGCGCGACCTGGGACCTCTCCGACGGCAAATCGACCGCGCCGCTCAAGCTGCCGCCGATCCGCACCTTCATCATCAACGACGGCAAGATCGATTACCGCGACGACAAGCGGAAGCTCACCTTCACGGGGGTGATCAACGCGCGCGAGCGCCTCGGTGCCGACAACCGCGGCTTTGAATTGGTCGGCAAGGGCGCGCTGAACCGCGAGCCGTTCACCCTGAACCTGACCGGCGGGCCGCTGCTCAACATCGACCGCGACAAGCCGTATCCATTCGATATCGAACTACGTGCCGGCGAGACCTACGCCACCGCCCACGGCGCGGTGCCCAAGCCCTTCGATCTCGGCCGGTTCCACATGCAGGCCACGGTGCGCGGGCCGGACCTAGGCGAGATCTATGATCTGACCGGCGTGTCGCTGCCCAACACCCCGCCCTACAACCTGCACGGCCGGGTTTCCCGCGACGGCCAGGTCTGGCGCGTGAACGCCCTGGGCGGACGGGTCGGCGACAGCGACCTGGGCGGCGACGTCGCCGTCACGCAGGGCGGCAAGCGGCCGGTGCTGAAGGCTGAACTCCTCACGCGCAGCCTCGACTTCGACGACCTGGGAGCCCTGTTCGGCGCCGCGCCCTCCACCCGGCCCGGCGAGACCGCCTCGCCAGCTCAGAAGGTGATTGCTCGCAAGCTGATCGCCAAGCAGCGGATCTTCCCGGACGCGACCCTCAACGTCGACCGCATCCGCTCCATCGACGCCGACGTCCACTACCGGATCCTGTCGATCCGCGACGCGCCGATCCATCTGAAGGCGGCCACCGCTCGGGTGAAGCTGGACGCGGGCCTTTTGCGGGCCGAACCGCTGCAGCTCGACCTGCCGCAGGGCCGCGTGACCGGCTTCGTCCAGCTGAACGCCCGCAAGGCGGTTCCGGCCACCTCGCTGGACCTGCAGCTCTCCAACGGACGCATGGAACAGCTGGTCCCGGTCAGCTTCCAGGGTTCGAGCCCCTACGCCGGACCGCTGGTCGCCCGCGCCAGGCTCTCAGGGACCGGCGACTCCGTGCACAAGGCCTTCGCCAGCGCCAACGGCGAGGTGATGGCGGTGATCCCCGGCGGCGAGATCCGCGCCTCGATCGCCGAGCTCCTGGGCGTCAATGTCATCAAGGGCCTCGGGCTCCTGCTGTCCAAGGACGACAAGACGACGCCGATCCGCTGCGGGGTCGCCCACTTCCAGGCCCGCGACGGCCTGATGACCGCCGACCGGATCGTCTTCGACACCGGCCCCACGCTGGTGAAGGGTTCCGGTTCCATCAACCTGGACACCGAGCGGATGGACTTCGAGGTCCAGGGCCACGCCAAGAAGTTCCGCCTGGTGCGCCTGTCGGTGCCCGTCACGGTCAAGGGACCGATCATGAGCCCCAGGCTTGGCGTCGAACCTGGCAAGGCGCTCCTTCAAGGGGGCGCGGGCCTGGGCCTCGCGGCGCTCTCACCCCTGGCCATCCTGCTGCCGTTCGTCGATCCGGGCCTGGCCAAGAACGCCGATTGCCAGGCGCTGCTGGCGGAAGGGGCCGCCGAGGGCGCTCCGGTCAAGAGCGCCCGTGCGCAAGTCGCCCAGGCCGCCAAGCGCTGACCACGCTGTCATCCCGGTTTTCGCGTAGCGAAAGACCGGGACCCATAGACACAAGGGATGGTGAGCGCCCGAGACGGCGCCGCCGCGCTCCGTCCTGCATCTCGGAGATCATGGTCCCGGATAGTCGCTTCGCGACTTCCGGGATGACAGTTGTGAGTGCGCGGACGCTGCTCAGCGCTCGGCGGCGTCGCGCAGGCACTTCAGCCAGGCGTCCTCGCGGGCCTTCTCGGCCTCATGCAGCTTGGCCTCGGCGTCGCGCACCGCCGCGTCGTGCTTGCGCCATTCCAGCACCGCGCCCTCGCGGGCGGCGCGGGCGCCTTCCAGGGTGTGGAACTTGGCCAGGACGGCGCGGACCGAATAGGTGACGGGTGGGCCCACGGTGTCGCGGTCGGGATAGAAGCCGCTGATCGAGTCGGCGGCCTCGGTCTCGATGTGGAAAACGTCCGCCCAGCCCGCGTGGTGGCGCATCAGGGCCCAGGGCCGTTCCATCTGGTCGCTCACCGCATTCTCCTAAAATCGTCGTCCATCTCGAATCCGCCTGGGCGGTTGCCGCAAACTAGCGCGGCCAGGCGCCGGCTCCAACAAGGCTTGCGCGGCGCGCGCCCGGCGGTCAAACCTCCGCAAGCCTGGGAGGGACAATGCGCGCGGCTTCGGTGTCGGACTATCGGGAGCTCGCCCGGCGCAGGCTCCCGCACATGTTCTTCGAATATATCGACGGCGGCTCCTACGCGGAGACCACGCTCGCCCGCAACGTGGCCGACATGGAGGCCATCGCGCTCCGCCAGCGGGTGATGCGCGACATGACGAAGCTGGACATGACCATCGAGACCCTGGGCCAGAAGATGGCCATGCCCATAGGCCTGGCGCCGGTGGGCATGTCGGGCATGTGGGCCCGTCGCGGGGAAAAGCAGGCCGCCCGCGCCGCCGCGGCCGCCGGGGTGCCGTTCTGCCTGTCCACCGTCGGCCTCTGCTCGGTCGAGGAAGTCGCCTCCACCGGGACCGCGCCCTGGTTCCAGCTCTATATGCTGAAGGATCGCGGCTACATGCGCGAGCTGATCGGCCGGGCCAAGGCCCAGGACTGCCCGGTGCTGGTGTTCACCGTCGACCTGCCGCTGCCGGGCGCCCGCTACCGCGACATCCGCTCGGGCTTCACCGGTTCCAGCGGATTCGACGCCTGGATGAACACCGCCTGGGACGGGATCACCCATCCGGCCTGGCTGTGGGACGTCTGGGTCAACGGACGGCCCCATACCCTGGGCTCGGTCGCCGCGGCCATGGGCGGCAAGGGGCGGGTCAACGACTACCTGTCCTGGATCGCGCGGAATTTCGACCGCTCGGTGACCTGGAAGGACCTCGACTGGGTGCGCGAGACCTGGGACCGGCCGATCGTGGTCAAGGGTGTCCTGGACGTCGACGACGCCCGCGACGCCGGCCGGGCGGGCGCGCAAGGGCTCGTGGTCTCCAACCACGGCGGCCGTCAGCTCGACGGCGTGCGCTCCTCGATCTCAGCGCTTCCGGCCATCGCCGAGGCGGTCGGCGGCGAGCTCGAGGTCTACATGGACGGCGGCGTGCGCTCGGGCCTCGACGTGCTGAAGGCGCTGGCCCTGGGCGCGAAGGCCTGTTTCGTCGGTCGCGCCTGGGCCTATGCCCTGGGGGCCGGCGGCGAGGCGCAGGTCGGCCGCATGCTCGCGACGCTCAAATCCGAGCTAGCCGTGGCGATGATCCTCACCGGCTGCAACTCGATCCGCGAGGCCGGCCGCGCGCTGCTGGACGAGGCGGGCTGAACAAACGGCGCCGCTTGGCGTTGCGGTGGTGGGCAGGAGCCGCGCGAACACAATGCTGAAGCTCCTACGCCGCGTCGAGAGCCGGGCGCTGGTCCTGGTGATCGCGTTCGCGGGCGCGCTCTGGGCGTTCTTCAACATCGCCAGCGAGGTGGGGGAGGGCGAGACGGGCGCGCTCGACCGCCACATCCTGCTGATGTTGCGCAACCCCGCCAATCTCAGCGATCCGATCGGGCCGCGGTCCTTCGAGGAGGCCATGCGCGATGTCACCGCGCTCGGTGGCGTGACGGTGCTGAGCCTGGTGACGCTGGTGGCCGTGGCGGTGTTCCTGATCCACAAGCAGCGGCGCCACGCCCTGATCCTCGCCGGCACGGTGTTGCTCGCCTGGGCCTCCAGCGAGGGCGCGAAGGTGTTCTACAAGGTTCCCCGCCCCAACCTCGTGCCGCACGGGGCCTACGTCTATTCGGCGAGCTTCCCGAGCGGCCACTCGACCCTGTCGGCCGCCAACTACCTGACGCTGGCCGTGCTGCTGGCCAGCCTGGAGACCGAGCGGGCCACCAAGGCCCTGGTCGTCGGCCTGGCCTTCCTGCTGGTGGTCGCGATCGGCGCGAGCCGGGTCTACCTGGGCGTCCACTGGCCGAGCGACGTCCTGGCGGGCTGGACGCTGGGGGCGGCCTGGGCGCTGGCCGCCTGGAGCCTGCTGCGCCGGCTGCGGCGCATCGACAAGGCGAGCGCGGAAACGCCGCCGGCCTAGGAGCTGTGGACAGTTACCGCAGCCATAGGACGATGGCAGCGAGCGTGACGACGGCGAGGTAGTTCCTGGCGGTCTTCTCGAAGCGGGTGGCGACGCGCCGGAACTGCTTGAGCTTGCCGATG
>CANJXI010000085.1 GCA_947478785.1 Caulobacteraceae bacterium
GACCGGCCCTGACCGGTCAGCACATCAACCTGACGCAGCTTGCCGACGATCTCTTCCGGCTTGTGGTGCTTCCTTGCCATCGTTCCATCCATCCAAAATGGTCCTCGGACCAACATAAGGGATGGATCACTTCAAAGGGGTCAGACCACGCGTGGGTGACAAAGAGATGGGCCGAGACCAGGCGACCCTCGACGAAGGCCCCGAAGGCGCGCAGGCCCGGCAGGCTGGCGAGGGTTTCGTGGTGGCTTGGCGGGAAGGCGTGCAGGCCACCCAGACCGTGGCGGGTGGCGAGTTCGCCGTAGAGGCCGGTCCAGGCGGGCAGGCAGTCGGCCAGGGCGAATTCGGCGACATCGACCTGGGCGAGCGCGCGGCGCAGCTCGTAGCGATGGTGCTTGGCGTAGGCGACGGGTCCCAGGCGGCGGTCGTGCAGGTGATGGGTCTTGAAGGTCCGCACCATGTCGAAGGAGGCTTCCAGCGCCGGCAGGTCCGGGCGCAGGCGTTCGTCCAGCACCAGGACGACCGAGACCAGGCCCGCCGCCCGCAGCCGCGCCAGGCCGCCCGCGAGGTCCGCGCCGGGCGCGATCACCGTCAGGGGGTAGGGGCCCGTGGCGTCCTGGCGGAAGCCATGCGGGGTGGCGCGGGCCAGAACGTGGCAGCCCCATTCGGGGACGGCCAGGGCCTCGCCGACGTGGCCCAGGCCCCGGGCGTAGGCGTCCGCGCCGTAGGGGTGGCTCATTCGAGCAGGCCCGCCACGACGGTGGCGATCCGGGCCATGTCGGCCGGGTCGTAGCGATGGTCGCAGGGCAGGGTGATGAGTTCGCGGGTCCAGCGGGCCTCGCGGGGGAAGTCGGTCTCCGGCGCGGCGATCCGGGGCCAATGGACGGCGGCGAAGATCCGCTCGGCGTGCAGCGCGCGCAGCACCCGGTCGCGGCGGATCTCCGGCAGGCGAAGGACGTAGCCCAGCGGCGGCGCGGCCGGGTCCGCCGGCAGGGCCGACCAGCGCCGCAGCCGCCAGTCCAGCGCCTTCCAGTTCCGGATCCGGGCCGCCACGAGCGGCTCCAGCGGCGTGTGCGAGAGGATCGCCAGGCTGCGCTCGGTCATCCCCTGCCAGGAGACGGTCATGGCCGCTTCCTTGGCCTGGTTGGCGCCGTGCCACCGGGCGTTCTGGCGGCCCATGGGGTCGGCCCGACGCATCCGGGCCGGCTCCCACAGCGACCCGGCGGGGGCCGGCGCGCCCGGCCGGGGCAGGGTGACGCCCGGCCGGCCCGCGATCAGCAGGCCGCCGTCGGCGACGCCCAGGACCTTGCGCGGGCTGTAGAGCTGCCAGTGGGCGCCGGAGTCGAGGTCGGGTCCGAGCGCCTGGGCGCGGTCCTCGACAACCCGCAGGTCGCTCCGCCGCGCGATGATCGCCCGCGTGCGGGCGCTGAGCGGCTGGCCGAAATAGGCGACCACCAGAACGATGTCGCCGGCCTTGCCGCCGGCCTCCACGCAGGTGAGATCCGGCTCGAAGCCTTCGCCGACCGGATAGAACCGTGTCCGCGCGGCGAATTGGGGCTGCACGAGGTCGGCGCAGAGGAAGGCCGGGAGCCAGACCACGGCGCGATGATGGGCGGCGACCAGGGCGGCGAAGGCCGAACGGGCGTTGACGAAGGCGGCATGGGGCCGGCCCTCGGTCCAGGCCTCCAGCACGCTGGGGCCGGCCGCGTCGGAGACCGGCTGATGCTGTTCGAAGAAGCCGCCGATGATCGGAGCGATCTCGGTCTCGGCATGGAGGGCGTTCATCGCGACCGGGCTCCTATCTGGCGGTGAAGCCGCCATCGACCATGTACGTCCCGCCGTTGCAGCCAGCCGCGGCGCCGCCGCACAGGAAGGCCGCCATCCCGGCGACCTCGGCGGCGGTCACGTAGCGCTGCATGGGCAGGCCCTTCGAGCTGTCGGCCTGGCCGCCCGCCCGCAGCGGGTCGCGGGCGGAGAGGGCTTTGTCGAGCCGGCGCATCATGTCTGAGTCGATGGGGCCGGGGCAGATGGCGTTGACGCGCACGCCGTCGCGCCCGGCTTCCAGGGCCGCGGCCCGGACCAGGCCGATCACGGCGTGCTTGCTGATGGTGTAGGCGCCGACCGAGGCGCTGCCGACCACGCCGGAGATCGACGAGAGGGCGACGATGGCGCCGGAGCCCCGGGGCTTCATGTCGCGCAGGCAGGCCTGCATCCAGAACAGGCATCCCTTGAGATTGACCGCCAGCACCCGGTCGATGTCGGCCTCGGAGATCCCTTCCACCGGCCCCACGGGTCCCTCGACGCCGGCCGCCAGCACGGCGGCGTCGATCCGGCCGAAACGGGCGACGGCGGCGGCATAGGCGGCGTCGACCGCCTTGCGGTCCGTCACGTCGGCCGCCGCGAAGGCCGCGTCCGGGCGGCCGGCAAGCGCCGCCGACGGGGGATCGAGATCGGTCAGCATGACCCGCCACCCCTGTTGCAGGAAGGTCTCGGCGCAGGCCCGGCCGACGGCTCCGGCGGAGCCGGTGATCAGCACCGTCCTGGGGTCCGGCTCCGTCATCCCGCGGCCAGGGCTGTGTCCAGGGCGTGGGCGATCCGGGCGATCTCGCCGCCGTCCATGTCGATAGAGAAGGGCAGGCCAAGCGTGGAGGCCGCCAGCCGTTCGGTGTTGGGGAGCGGTTCCTGGCGGCAGCCGGCGAAGGCGGGGCTCCTGTGGCAGCCCTCGCCCCACCAGCGGCGGGTGTCGATGTCGGCCTGGCGCAGGGCGGCGGCGACCCGGTCGGTCGAGCCTTCCGGCAGGGCTACGGTGCAGACGCTGGTGATCCAGTCGGAACCCCAGCCGGGCTGGAAGTGGACCTGGCGCTGGCCGATCATGGCGATGCGCAGCATCTGGGCGGTGCGCATGAAGCGCAGGCGGTCGCCTGGCCAGCCGTCGAGGGCGGCGAGGCCGACGGCGGCGGCGTATTCCGAGAGCTTGGCGTTGGTCGCCGGGACCTGGGATTCGCGGCTGTCCTGGAATCCGTAGGTGGTGAGCTGGCGCACGCGCAGGGCGTATGCCGCGTCCTCGGTCGCCAGGAAGCCGCCTTCGCCGAGACCAAGGACCTTGGTGGCGTGCAGGCTGACCACGGCGGGCAGGCGGGCGTCGCTGAGCGTGTCGAAGGCCGCGGCGGCGTCGACCAGCACAGGGATGCCAGTGTCGGCGCGGAAGGCGTTCCAGGCGTCGAGGTCCGGCATGGCCCCGAAGGCGCAGACCGGGATCACGGCTGCGATGTCGTGGCGGTGGCGGCGCACGAGGGACGCCACGGCCCAGGGATCCAGCATCCAGGTCGCCGGATCGACATCGACGAACCAGGGCTTCAGGCCGGCCTGGATCACCGCGTGGGCGGTGGCGACGAAGGTCCAGGCCGGCAGGATCACGTGGGCGCCGGGCTCCAGGTCCATGGCCTGCAGGCCAAGGGTTATGGCCTGGGTGGCGTTGACGGTGGTGACGACCGAGGCGGGCGTGGCGAACCGGTCGCCCAGGCGCTCTTCGAGCGCGCACACCAGGGGGCCGAAGTTGGAGTACCAGCGGGCCTCGTCGATCTGGCGCAGGTAGGGGAGGATGGCGTCGGCGGCTGGCAGCCTGGGGCGCGCCACCGCGACGCTGGCGCGAGCGGCTGGCTGCAGGTCCAGAGGCGATGCGCCATGTAGGGGCAAGCCTGATCTCCCCGAGAGAATCCAGGCTGCAGGGTGGGCCGTCGGGGTTAACGCGGGCTTAGCCTTATTGCCGCGCCGACGGGCCTGCGGCGATCCGCTGCAGGAAGACGTCGGCCACCCGGGGCGCGCCTTGGCCATCGCAGATCTCGGCGCTGCGGACCGCCAGCTCGCGGCGGAGCTGTGCGTCGGTGATGAGGCGCATCAGCGCGCGGTCGAAGGCCGGTCCGAAATCCTGGGCCTCGGCGTCGACCACCAGGGCCGCGCCGCGTTCGGCCAGGGTCTCGGCGGCGGGTCGCTGGTTGGGGGCCAGCACGACCAGCAGGCTGGGCAGACCGAGCGTGCAGCGCTCCCAGGTGGAGGACCCCGGCGCGCCCACGGCGATGTCCGCCTCGGCGGTCAGGCGCGCCATGTGCGGCGTGTCGACGTGGAGCATGAGGCGCGCGTCGCGGCGCGCGACCTTGGTGAGGCCGGCCAGGCTGGGCGCGTCCCCGCCGAGGACGATGTCGAGGGCGAGATCGCCGATCTTGGGCCGCAACCGCTCGACGACACGGGCGGTGACGCCGCCCAGGTCGGTCAGGCCCATGGAGACCAGGATCCGCCCGACCGGCTCGCCGCGCCAGGCCAGCGCCGCCTCGCGCAGCCCCGCGAACTCCGGCCGGACGGGGGCGTAGGCCGGCCCCAGCAGCAGGCGCGCGCCGTCGGGCAGGAAGCCCTCGTAGTCCTCCTCATGACGGCCTGGGCCGGAGTCGAGCACCAGGTCGCCGGCCAGGGGACGGTCGGCGAGGTCGTCGATAACCAGCGTCGGGCGGCCCTGGGCGATCGCCCGGTGGTCGCGCTCGGTCAGCCCATAGTGGTCGAACACCACCGCGTCGAAGGCCTCCCCGGCCAGGGCGGCCGTAAGGTCGCGCGGCTCGCCGGAGGCGGCGGGCAATTGCGGCATCCCGGCCGCGAACGCCGCCAGCAGGACGCTGACCGCCGAGGGGGCGACGAAGACGCAGGCCGCCTCGCGCGCCGACAGCACGTTGGCCAGGGTCAGCGAGCGCATGACGTGGCCGCCGCCCACCTGCGGGCCGGCGTCGACGACGAACAGGATCCTGGGGGCGCTCATGGCCGTCCCATGCCCGAGGAAATGGCGAGAATCATGGCGAGGAGCTTAGGCCGAAATGCAAAGGGCCGCTCCGAAGAGCGGCCCCCGCGAAGTCTAGATCGCCGACCGCGTCATATGAAGTTGGCGCCGCCGATGTCGGCGATGGTGCGGCCGACCAGGGTGATGACGTTGTCGATGGCGCTGTCGTTGTTGATGTCGACGAAGACATAGACGTTGCCGCCGGCCTGGATCGCCACGATGTCGTCGCCGCCGGTGACGGCCACGGTGGCCGCGGTGACGGCCGCCGCGACGTCGGTCGCCGTGGCCTCGCTGTAGGTCGTCATGGTGTTGGTGAAGTCGAGGAAATCGGCCGCCGTGAAATCGGTGATGACGTCGCCGGTGGCGATGGTCGCCCCGGTGTCGGCCGCGCCGAACACGAAGCGGTCCGCCCCGCCGCCGCCCGTCAACTGGTCGATGCCCGCGCCGCCGGTGATGGTGTCGAGGCCGGACCCGGTGGAGATGGTGTCGGCGCCGCCGCCGGTGGTGATGACGTTGTTCCCGTCGCCGGCGTTGATCTGATTGTTCCCGGCACCGGCCGCGATGGTGTCGTCGCCCGAGCCGGACGAGATCGTGTCGTTGTCGAGGCCGGTGGTGATGCTGTTGGCGCCGCCGCCGGCGCTGATCAGGTTGTTGCCCGCCCCGGCGCTGATGGTGTCGGCTCCGGTCCCGCCGCTGATGGTGTCGGCGCCGGCGCCGGTGGTGATGTTGTTCAGCCCCTCGTCGCCGGTGATCGAGTTCGCCCCGCCGCCGGCGATGACCATGGTGTCGTCGCCCGCGCCGCCGGTGACGGTGTTGTCGCCGCCGGCCATGGTGATGGAGTCGTTGCCCGCACCCAGGTCGATGATCGAGGTGACCCCGCCGCCGTTGATCGTGTCGTCGCCGTCACTGGCGATGATCGAGCCCTGGCCGGTGAAGGTGATGCTGTCATTGCCCGCGCCGGCGTTGATAACGGAGACCCCCCCGCCGGTGTTGATGGAGTCGTTGCCGGCCCCGGAACTGACGGTGTCGCCGCCGCCCAGGCCGACGATGTTGTCCGCACCCGCGCCGGTGGTGACGTTGTTGTTGCCGGCCCCGACCATGGCCGTGTTCGACCCGTCGCCCAGGTCGAGGACGTCGTTGCCGGCGCCCGTGGTGACCGTGTCGTCGCCCGCGCCCGCGGTGACCGTGTTGTTGCCGATCCCCGCGTCGGCGGAGTTGGTCCCCGCGCCCAGCGTGATCATGTCGTTGCCGGCGCCGGAGCTGACGGTGTCGTCGCCGAGGCCGGTGCTGATCACGAGGTCGCCGGTGGCGCCGGCGGCGGTGACGGTGTCGTTGCCGTCGCTGGTGTCCACCGAGCCGCTGCCGGAGAGAGCGACGTTGTCATTGCCGACCCCAGTGCTGACGCTGTCGTTGCCCGCGCCGGCATTCACGGTGTCGTCGCCGTCCGCGGTGGTGATGACGTCGTTGCCCGTGCCGATGGACGTGACCGTGTCGTTGCCGGCCCCGGCCGAGATGGTGTTGGCGCCGTCGCCGGCCACGATGGAGTCGTTGCCCGCGCCGGAGTCGATGTTGTCGGCGCCCGCGCCCGTGGTGACCTGGTCGGCGCCCGCGCCGGTGGTGATGACGTTGGCGCCGCCCGTGTCGGTGATGGTGTTGGCGCCGTCGCCGCCCGAGATGGTGTCCGCGCCCGTCCCGCTCGACAGGCTGTCGTCGCCGAGGCCGAGGGTGATGTTGTTGGCGCCGCCGCCGGCGGTCACCACATCATTGCCGTCGCCGGCGTCGATCACCGAGGCGGTGGTTCCGGTCACGATGGTGTCGTTGCCGATGCCGGCCGTGACGGTGTCCGCGCCGCCGCCGCCCGTCAGGTCGTCGTCGCCGTCCCCGCCGATGACCTGATCATTGCCGGCGCCGGCGATGATCGTGTCGTTGCCGAGATTGCCGTCGAGGATGTCGTTGCCGCCGCCGCCGATCAGGCTGTCCTGGTCCTTGCCGCCCAGCATGATCTCGTCGTCGGTGCTGCCGGTGATGGTGTCGTTGCCCATGTTGCCCTGGGCGAACTGTCCGCCGGTCGCGGTGGCGACGCCGCCCGAGCCCACGTCGATGTTGTCGTCGCCCTGACCGCCGTAGATGGTGTCGAGGCCGGCGCCGCCGATCAGGGTGTCGTTGCCCTGGTTGCCCTGCAGCAGATCGCCACCCGCGCCGCCGTTCAGGGCGTCGGCCCCGACGCCGCCAAACAGGCCGTCCGTGGACGCGGTGCCGGTGATGTTGTCGGCGCCCGTCGTGCCGATGTAGAGGAGCGATCCGTCGGGGAACAGGTTCAGCAGCTGTCCGCGGATGACGGTGGGGTCGTCGCCGAAGTTCAGCGACTTGCCGGCCAGGGTGAGCGTGATGGACGCCGGACCGGCCAGGGTGAACGGGTTGTAGGACACCGAGCTCTGCCACGCGCTCCCGCTGAGGAACACGATCCGGTCGGCCGCCTGCAGATAGCTGTCCGCCTGCGCCTGCGTCATCTGGTCAAAGAAATAGTTCGCCACGTCAGGGCCCCCGACTCAAAGGAATCTACTCAAGAAGTTATCGTAACCATGCCGACAGGATAGTTGCGAAATCCTTGCCAAATTGGCCGGTTGTTTACCATGAGGCAAGCTCGCTTCAGAGGCGAGCAGCGTCGTAACGGCGTAAAAGCGCCTCCGCGGCCCGGCTTGTCTCGTCGATCGGCGGGTAGGCCCACGGTGTCAGATCGCCGCAGAACGGTCGCGCGACGCCGCGGGCCCGCAGGTCCGCGTGGAAGCGGGCGAACTTGGCTCCGGCGCCAGTCATGGCCAGGACATGCACGGGTTTGCCCGTGGCGGCCGCGTCGGTGGCGAGATTGGTGGAATCCTCGGTGACCAGGATGGCGTCGGCGGCGGCGAGGAAGGCGAAGTAGGGATTGTCGCCGGTCCCGTCCCAGATCCAGCCCGGCCGGCCGGCCAGCCGCCGGGCGATGATTTCGCGGGCGGCGGCGGGCGTTCGCCGGGTGAAGCTGACCATCAGCGAGCCGCCGGCGGCGCCTGCAGCCCGGGCGATCTCGTCGGCCATCGTCGAGGCGCGGTCCGGCGGGAGGTCGAAGGCCTTGGAGCGCCCGCCGATGATCACCGCGACGCGCGGGTGGGGCAGTGGCGCGATCCGGGCCTCGAAGCGCGCCAGCTCGGCCGCCAGCTTGTCGGCGCTCAGCCGGTTGGGGGAGCCCAGGATGGGAAAGATGTTGGAGCCCGACAGCCCGTCGTGGGACGGCGGGATCACCAGGTCGAAGGGGCGAAGGCCGGTGCGCGGGTCCTGCGCCTGGACGACGAAGGTCCGTCCGCCCGACCAGCGGCGCATGCGGGTCGTTAGCGGCAGGGTCGCCCGCCCAGCGGCGATCCAGATGTCCGGCCACGGGGGGGCGACGGGCGTTTCGGCCTTCAGCGCCCACGGCGGAATCAGCCGCCAGGGCAGCCGCCCGAGGCCGCCCCGCCAGCCGATCCGCTTGACGGTGATCTCCGCCGGACGCACCCGCGCCACGGCTTCCGCCAGCCCCAGGACCTGCGCCTCGATACCGGCCCGGCCGTCCGAGACGGCCCAGATGGTCAGAGGAGGCGCGGACGCCGGGGCCATCTAGCGGTCGGTCAGACCCACTCGACCTTGGTGATCTCGTAGGCCTTGACGCCGCCCGGGGTGGTGACCTCGACCACGTCGCCGCTTTCCTTGCCGATGATCGCGCGCGCGATGGGCGAGGTGATCGACACTTTGCCCTGCTTCACGTCGGCTTCGTGCTCGCCGACGATCTGGTAGCGGGCGGCTTCCTCGGTGTCCTCGTCGATCACCGAGACGGTGGCGCCGAACTTGACCTGCTTGCCCGAGAGCTTGGAGACGTCGATCACCTGGGCGCGGGCCATGCGGTCCTCGATCTCGGCGATCTGGCCTTCGATCCAGCCCTGGCGATCCTTGGCGGCGTGGTATTCGGCGTTCTCCGAGAGGTCGCCGTGCAGGCGCGCTTCGCCGATCGCGGCGATCACGGCGGGCCGCTCCACGGTCTTCAAACGCTTCAGCTCTTCGTCGAGGGCGTGGTAGCCCTCGGCGGTCATCGGGACTTTTTCCATGGAGGTGGTGACTCGGGTTCGCCCTGGTTGGAAGTTCGCAGAATTCGGCCGCGGGCGCACACGTCCGGGGGGGAAGAGGATAGGTTTGTGCAGCGCAAAAAGCAAGGCGCTCTCGATGCGGCGCCGCATTAACCGTCCACCCGTCGGGCTAATCCGTCCAGGGCTTAGTGGCGCAGCACGATCTTGCCGAAGTGCTGGTTGCGCTGCATGCGGCCCAGCGCCTGGTCCACCTCGGCGAAGGGGAAGGTGGAATCGATGGGAAGGACCAGCTTGCCCGCCCCGAAGGCCGGCCACAGGTCGCGCATCATCGCCTGATTGATGGCGCCGGTCTCTTCCAGCGTGCGGGTGCGGAAGGTCAGGCCCACATAGGTGATCTGGCGCAAGGCATGCAGGTCGGCGTTGAATTCGGCCCGCTGGCCGCCCAGGCGCCCGACATTGATCACCCGGCCCTTGACCTTGGCGGCGCGCATGTTGCCGTTGACCAGCAGGCCCGAGACCTGGTCGACGACGAGGTCGACGCCCTGGCCCTGGGTGAATTCCAGAACCTGATCCGGCCAGCCGAGATCGCCGGAATCGATCGCCTTGTCGGCGCCGAACTCGGACAGCCGGGCGCGGCGGCCAGGATCGGTGGACGAGCCGATCACCATCTTGGCGCCCATCACCTTGGCGATCTGCATCCCGAGCAGGCCCACGCCGCTGGAGGCGCCCTGGATCAGGACCTTCTGGCCCGGCTGGAGCTGGCCGATGGTGACGATGGCGTCGTGCATGGTGCGCAGCGCGATCGGGAAGCAGGCCGCCGTCTCGTAGTGCATGTTCGGGTCGGGGATCGGCAGGACGTTGGCCACGTGGGCGCAGACGTATTCGGCGAAGGCGCTGCCGCTGGAGCCCATCACCCGGTCGCCGACCGAGAAGCCCTCGACACCCGGCCCGACCTCGACGATCTCGCCGGCCCACTCCGAGCCCAGCACCGTGCCGACGCCGCCCCGGGAGCCGTGCGGCGCGCCCTGGGCCATCACCAGATCGACGCGGTTGAGCGCGCTCGCGGCCACCTTGACCAGCACCTGCGCCTGCTTCGGCGGCATCTTGGGGGTTTCGCGGATCGCGGGCCCCTGGTCGGTGAACATATAGGCTTTCATCGCGCGGGCTCCGGACGGGACTGCAAAAATAGGGGGCGGGGACGGCGCTACAATGGCCGGGGCGGGCGCCTTGGGCTCGGACGTCGCGACGCGTTCGGCGCCGCCGCTCGACCCCGTCCCCGACAGTCCGCTCCCAAACGCCGCCGCAACCCAACCCGCACGCATGCCAGATCCCCCGATCGCGCGACATTGGCGCCGTTGCGCCACAATTGGGAAGCCCACAGAACGCAGACCGGTTAGGCGCTCTCGCTGATCACCGCGCCCTTGAGTTCGTCCGATTCCGGCGCTTCGTAGACGCCTTCTATGAAATCGAACATGTCCGGCGAAACGGCGATGGCGAAGCCTTCGCCGCGTACCTCGTTGCGATCCAGGACGCGGGCCCGGCGCACGTCCTGGGGCGCGTCCACGAAGTGGAACTGCAGGCGAAGGCCTGTCGCCTCGGCGATCTCGCGGACCCGGGCGCGGTCGGCCCGCCGCATCAGGCCGATGTCGAGAATCACCGGCGTCCCGGCGGCCAGCACGGCCGCGGCGTTCGACCAGATCTGCGCCTCGCAGCGGCCGACCCGCTCGAGCATCCATTCGTATTCCAGCGGATCGGGCATGTCGGGACCGAACATCCGCGCCATCCAGTCGTCGAGGATGAAGGCCACCGCCCGCTCGCGGCGGGCAAACGCGTGGGCGTAGGTGGTCTTGCCGGCGCCGCAGGGGCCGAAGATGACATTGAGGGTCGCGCTCATGACGCGGTGCTAGCGGACCATGTGCCCGCCGTCGATCACCAGCGACGAGCCGGTGACGAAGCGGGCCTCGTCGCTGGCCAGCCACAGCACGCCGCTGGCGATGTCGGACGGCAGGCCCTTGACGCCCAGCGGCACGGTGCGGGCGGCCATGGCGTCGAGGTCCGGCATGGCGTTGGCCCCTGGGTTGGCGGGGTCGGGCAGGGCGCGCCAGATCGCGGTCTCGACCAGTCCGGGGTGGACCGCGTTGACCCGGATGCCGTCCTTGGCCTGGGCGCACTCGAGCGCCACCGACTGGGTGAACAGCGCCACGCCGCCCTTGGTGGCGCAGTAGCCGGCGAGGCCCGCCGAACCCTTGAGCCCGCCCACCGAGGACATGTTGATGATCGAGCCGCCCTCGCCGCTCGCCCGCATCAGCGGGATGGCGTGCTTCACACCCAGGAACACCCCGTCCAGGTTGACCGCGGTCTGCCGGCGCCAGTCGGCCAGGGTCATGTCGAGGGCGGAGCCCGCGATGGCGATGCCGGCGTTGTTGACCAGGATGTCGAGGCGGCCGTGGCTGGCCTTGACCTGGGCGATGACCCCAGCCCAGGCGGCCTCGTCGGCGACGTCGTGGCTCATGTATTCGGCCTTTCCGCCGGCCTTCCGGATCCCGGTCACGACCTCGGCGCCCAGGGGGTCCTGCAGGTCGGTGACGACGACATGGGCGCCCTCGGACGCCAGCCTCTCCGCCACGCCGCGCCCGATGCCGCTGGCCCCGCCGGTGACCAACGCCACCTTGCCGCTCACCCGGCCCGCCATGGGCATCCTCCGCTATCGTCAAGCCGGCGCCGGCCCGGCGCGCGCTTCGGCGGAAAATACCTTACGACGTGATCTTGTAGCGGGCGAGGTAGGGGTAGGCGTCGATGGTGCCGGGATGCGGCTCGTCGGCGTTCTTGACCGGCGGCAGGTTCCAGCGGTTTTCGACGCCGCGCGGCAGGGCCACGACATTGGGATCGCCCTTGCCGGGTTCTCCGGAGCGCCGGCCCTTGAGCTTGTGGCCGCTGGTCCAGGGCGCGAAAAACCAATGCACCTGATAGTCCGCCTCGAGCAGGGTCTGGATCACGGCGCGCGCCGTCTCGGGGTATTGGTTGCGCGCCGCCTCGACCAGCCATATCGGACGGACCTTGTGCAGGAGGTTCGGCGCGCCGATCAGGGTCTCGGCGTCGTAGCCCTCCACATCGATCTTCACCAGCTGGGCGCCGTCGGGCGCGAGCTCGTCGAGCGTGGTCATCAGGGTCGGAGTGGTCGGGTGGTCGGTGGAGCGCAGGCTGAGCGTGCCGAAGTTCCGTTCCGCGCCCAGGCGGACACTGGGAAACCCCACGACGTGCTGCTCGGCCCCGACGGCCGCCTGGACCACGTCGACATTCATCAGCCGGTTGTTGACCGCATTGGTCGACAGCAGGGCCGCCAGGCCGCGGTGGGCCTCGATGGCGATCACCTGCCAGCCGCGCCGGGCGGCGGCGAAGGGCAGGCTGATGGAGCCGATGTTGGCGCCCGCGTCGATCAGGACGCCGGTTTTCGTCTGAGCATGGTCGATGAGGAAGTCGGAGATCGGCCGCGCGAATTCCCCGAACATGGCCAGGTTGGCGCCGATGGCGCTGTCCTTGGCGGGAAAGGTGAAATCCAGGCCGTAGGCAATCGTCCGGTCCAGCATTAGGGGTCCTTTGCGCGTGGACCCCTTGGTATCAATCCCACCCGCGTTCCGCGAGGCCGCATCTCATTACAAGCGCCGCCGCCCTTTCGCCCGGGGCAATCCGGCGCGGAAAGGCTGGGAGACAAACACACCCATCGCCGCGAGCCGCTCCTTGCGGCCGCGTCGCGACCTGGCGGTCGGCCCTCAGGCCCCGCCAGCGGGGGGCGGAGCCGCCGGAGCGGCTCCGGCCTAGATCAGCGCATCCAGGCGGGCGTCGAGTCGGTGGTCATGATTCCATAGACCATGCCGACGGCGAGCAGGACGATCGCGGCGATCATGACGACGCCGATCATGCCCTCGAATTTCTCGGCCAGGTGCCTGGGCTTGTGGTGACCCTCGGTGTGCGGTTCGGTATGCATGAGACTACCTCGCAGATCTGTTGTGGAGTGACCTCCACGCCAGACTGCGGCAGACGCCAACGGCGTCCCCCGGCAGATCGCCGTCCGGCGGGCGCCAGAAGCGTCCGGAGGGCGTATATGCGGGCCGCCGGGGCGCGCCCTTGCCACCTGTCTCAGTCAGGCGATGCCAAAGCATGCGCTTGGTTGTGAGCCTGGTCAATCCGCAAGCGTGGGTGGAAGTTCGCGCGAGAGGCGAGCGCGGCGGGCTCTCGAGGTCAGGCGTAACTCTGCAGGGGGCGGACCTCGAGGGGGGCGGCGGCGGTGACCACGATGGCCTGGGCGGCGGCCAGCGCGCCGGCGGCGGTGGTGTAGTAGGGCGTCTTCATCATCAGGGCGGTGCGGCGCAGTTCAAAGCTGTCGGCCAGCGACTGGCGGCCCTCGGTGGTGTTGAAAACCAGCTGCACCTCGCCGTTCTTCATGGCGTCGACGATGTGCGGACGGCCCTCCAGCACCTTCTTGACGTGCTGCACCGGAAGGCCCTCGGCGGTCAGGAAGGTGGCGGTGCCGCCGGTCGCCATGACCGTGAAGCCATGGGCCAGGAGCTGGCGGACCGGTTCCAGGATCCAGGGCTTGTCGGCGTCCTTCACCGAGACGAAGACGCAGCCGCTCGTGGGCAGGATGGTCCCGCCGCCCAGCTGGCTCTTGGCGAAGGCCCGCGCGAAGGCCGGCGCGAGGGTTTCGCCGGGACGCACCCAGTCCAGGCCCATGACCTCCCCGGTCGAGCGCATCTCGGGGCCCAGCACGGTGTCGACGCCCGGGAAGCGGGCGAACGGGAAGACCGCCTCCTTCACCGCGATGTGGTCGTAGGGCTTTTCGACCAGATCGAAGTCCGACAGCGGCTTGCCGGCCATCAGCTTGGCGGCGATGGCGGCCACGGGCCGGCCGATCGTCTTGGCGACGAAGGGGACGGTGCGGCTGGCGCGGGGGTTCACCTCCAGCACGAAGATCCGCGGGTTGTCTGAGTGCGGCTCCTCAATGGCGAACTGCACGTTCATCAGGCCGCGCACCTTCAGCGCGCGCGCCATCTTCTCGGTCTGGACCTTGAGCTCGGCGATGGTCTCGGGCTTGAGCGAGAAGGGGGGCATCGAGCAGGCCGAGTCGCCCGAGTGCACGCCGGCCTCCTCGATGTGCTCCATGACGCCCGCCACGAAGACCGCGCCGGTGTCGTCGCAGAGCGCGTCCACGTCGACCTCGGTGGCGCGGGAGAGGTACTGGTCGATCAGGACGGGGCTGTCGCCCGAGACCTGCACGGCGGTGCGGATGTAGCGCTCCAGTTGCTCGTCGTCGCGGACGATCTCCATGGCCCGGCCGCCCAGGACGTAGGAGGGGCGGATGACGATGGGGTAGCCGACCTTGTGGGCGCCGGCGAAGGCCTCGTCGCGGCTGCGCGCTATGGCGTTGATCGGCTGGGCGATGTCGAGCTTGTGCAGCAGTTGCTGGAACCGCTCGCGGTCCTCGGCCAGGTCGATGGCGTCGGGGCTGGTGCCCAAGATCGGGATGCCGGCGTCTTCCAGCGGCTGGGCGAGCTTCAGCGGCGTCTGGCCACCGAACTGCACGATGACGCCCAGCAGGGTCCCGTTCTTCTGCTCGACATGGATCAGTTCGAGGACGTCTTCCGCCGTCAGCGGCTCGAAGTAGAGGCGGTCGGAGGTGTCGTAGTCGGTGGAGACCGTCTCCGGATTGCAGTTCACCATGATCGATTCCACGCCGATCTCGTCGAGCGCGAAGGCCGCGTGGCAGCAGCAGTAGTCGAACTCGATGCCCTGACCGATCCGGTTCGGCCCGCCGCCCAGGATGATCGCCTTCTTGCGGTCGGACGGGTCGCTTTCGCAGTCCGGCTCTTGGCCGAGCGCGCCGGTCTCGTAGGTTGAATACATGTAGGGCGTCTCGGCGCGGAACTCGCCGGCGCAGGTGTCGATGCGCTTGTAGACGGGGCGCACGCCCAGCGCCCGGCGCTGCTCGCGGACATCGGCTTCCTTGGTTCCTGTGAGCGCGCCTAGCCGGGCGTCGGAGAATCCTTGCGCCTTCAGCGCCCGGAAGGCCTGGGCGTCGGCGGGCAGGCCGGCCTCGGCGATACGGCGTTCCTCGGCGACCAGGGTCTCGATCTGGCGCAGGAACCAGGGTTCGTAGGAACAGGCGGTGTTGATCTCCTGGACGGTCAGTCCATGGCGGAAGGCCTGGGCGATCACCCGCAGCCGGTCGGGCGTCGGCACGCCCAGCGCGCGCAGCACGGCGGCGTGGCCCATCTCCGGATCGCCCGCGCCCTCGATGTCGACTTCGTCGAGTCCCGACAGGCCGGTCTCCAGGCCGCGCAAGGCCTTCTGCAGGCTCTCGGCGAAGGTCCGGCCGATCGCCATGACCTCGCCCACCGACTTCATGGAGGTGGTCAGGTAAGGCTCGGCGCCCGGGTACTTCTCGAAGGCGAAGCGGGGGATCTTGGTGACGACGTAGTCGATGGAGGGCTCGAACGAGGCCGGCGTCGCGCCGGTGATGTCGTTCATCAGCTCGTCCAGCGTGTAGCCCACCGCCAGGCGGGCGGCGACCTTGGCGATCGGGAAGCCCGTGGCTTTCGACGCCAGCGCCGAGGAGCGGCTGACGCGGGGGTTCATCTCGATGACGACCATGCGGCCGTCCTTGGGGTTAACGGCGAACTGCACGTTGGAGCCGCCGGTCTCCACCCCGATCTCGCGCAGCACGGCGATCGAGGCCCGCCGCATCCATTGGTATTCCTTGTCAGTGAGCGTGAGCGCCGGGGCGACGGTGATCGAGTCGCCGGTGTGCACGCCCATCGGGTCGATGTTCTCGATGGAGCAGATGATGATGCAGTTGTCCGCGCGATCGCGGACCACCTCCATCTCGTACTCCTTCCAGCCCAGGACGCTTTCCTCGATGAGCACCTCGGTGGTGGGTGAGAGGTCGAGGCCGCGCAGTACGATCTCGTGGAATTCCTCGATGTTGTAGGCGATGCCGCCGCCGGTGCCGGCCAGCGTGAAGGACGGCCGCACGATCGCCGGCAGGCCCACGAACTCCAGGCCTTCGAGCGCCTCCTCCAGGGTGTGGGCGGCCTTGGACTTGGGGCTTTCCAGCCCGATGGCGTCCATGGCGTTGCGGAATTTCTGGCGGTCCTCGGCCTTGTCGATGACGTCGGCCTTCGCCCCGATCATCTCGACGCCGTACCTGGCCAGCACGCCCATCTGTTCCAGCGCCAGCGCGGTGTTCAGCGCGGTCTGGCCGCCCATGGTGGGGAGCAGCGCGTCGGGGCGCTCCTTGGCGATGATCTTCTCGACGATCTCCGGCGTGATCGGCTCGATATAGGTGGCGTCGGCCACGTCTGGATCGGTCATGATCGTGGCCGGGTTCGAATTGACCAGGACGATCCGGTAGCCCTCGGCCCTGAGCGCCTTGCAGGCCTGGACGCCGGAATAGTCGAACTCGCAGGCCTGCCCGATGACGATAGGGCCAGCGCCGATGATCAGGATCGAGGAGATGTCGGTCCGTTTGGGCATCAAGGTCTCGCGCGCGAAGGCCCGCGCGTGGTCAAACGCCGGCCCCAGGTCAGAACTGCAGGTTAAGCCGCCCGTTTAGAGAGGGAGTGAGTAGGACGCAAGCGGGCGTGTGCCGCGTCGGCGGACCTGGGAAAGGGGAACCACGGAAAACACGGAAAGAGCACGGAAAGAGTGGTTCCCCGTCCTTCTTGCCCTCGAAAACAAAATGGGCCGGCGCGGGGCCGGCCCATCGAGTGGACTTGGCGGGGCCTGGACCCCGCAAATCGGAGTTCAGGCCGAGAGCTGGCCGGCCGCGGTCTTGCCGCTGCGGGGGTCTTTCTCGAGCTCGTAGTTGATCTTCTGGCCTTCGTTCAGCGAACGAAGCCCGGCGCGTTCGACCGCTGAGATGTGCACAAACACGTCCGGGCCGCCCTCATCGGGCTGGATGAAGCCGAAGCCCTTGGCGCCGTTGAACCATTTCACAGTACCGCTAGCCATGCAGTTTAGTCCTTCGATGGATTAGTCCCGACCGCGCAAGCATTCACGCCATCGATCAAAGTTCGAGATGGGTCGGGAGGCAGGTCCGGC
>CANJXI010000086.1 GCA_947478785.1 Caulobacteraceae bacterium
CAGGCGATCCTGCCCCTGCGCGGCAAGATCCTCAACGTCGCCTCGGCCACCCTCGACAAGATGGGGGCCAACAAGGAGCTCTCCGACCTGCTGCTGGCGCTGGGCGTCCAGGGAGGGTCGAAGTTCAAGGAAGAGGACCTGCGCTACGACCGCGTGGTCATCATGACCGACGCCGACGTCGACGGCGCCCATATCGCCAGCCTGCTGATCACCTTCTTCTATCGCACCATGCCCGAGATGATCCGTTCGGGCCGCCTCTACCTGGCGCTGCCGCCGCTCTACCGGCTGAGCCACGGCGGCAAGGCGGTCTACGCCCGCGACGACGCCCACCGCGACGAACTGCTGGCCACGGAGTTCAAGGGCAAGAAGCCCGAGATCAGCCGCTTCAAGGGCCTGGGCGAGATGATGCCGGCGCAGTTGAAGGAGACCACCATGGATCCTTCAAAGCGCACGCTGGCGCGCGTCACCCTGCCCCGCGCCGAGGAGGTGGTCGAAAACCTGGTCGAGGCCCTGATGGGCCGCAAACCCGAGCTGCGCTTCCAGTTCATCCAGGAAAACGCCGAATTCGCCGCCGCCGACCTCGACGTCTAGGTCCGCCCGAGCCGTTCGGCCAGCATGGTTGCGATCTGGCGGCGGGCGACCTTGTTGCTGTGCAGCATGGGCACCTCCTCGCGGGTGATCTGCACATAGGCGCGCGGCACCTTGTAGCTCGACAGGACCTTGCGCAGCTGCGCCTGGATCGCGTCGAAATCCAGCGTGGCGCCGTCCCTGGGCACGACCGCCGCCGCCACCAGTTGCCCGCGCTCCGCGTCGGGCAAGCCCACGACGTAGGCGTTGTGCACGCCTTCAAGCTGCTGCATCTCCATCTCGACCTCGGCCGGCGAGACGTTGGAGCTGGCGGTCTTGATCATGTCGCCGTTGCGCCCGACGAAGTGGACGCGGCCGCCCTCGACCAGGCCCATGTCCCCGGTCCGGTAGAAGCCGTCGGGCTCGAAGTGCTCGGACCGCTCCACCTTGTGCAGGCCGGGGGTGACTGGATAGCCGCGGATCTGCACCTCGCCGGTCCCGCCGTCGGGAACCTGCTTGCCGTCCACCGCGACCCGGACCTCGTAGCCGTCGGCGAAATGGTCCATCGGCGCGCACAGCGGATAGCCGGGCGCGCGCAGGACGTCGCCATAGGAATAGGGGCCGATCGTCTCGGTCATCCCCAGGCCCCAGTTGACGGCGCCGCCCGCATAGACCTTGAGGTCTTCCTCCGAGAGCACGCTGCCCATGGCGATGCGGCTGTTGGTCGAGGTGCCTTCCGTGCAGAGCGTGGTGGCGCCGGCTTCCAGGTCCGGCATGAGCGACATCATGAAGCCACCCACCCAGAACATCGGCAGGGTGGCCGGCGCCTTGCGTCCCCGCTCGAGACCGGTCTTCGCGGTGAGGTAATGGGCCCTGAACATGACCGGGCCGTGGTTGTGCTTGACGCCCTTCGGCAGGGCCATCGAACCGGACGTGTAGATCTCGATCATCTGGTCGGTGGTGTGGACCTCCGACTCGACCTCCAGCAGCAGCTCTTCGCTCACCGTCGCGGCGGCGTCGCTGAGGTAGCTCATGTCATGGACGCTCGCCGGCAGGTCGGGGCCTTGCGAAACGATCCACCGCAGATAGGGCGCCTGGGCGAGCCGCAGGTCGGCGCCGCCGCCACGGAGCTCGGGAAGCGCCTCGCAGAGTCGCTCGACGTAGTCGTTGCCCAGGAGCTTGCGCTGGACGATCAGTCCGGCGGCGTCCGACTGGCGCAGCACCCGGACCAGTTCGTTGGACTTGATCAAGGTGCTCATCGGAATGGCGATCGCGCCGATACGCGAGATGGCCGCCAGCATGACCGCGAAGGACGGGCTGTTGCCATAGATGAAGCCGATCCTCGTTCCCTTGCCTGCGCCCCGGGCCAACAACCCGCGGGCCAGCGCCGCCGACTTCCGGTCGAGGTCCCGGAAGGTGATCTCGTCGTCGGGGATCGTCTCTCCCTTGAGCGTGATCGCGACGTCGTCCCCGTAGGCGGCGGCGGCGGCGTGCAGCAACTGGGGCATCGTCGTCGCCGTCTTGGGGTCGTCCCACGTCTTTTTGTCACCGCTCACCGAATAGTTCCTCCCGCCTTCGACCCGGCATTTGTTCCCGGCGTCACTACTAATGCAACGGCGCTGATTTGGCGCGGATCAACCGCGCGGCCGCTTGGATCGAAGGCAACGCGGCCTGACGTCCGACCGGAGCCTAATAGCGGCCAGGATATAGGGGCGCCCGGCCGCCTAGTCAGCACCGTTGTGGCGGTCGGAACACGCGGCGGTCGCCGGGCGTTCAACCTCCACAAGGAGACTGCCTATGGCCAAGGTGAAGAAGCTGCCCAAGCGGATCGGGGGCGTGAAGCTGCCCCGCGCTGTCCGCAAGGGCGGGCTGGCCGAGGTGCTATCCTCCAAGGCGGGGCAGGCGCTGATCGCCGAGGCCGTGCTGGCCATGGGCGCCCTGGCCGCCAAGACGATCAAGGAGAGCCCCAAGGCTCACCACAAGCGCGCCGAACTCACCGGCAAGCTGCGCGACGCCGGTGACCAGGCCGTCGGGCAGGCCACCGCCGCCGGCGCCGCGCTGACCTTCGCGCTCGGCGAGGCCGTGCGGTCCTTCTCGGACGCCCTGCGTCATGGCGAACATCGTTTGGCCGAGCCTCCGGTTGGCGACCCGAAAGCCCAGCGGGCGCCGCTTCCGCCGCTCGAGGGCCGCCCACCCAAGAGCCGCCCCGCCTCGCTCAAGGCCTCGAACTCCGGGGCTGGGCCGCAGTCCGGACTGCCGTCCTAGGATCGCGGGTTTACGGAGCCTCGGTTGGCCAAGGCGGAGTTCCGCCCTTGCTTGTTGACTGCTCTCTGCTCGAAACGAACATTGAATGTTTGGGAGCCTTGAGGGCGAACTGAGAGGACGACATGACGGCGGCTCAAGTGGACGCCTTCTTCCAGGGGTATGCAGACGCGTTTTCCCGGGAGGACGTAGATACGATCTGCGCGCTTTGGGATTATCCGGCCTTCATGTCCTACGAAGGTCGCCAAGCGGTTCTGGATCGGGATCAATTCCGCCAGAATACGTTTGGCCTCTGCGCATTTTATCGGGCCCAGGGGCTGGTCCGCGCCGAGAAGCGGGTGCTGGAACTCGCACGACTGGCTCAGACGACAGCCAGCGTCCGCACAGAGGACCGGCTATATAATGCGGCCGGTGAACTCATCGCCGAGTGGGAGCATGTCTACCTTCTCAGCGCGACCGCGGGCGGTATCAAGGCCGTGGCGGCGCTGCCAGACAATGAACTGCGCGCCTGGCGTGACCGCGGAACACCGCTGGGTGGATAGAAAACAGCGCGGCAAGCGATCGATTGCGGCCAATTTGTCGCCATGGCGCGCTCTCCTTGAACCTGCGCCGTAGCCGCGCGTTGACTTGGCGGGCGCTGTCCGTATCTTCCGCCGCGCGCGACGATATCCGTCCGCGCCGCCGCGGTTCGCCCACCCTCTAGCAAAGGCGGGTCCCGCCCCACTCGTAACGAATGACCGAATTTTCAGAACTGGGCCTCTCGCCTGCGACCCTGCAGGCCGTCGCCGACACAGGCTACACCACCGCAACGCCCATCCAGGCCGAGGCTATCCCCTACGCCCTGCAAGGGCGTGACGTCCTGGGTATCGCCCAGACCGGCACCGGCAAGACCGCCGCCTTCACCCTGCCGATGATCGACCGGCTGAAGGCCGGCCGCTCGAAGGCGCGCATGCCGCGCGCCCTGGTGATCGCGCCCACGCGCGAACTCGCCGACCAGGTCTCGATGTCATTCGAGAAGTACGCCAAGGGCCAGAAGCTCTCCTGGGCGCTCTTGATCGGCGGCGTGTCCTTCTCCGACCAGGAGCTGAAGCTCGACCGGGGCGTCGACGTGCTGATCGCCACTCCGGGCCGCCTGCTCGACCATTTCGAGCGCGGCAAGCTCTTGATGACGGGCGTCCAGATCATGGTCGTCGACGAAGCCGACCGCATGCTCGACATGGGGTTCATCCCCGACCTCGAGCGCATCTTCAAGCTGACCCCGCCGAAGAAGCAGACCCTGTTCTTCTCGGCCACCATGCCGCCGGAGATCACCCGGCTCACCAAGCAGTTCCTCAACGACCCGATCCGCATCGAGGCCTCGCGCCCGGCGACCACGGCCGACACCATCACCCAGTATCTGGTTCGGGTGCCGACCCAGGACCACAAGGCCAAGCGCACGGCGCTGCGCGCCCTGATTGAGCGGGCCGACGTCAAGAACGGCATCATCTTCTGCAACCGGAAGTCCGAAGTCGATATCGTCGCCAAGTCGCTGAAGACCCACGGCCACGACGCCGCGCCGATCCACGGCGACCTCGACCAGCAGACCCGCATGCGCACGCTGGAGAGCTTCCGGAACGGCTCGCTGAAGCTGCTGTGCGCCTCGGATGTCGCGGCCCGGGGCCTCGACATCCCCGACGTCAGCCACGTGTTCAACTACGACGTCCCGAGCCACGCCGACGACTACGTCCACCGGATCGGCCGGACGGGCCGCGCCGGCAAGACCGGCCAGACCTTCATGCTGGCGACGCCGGGCGACGCCAAGAACCTCGACAAGGTCCTGAAGCTCATCGGCAAGGTTCCCGAGGAGATCACGCTCGACATCGACTGGTCCAGCATCAAGGACGAGCCGCGCCGCTCCTCCCGCGATGGCGGCCGTGGCGGAGACCGTGGGCGGCCCGCATCCAGCCGCGACCGTGACCGTCGCCCCCGACCGATCCCGGTGCATGGCGAGACCGCGGCCCTGACGCCATTCAATCCCGACGCCGAGGTGATCCCGCCGCAGCCCCGCGCCGAGCGCCCCGAACGCGGCGAGCGCCCGGAACGGGGCGAACGCACGCCCCGCTCGCGCGGGCGTCGCGGCGGCGGCGAACGCAGTCCGGAAACCTCCGCTCAGGCGCCGGCCGCAGCGGCTCCAGCCGCCGAACCCGTGCGCGAAGCCCGGCCCGAGCGTCACGAGCGCCGGCCCGAGCGCGACCGTCCGCCCGAGCCGCAGGCCGCGCGCCCGCCGCGCGAGCGTCCGGACCGCAATGACCGCCCCCGTGGGCGGGATCGCGACAACGACGGCGACGACGGTGTTGTGGGGTTCGGCCGCGATGTGCCGGCCTTCCTCGCCCGGCCCACGGCGACGCGCTCGGACGACTGATCCGGGCGCCTGCCCCCAGGCGCGACCAATCGACCGCGCCCCAGTGGCCTTAACCTGACGTTTGGACTGCGGGCTTAGGCTTCTGTTCCAGAGGGAGACGTTCGCGCAGTTGCGGCGGCTCCCCCTCGGGAAGATCCAATGTCCGCGGATATCGAAACCTCGCTGCGCAGCCCCAAGGCCTACGAGCTGGCGCGCGCCGCCATCGAGGCCATGGAGCACCATCAGGTCTGGCCGACCGTGCTGAATTTCCAGATCTGGGTGCACTATGTCGGGCACAAGCAGAGCCCCCTCGCCGCTGAGATCGACCGCCTGATCGCCGCCGGTGAACCGTTCACCGAGAGCATCGGTGAGGCGCTTGCCGCCCAGTTCCTGCCCGACACCCGCCGCAACGGCGATATCCTCGACGCCGGCGACGCCCTGTCGCGGGAATTGTCGACGGTTTCATCGGCCATCGAGTCCGCCCAGAAGACCGCCGAGATCTACGGCCAACAACTCGAGACCGCGTCGAACACCTTCGACAATGGCGACGCCGCCAAGGTCAAGGCCATGGTCGACACCCTGACCACCGCCACCCGTATCGTGCAGAAGGAAAACCAGTCGCTCGAGACCCAGCTCATGGAGACCAACTTCGAGCTGATCCGACTGCGCGAGAGCCTGGAACAGGTCCGTCGCGACGCCATGACCGACGGCCTGACCAACCTGGCCAACCGCAAGTCCTTCGACGAGGCCCTCGACGCGGCCTGCGCCGAGGCCGACAAGGCTGGCGAGCCACTCTGCCTGGGCATCATCGACATCGACCACTTCAAGGGCTTCAACGACACCTGGGGCCACCAGATCGGCGACCAGGTGCTGCGCTATGTGGCCAGCGTCATCGGCAAGGCCGGCGCCGCCCCGCGCATGGCCGCCCGCTACGGCGGCGAGGAATTCGCGGTGATCTTCCCGGCCGAAAGCGTCGAGGTCGCCACCACCATCCTCGAGGAGATCCGCGAGGAAGTGTCGTCGCGCTCGCTGAAGCGGCGCTCGACCAACGAGGACCTGGGCGCGATGACCGTCTCGTCCGGCGTCGCCGAGCGCGCGCCGGGCGAGCCCGCCGCCAACCTGGTGGAACGCGCCGACGCCGCCCTCTACGCCTCCAAGCACGCCGGCCGCAACCGCACCACCGCGGCCGAGGCGCCCCTCGCCGAGGCCGTCGCGGCCTGAGTTTCCGCCAGGCTCGCGCCGGGATAGTCTCGCGCTCAACAGAGTTCGAGAAGGAAACAGGCATGGACGGCGCAACCGTGACCCCGAGGGTCAGGACCGAGATTCGCGACCGCGTCGGGATCATAACCCTCGCCGATCCCGCCACGCTGAACGCCGCCGATTCCGAGTCGATGGCTGCGCTGACCGCGGCCCTCACAGGCTTCATCGCCGACGACGCTGTCACCGCCATCCTTCTGACGGGCGAGGGCCGCGGCTTCTGTTCGGGCGCCAAGCTCTCGGCTGGCGGCCCCGCCGAGGGCCGGCCGGTCGCCGGGCCCAACCTGTCCCTGGTCGCCTACTTCAACCCCTTCCTGAGCGCGGTGCGCCGCTCGCCCAAGCCGCTTGTGGCGGCGGTCAATGGCGCGGCGGCCGGCATAGGGGTCTCGATCGCACTGGCCTGCGACCTCGTGGTCGCCGCCGAGAGCGCCTATTTCCTGCTGGCCTTCCGCCGCATCGGCCTCGTGCCCGACGGCGGGGCGACCTACCTCCTGCCCCGCCTGGTGGGCAAGGCCCGCGCCATGGAGCTGATGCTGCTGGGCGAGAAGCTGCCGGCCCGAACCGCGCTGGAATGGGGCCTGATCAATCGCTGCGTCCCCGACGCGGAACTGATGGAGGCGAGCCTCACGCTAGCCAGGGCGCTGGCCGACGGCCCCGCCTCGCTCGGCCTGACACGCCGGCTGGTCTGGGACGGCCTCGACTCGTCGTGGAGCGACCAGCTGGAAGCCGAGGCCTACGTCCAGGGCGACGCCGCCCGCACGCCCGACGCCCGCGAGGGCATCGCGGCCTTCATCGGGAAGCGGCCCGCGAAGTTCCAGGGCAAGTGAACGCATCAGCGGCGCAGCAGCAGCAGAACCGCGATCGCCGTCACGGCCAGCAGGGCCAGCACCACGCCAGCGGTCCGTAGCGCAAGCTTCCACAGGCCCAGCTGCAGCGCCCAGCGTGGCCAGGGCCCGCGGATCAGCCGGTATTCCGCGTCAAGATCCGGCGGGCGCTTCTCGTCCATGGCCGATCATGCCCCGCGTCCCGGCATTTGTCTTCGGCGGTCGCATAACGCCGTATGCTCCAGCTTGACTACTCAGGCCGGCCCGGACACCGTGGCGTGCTAAACTAGGGCGTGCGTCCAAGCGACTCAGGCGTCCGCGGATCCCAAGCGATCCGGCTCAATGAAGGAACCCAATGCGGCTCTTGGCGGCGATCGGAGCATCTCTCGCAATGTGGGCCTTTATCCTCATGGGCATAGCGGGCCTGGTGCTCAAGCTGTTCGGGTAGCGGCCGCGCGCCTATGCGCCGGGCGCGGCCAGCAGGTAGGCCACGAACAACGCGACGAAAAGCCCGTCCACGACCAGCGGAACCATCGCCCTGCGCCGAAACGCCGGGTTGGCCAGCACCAGGCCGATGAAGGTGAGCTTGCTGGCCCCGGCGACCAGCAGCACCAGCGGGCGGACCTCGACATGGAAGGCGCCCCAGAGCAGCATCGCCCCGGTCAGCCCGATCAGGACTCCCCAGTTGCGGGCCAGCAGCGTCGCCAAGGGGCCATCGACCCCTTCGCCGAACAGGGCCGTCATCGCCGCCCGCGGCGCGGCCGCGGCCCAGAGCATGCTCAGCGTGACCAATCCGGCCACCAGCATCACCCATTTGAAATTCGCGATGAGGATGTCCATGGCCCCTGCCCTCGGCTGATCCAGACCATGGCAGGCTAGTACGACTTCGCGCCCGGCTTCCAGCGTCCGTGGTCTTGTGACGCTATTCCTCGGCCAGGCCCGTCACGAAGGCCGGCAACCACGGATTGCGCCCGGGCTTCATCCGCTCGGCGCGGTAGATGTGGCCCAGGTCCGCGTAGGCCCGGTCGAAGTCCTTGTTCACGATCACGTAGTCGTAGTCGGCCCAGTGGGCGATCTCGCGCTTGCCCAGCGCCAGGCGCTGGCCGATCACCGCTTCGGAATCCTGCGCCCGGGCGTGCAACCGGCGCGACAGGTCCCGCCACGACGGCGGCAGCACGAACACCCGGATAACGTCCTGCGGCGTCGCCTCGGCGACCTGGCGCGCGCCCTGCCAGTCGATGTCGAAGAGCACGTCCTTGCCGGCCTCCAGCGCGGCCATCACCGGCGCCTTCGGGGTGCCGTAGAGGTTGCCGTTGATCTCGGCCCATTCGAGCAGGTCGCCGGCCTGGATCATCGCCTGGAAGGCCGGCCTGTCCTTGAAGAAATATTCGCGCCCCTCCTCCTCGCCCGGCCGTGGCGGCCGCGTGGTCGTGGAGATCGACAGGATAAGATCCGAATGGTCCGACACCAGACGCCGAGACAGGGATGTCTTGCCTGCCCCCGAGGGGCTCGAGACCAGCAGCAACATGCCCCGGCGCTGGGTCTCCCAGGGCTTGGCGGCGTCGTCATGGGCCACGCCCAGGCCGGGCGTGGAGCCTTCACTCGACATTCTGCACCTGCTCGCGGAACTGCTCGATGGTCGCTTTGAGGTCCAGGCCCACAGCGGTCAAGGCGCCGGAGGCGGACTTGGAGCACAGGGTGTTGGCCTCGCGCATGAACTCCTGGGTCAGGAAATCGAGCTTGCGCCCGACCCCGCCCTCGGTTGCCAGCAGGTTGCGCGCGGCGTCCACGTGGCCGGCCAGGCGGTCGAGTTCCTCCTGGACATCGGCCTTCACCGCCATGGCGGCGGCCTCCTGCAGGATGCGCTCCTCGGTGGCGGCCTCGCCGGCCAGGTCCGTGAGCCGCTTCTGGAAGCGCGCCTTGATGATCGCCGGCTGCCCTTCGGCTAGGCTCGAGGACTTTTCGGTGAGCGCCCCGATCCGGTTCACCAGTCCGCCCAGCACGCCGTCCAGCGCCGCCCCTTCCTCGGTCCGCGCCGCCGCGAGCCCGTCAAGGGCCGCGCCGATCGACAACGCCATCGCCGCCTCCAGCGCCGCGTGCGCCTCGGGGTCCTCCACCGCGTCGGCCGCCTCGATGACGCCGCGCAGGTTGAGGAGGCCGTCAAGCCCTGGCGCGGCGGCCTGGCCCGAAGCCACATAGGGCGCGCCGGCGGCGAGATAGCGCTCCAGTTGCTCCAGGTTCAGGCGGACCGCACCGGCGCCTTCCACGCGCTTGGCCTGCAGGCCCACGGTCAGCTGCCCGCGTTGGAAGCGCGCCTGGGCGCCGTCCCGCGCCGCCCGCTCCAGCCCCTCGAACCCCGGCGGGCCACGGAACCGCACCTCCAGGTTCCGCCCATTGACGCTCCTGGCCTCCACGGCCCAGCTCCAGGCGCCCAGCGCGCCCTCGGCCCGGCCGAACCCGGTCATCCCCGACAGCGCCATCAGGTTTTCCCGTACATGAAGTAAGTAAGGAAACCCACGGAAAACACGTAAAAACATGGAAGAGCCGCGCAGCGGATCACTCTTGCCATGACAGTCGTGCCGCCCGCCGTGCGGGCCGATCCGCTCTCGATCAGCGCCGTCCGTGTCCTTCCGTGTTTTCCGTGGTTCAAGGTGTTCATTTCCCCGCTACCGCCGCCCGCGCGCGCTCCAGGCCGCGCCAGCGCGCGACGTTGCGCTCGTGCTCGGCGAAGGTCGAGGCGAAGACGTGGCCGCCCTGGCCGTTGGCCACGAAGAACAGCTCCGTGCTCCGCGGTGGGTTCAGCACCGCGGCCAGCGACGCCCGCCCGGGATTGGCTATCGGCGTCGGCGGGAGGCCATCGATCTTATAGGTATTATAAGGTGTTATAGCAGTAATCTCACTTAAGGTGATGCCCCGCCCCAGCGGCCGCCCCTGGGAGATCCCGTAGATGATCGTCGGATCGCTCTCCAGGCGCATGTGCGCGCGCAGCCGGTTTAGGAAGACCGCGGCGATCCGCGGACGCTCCGCGGGCAGCCCGGTCTCCTTCTCGATGATCGAGGCCAGGGTCACGGCCTCCTGCGGCGTCTCGAACGGCAGGCCGGGCGCGCGCGCCGCCCAGAGCTCCGCCAGGGTCTTGTCCTGTGCGGCCCGCATCCGCTGGATCACGGCGGACCGCGCCTCTCCGCGCTCGAAAAGGTAGGTGTCGGGCAGGATCGAGCCCTCGGGCGGCGTCTCGACCTCGCCGGTGAGCACGGGCTCGCGCCGCACGGCGTCGGCGGCCATGGCGCTGGTCCAGCCCTCGGGCACGCTCACCTGATGACGCACCACCTTGCCGGCCTGGACATCGGCCAGGACGGTCGACATCGAGGCGCCGCTCGGCACCGCATATTCGCCCGCCTTCAGGGAGCGCGCCGCGCCGCCCAGCTTCGCGGCCAGCACGAAGAGTTTCTCCGAGGAGATAACGCCGGCCTGTTTCAGCGCATGCGCGATCTGGGCGACGCCCGCGCCGTGTTCGAGGAAGACTGTGGTGGCCGGTCCCGACCTGGCCCGCGGCCCGGGCCCGCGATAGGTCCAGACTACCCAGCCGCCGGCCAGGATGGCCACGAGGAGCAGCGACATCAGGCTTTGGGCGACCATCCGCAGTGGTCCCGGCCCTTTGCGGACCGGCCGGCGCCAGCGGAATCGCCGGCGGCGGCTCACGACACCTTCTTGAACACCACGGAGGCGTTGGTCCCGCCGAAACCGAAGGAGTTCGAGAGCGCCACATTGATCGTCATCGGCTTGGCCTTGTTGGGCACAAGGTCGATCGCCGTCGCCACCGAAGGGTTTTCCAGGTTGATGGTCGGCGGCGCGATCTGGTCGCGGATGGCCAGGCAGGTGAACGCCGCCTCGATGGCCCCGGCCGCGCCCAGCAGGTGGCCGGTCGCCGACTTGGTCGAGCTCATGGTGGCCTTGGACGCCGCATCGCCAAGCAGACGCTCGACGGCGCCCAGCTCGATCTCATCCCCCAGCGGCGTCGAGGTGCCATGGGCGTTGATGTAGTCGATATCGGCCATCGCCACGCCCGCGTCCTTGAGCGCCGCCTTCATAGCCCGGAAGCCGCCGTCGCCGTCGTCGGCCGGAGCGGTGATATGGTAGGCGTCGCCCGCCAGCCCGTAGCCCGAGACCTCGGCGTAGATCTTCGCGCCGCGCGCCCTGGCGTGCTCCAGTTCCTCGAGCACCAGCACGCCCGCGCCCTCGCCCATCACGAAGCCGTCACGGCCGGCGTCGTAGGGTCGGCTGGCTTTCTGGGGATGATCGTTGAAGCCGGTGGACATGGCCCGCGCCGCGATGAAGCCGGCCATGCCGACGCGGCAGATGGCGGCCTCCGCGCCGCCGGCCAGCATCACGTCGGCGTCGCCGTACTTGATCAGCCGGGCCGCGTCGCCGATGGCGTGGGCCCCCGTGGCGCAGGCCGTCACGACGGAATGGTTCGGGCCCTTGAGGCCGTGGCGAATCGAAACCTGGCCGCTGGCCAGGTTGATCAGCGCCGAGGGGATGAAGAACGGACCGACCCGGCGGGGACCCTTCTCGTGCAGCTCGATGGAGGTCCGCTCGATGGTGGCCAGGCCGCCGATGCCCGAGCCGATCATCACGCCGGTGCGTTCCTTGTCCTCGTCGGACTCGGGCCGCCAGCCGGAATCCTCCACCGCCTCGTCGGCGGCGGCGATGGCGTAGAGGATGAAGTCGTCCACCCGGCGCTGGTCGCGCGGGGAAAGCGTCTTGTCCGGATCGAAGGAGCCCGGCGTGTCCGGGCCGCCGCCGCCGCGTCCGTCCACGCGCGGCACCTCGCCGGCCACCTGGCAGGCGTAGTCGGTGGGATCGAAGGTGGTGACCCGGCCGATGCCGGATTCGCCCGCCAGGAGCTTTTTCCAGACGAGTTCGGTCCCCTGGCCAAGCGGGGTGATCAGGCCAATTCCGGTGACGACGACTCGACGCATGCCTGTCCTCGAAAGGTGGATGGTCCTCAAAGTAAGACCGCCGCGGTCAGGGGGCTCCCCCGACGCGGCGGTCCTAAAACCTCAAGCCGAATCAGGTGCTTAGGCGGCGCCCAAGCGTTCAGCGATGAACTTCACGGCGTCGCCGACCGTCTGGATGTGCTCGGCGGCGTCGTCGGGGATTTCGATGTCGAATTCTTCTTCGAAAGCCATGACCAGCTCGACGTTGTCGAGACTGTCGGCGCCCAGGTCGTCGATGAAGCTGGCCTTCTCGGTGACCTTCTCGGGATCGGCGTCCAGGTGCTCGATGACGATCTTGCGGACGCGTTCTAGAACGTCGGACATTAGGTAGGTCCCTCTTAATTCAGGCTTTTGCATCGGCGACGCTGGCGGCGAAGTCAACCGCCAGGGCGCGGCTAGTGGAAAGTCGATGGCGCGTTAGCATGTTCCCAATGGGGAGGCGAGCGTCAGATCATCGCCATCCCGCCGTTCACATGCAGGGTCTGGCCGGTGACGTAGGCGGCCTCGTCGCTGGCCAGGTAGACACAGGCCGAGGCCACGTCGGCGCCGGCGCCAAGGCGACCGGTGGGGATGGTCGCCAGGATCTGGGCCTTCTGGGCCTCGTTCAGGGCATCGGTCATCGGGCTCTCGATGAAGCCCGGCGCCACGCAGTTGACGGTGATGCCCCGCGTCGCGACTTCCTGGGCCAGCGCCTTGGAGAAACCGATCATGCCGGCCTTGGAAGCCGCGTAGTTGGCCTGCCCGGGGTTGCCCATGACGCCAACCACCGAAGTGATTCCGATGATCCGGCCGTGGCGGCGCTTCATCATCCCGCGCATCGCCGAGCGGCTGAGGCGGAAGTAGCTCTCCAGGTTGACCTTGATGACCTGCTCCCAGTCGTCGTCCTTCATCCGCATCAGCAGGCCGTCCTTGGTGATGCCGGCATTGGCCACGACGATGTCGATGGGGCTGCCGGCCGCGGCCTCCGCCGCCTCGACCAGCCCGTCGACGGCGGCCGGGTCGGACAGGTTCGCCGGGACCGCCGAGGTCCGTGCGCCAAGCTCGGCGGCGAGCGCCTGCAGGACAGCCTCGCGGGTGCCGGACAGCACCACGTGGGCGCCTTGGGCATGCATGGCGCGCGCGATCGCCGAGCCCAGGCCACCGGTGGCGCCGGTGACGAGGGCGGTCTTGCCGGTCAGGTCGAACATGCCGCTGGCTCCTAAACGCTCTTGGCGAAGGCTTCGAGGTCGGCGGGCGAATTGAGCGGCGTCGCCTCCGCGTCGGGGGCGATCCGCTTGGCCATGCCCGAGAGCACCTTGCCGGCCCCGGCCTCGGCGAATCGGGTGACGCCCCCCTCGCCGGCCAGCCACAGCATGGTCTCGCGCCAGCGCACCCGGCCGGTCACCTGCTCCACCAGCATCCGGCGAATCGCCTCGGCGTCGTGGGTCGGCCGCGCCGTCACATTGGCCACCAGCGGCGCGCGGGGCGAGATGATCACCGCCTGCGCCAGCGCCGCGGCCATCTCGTCGGCGGCCGGCTGCATCAGCGGGCAGTGGAAAGGCGCCGAGACGTTCAGGGGTATGGCGCGGGCGCCCAGTTCCTTGGCCTTCTCGATGGCGGCGTCCACCGCGGCCTTGGCGCCGGAGATCACCACATTGCCGGCGTTGTTGTCGTTGGCCACCACGCAGACCCCGAACGCGGAGCCGGCTTGCGCCGCGGCCTCGGCCAGGGCCACGTCGCTCTTGGGCCCGATCAGCGAGGCCATGGCGCCCTCGCCCACCGGCACGGCCCGCTGCATCGCCTGGCCGCGCAGCTTGAGCAGGCGGGCGGTGTCGGCCAGGCTGATGGCCCCGGCCGCGGCCAGGGCCGAATATTCGCCGAGGCTATGGCCGGCGACGAAGGCGGCCTTTTCGACACCCACGCCGAATTCCCGCTCCAGGGTGCGCATCACCGCCAGGCTCACCGCCATCAGCGCCGGCTGGGCGTTCTCGGTGAGCGTCAGGTCCGCCTCCTCGCCCTCGCGCATCAGCTTGAAGAGCTTCTGGCCGAGCGCGTCGTCGACCTCCTGGAAGACCTCGCGGGCCGCGCCGAAGGCCTCGGCCAGGTCCGCGCCCATGCCGACGGCCTGGCTGCCCTGGCCGGGAAAGAGGAAGGCGAGGCTCATGTCTGGCTCCGGCGCTGTCGATTCGAGGCGCGAGCGTTACGACAATAAGCGAACGCCCGGCAAGGCGGCCGCATGCGGCGCGCCGCCAGAGGCAGATTGTCGCGCCCGCACAGGCGCTCCGCCGGGCGGCGTATCGGGGTTCGACGGAGAGGTCTTCGATTTGAACATCGCAATGGGTCGATCGAGAAACGACGTCGCCAGCGGCCTTGAGAATTCGAGCCTAGGTGTCAATGCAGTCGGCCGGCGCGAGGCACGGTTTACTCGCCTATAAAGCGAATAACTCGCCCGATTGGGGTTAAATCCTACGACGCGGCCGGCAACCCATAGTCGCCTGATACTCCAAATCTGGGCTCATGGCCGCGCCTTTACGCCCCATCTTTACCGGCGTCTTCAGCTTGACAGTCAGAATCCCGCTCCCTAGACATTAAGATTAACGAAAACCTAACGTCGCGGTGACGCAATGGAGGGTTGCGCCGCAAGGATTCGGCGCACTTCCAAGGAGAGCGTCGCCCCGGACTCATCGATTTGACGACCAATTGTCGGGGGACCCCATGAAGATCCGCAACGCACTGATCGCCGCCGGCGCAGCGCTCGCCGTCAGCGCCGCCGCCACCGCCGCGTTCGCCGCCGGCAGCGTGTCCACCACCGCGCCCGCCAGCGTCACGGTGCTCTCGCCCGTCACCATCACCAAGACCCAGAACCTGGTGTTCGGCTCGGTGATCCGCCCGTCCAACACCGGCACAAACACGGTCAGCCTCGACCAGAACGATTCAATCTCCATCTCGGGCTCGGGCAACGGCTCGCTGGTCACCTCGACCGTCAGCTCCGCGAAGTTCGACGTCGCGGGCGTCACCGGCACGACCTTCACCACCACCCAGAGCCTCAGCTTCACCCAGGCCGGCCCGACCAACGTCACCGCGACGGTCCCGATCGCCAGCAACGGCACGCTCGGCACCATCCCGGCGTCGGGCGTTCAGGAGCTCCGCTACGGCGGCTCCTTCGACATGCACGCGGCGACCACTGCGCAGGCCTACACCGGCAACCTGAACGTCACCGTCAACTATAACTGACACCTCATGCGGGCGGCCCCGGCGGCCGCCCCATTTGGGGAACGGGCGGTTAACCAAACCGGGCCAGCCTGCCGCTCTGTCACGCGCCTGATTCCCGGGCCCCGCGTGAGAAGCCTTGCGAGCCGGAACGCCGCCGATGGATAACACCCGTTTTCCGGCCTCCCGCTCATGAAGCCCGCAGCGCTGCTGATCGCCCTGGTACTGTCCGGACTTGGCGTGACCGCGGCCGTCGGCCAGCCCGCGCCGGTGACCCTCGCCCCGCAGGGCCGCGCGAACCTCAATATCTCTCCCAAGCGGGTGACCTTCGATCGCAGCCACCGCTCCGGCTCGATCTATATCTTCAACCAGGGCGACGCGGCGGCGACGTTCGACATCTCCCTGGTCGACCGGGTGATGCTGCCGGACGGCCAGATCCTCGCCCTGGCCGACGCCCTCGCCAATCCCCTGACCAAGGCCGTCGCCGAGCGGGTGAAGTCCGCGCGAGACTTGCTTCAGCTCTCGCCCAAGCGGGTCACCCTCAATCCCGGACAGGGCCAGACCATCCGCCTGCGGGTGGCCGGCGCGCCGGACGATCCGGCCGTGGCCGAGCTGCGCAGCCACCTGACCATCGTCACCATCCCGCCGCGCGAGTCCGGCACCACGGCCGAGGCCGCCGCCGCCAACACCGCGCCCGGCGAGTTGCGCTTCACCATCAACGCCCTCTTCGGCCTCTCGGTGCCGGCCATCGTGCGGCTTGGCGACCCGGACGTGAAGGCGGGCCTCCAGAACGCCAGCCTGACCTTCGAGGCGATCGGCGACAAACCGGTTGCCTCCGCGCCGCTCTGGTCTGCGCCCCTTGAGGTGATCCATCGCTTATGTTGGTCCGAGGACCATTTTGGATGGATGGAACGATGGCAAGGAAGCACCACAAGCCGGAAGAGATCGTCGGCAAGCTGCGTCAGGTTGATGTGCTGACCGGTCAGGGCCGGTC
>CANJXI010000087.1 GCA_947478785.1 Caulobacteraceae bacterium
CCGCGCCAGCCGACGCACCGCCGCCGCATCAAAGTCGTCCCGCAATACAATCGACCCCATCCGACCACTCCTCTCCAACAAGAAGCGTGAATCACTGTTCGGCCCTCAGGGGAATCCCCGAGTCTGCGTCAGCGGCGCTTGGTATAAGGCGGCGGATCATGTGAGTGTCCCCATCGACGAAGCCTGCCCTCCGCCGACCCATGCGGCAAGTCCGTTTAGATTTTCTGCGGGTGCGATGAGGTTAAACCCACTTCGCCGATAGGAATAAGCGGCCTAGCTTGAGCCTCGCTGGAAACGAGGGGTCCCAAGCATGCCTGCGCCTACGCCATTTATCCGAACCATCCGCGCCGCCACTCTGGCGGGCCTGCTCTGCGGCGCCGCGCCCGCCGCCATGGCCCAGGCCATCTCGACGGCCAGCACCGCGAACACCGGCATCAGCCAGGAACAGGCGCTCGCGCTCTCCGCCCGCCTCGACGCGCTGGAACAGCGCAACGAGGAGCTGGAAAGGCAAATCACGGACCTGAAGGCCGCCAGCAGCGCCAATACCCAGATCGTCCGCGACCAGGTCAACGCCCTGCCGACGGTGTCGGTGAATAACGCGCGGCCGACGATCACCTCGGCCGATGGAAACTTCAAGTTCGCGGTCCGCTCGCTCGCGCAGTTCGACGCGGCTCATTATAGCGTGAGCCCGCGCACCGCGGCCAACGACCTGGGATCGGGCGCCAACTTCCGCCGGGCGCGCCTCGGCGTCGAAGGCACGGCCTGGAAGGACTGGAACTTCGGCCTGTGGGGTGAATTCGGCGGATCCGGCGGGGAATCCGCCATCCTCAACCAGGCCTATCTGGAATACGCCGGCTGGAAGCCGTTTGGCCTGGATGAGCCGATCCGCTTCCGTATCGGCGCCTGGGCGACCCCGGCCGGCCTGGAGGACGCCACCAGCAACACCGAGGAGCTGTTCCTCGAGCGGGCGGCGATCGCCGAGCTGGTGCGCGGCTTCGCCACCGGCGACGGCCGCACCGGCGTGGGGGCCACGGCCCGGGGACCGGGCTGGTACGCCTCGGCGGTTCTGACCGGCAAGGTGGTGGGCGTTCCGGCCACCCCCGAACTCGACCAGCAGTCCGGTTACGCCCTGCGGATCGCCTTCAACCCGATCCATGGCGCCGACTACGACGTCCACATCGGCGCCAACCTGCAGAGCATCCTGAATCCCGCCGACACCACGGCCGGTCCGATCTCCACCCGGGCCGTGCGCCTGCAGGAGCGGCCGGAACTGCGCGTCAGCGGCATTCGCCTGGTGGACACCGGGGCGATCGCCTCCGACGGCCTGACCGCCTACGGCCTGGAGGGCGCCGCGAGCTGGCATAACCTCTACGCCTCGGGTGAATGGTACAAGATCGACGTCAACCGCGAGGCGGTTCCCCCGGCGGTCTCCGCCTTCGACCCCTCGTTCTCGGGCTGGTACGTGCAAGGCGCCTGGGCGATCACCGGCGAACACCATGGCTGGACCAACGCCAACGGCGGCTTCGTCGGCATCAAGCCGCTGAAGCCCTTCGACCGCAGCAAGGGCACCTGGGGCGCCTGGGAAATCGCCGCGCGCTACAGCGTGCTGGACCTCGACGACCATGCTGGTGTTTCTGGCCGGGCGGCTCCGGCCGGCGGCATCCGGGGCGGCGAGCAGAAAATCACGACGGTGGGGCTGAACTGGTATCCCAACAGCGTTGTTCGCTTCCTGCTGGACTACCAGTGGGCCGACGTGGACCGGCTCAACGCCGCCGGCGCCAGCATCGGCGAGAACGTGCACGTCGTCTCGTTCCGCTCCCAGTACGCGTTCTGATCGTCCCGACAGGAACCTAGACCATGACCTTCGACACCAACCTCACCCGCCGCCGGCTGATCACAGCCAGCGCGGCCCTCGGCGCCGGCGCGGCCGCGACGCCCCTGTTGCTGGGGGCCGGCCAGGCCCAGGCCGCCGACGCACTCACCCTGCTGAACGTCAGCTACGACCCGACGCGCGAGCTCTACAAGGCGATCAACAGCGCTTTCGCCAGCTGGTGGAAGGGCCGGACCAACCAGACGATCACGATCAACCAGAGCCATGGCGGCTCGGGCAAGCAGGCCCGCTCGGTGATCGACGGCCTGCAGGCCGACGTGGTGACCCTGGCGCTCGCCGCGGACATCGACGAGATCGCGGCCCGGGCCAAGCTGCTGCCGGCCAACTGGCAATCGCGCCTGCCCAACAACTCCACGCCCTACACCTCGACGATCATCTTCCTGGTCCGCAAGGGCAATCCCTGGAAGATCCGCGACTGGGGCGACCTGGTGAAGCCGGGCGTCGGCGTCATCACGCCCAATCCGAAGACCTCGGGCGGCGCGCGCTGGGCCTATCTGGCGGGCTGGGCGTACGGCTCAAGGGTCGGTGGGGCGGCCGGCGCCAAGGAATATGTGACCAAGCTCTACAAGAACGTGCCGGTGCTCGACACCGGCGCGCGGGGCGCCACCACCAGCTTCGCCCAGCGCGGTCTGGGGGACGTGCTGCTCTCCTGGGAGAACGAGGCCCAGCTGGTGATCGACGAATTCGGCCCGAAGTTCGACATCGTCTATCCGTCGAGCTCGATCCTGGCCGAGCCGCCGGTGGCGCTCGTCGACAAGAACGTCGACCGTCACAAAACCCGCACCCTGGCGGAGGGATATCTGAACTTCCTCTACAGCCCGCTGGCCCAGGAGATCATCGCCAAGAACCACTTCCGGCCGCGCAACCCGGACATCGCGGCGAAGTACGCCAGCCAGTTCAAGCAGATCCCGCTGGTCACCATCGACCAGGCGTTCGGCGGCTGGAAGAAGGCGCAGGTTACACACTTTGCTGACGGCGGCGTCTTCGACCAGATATACAAGCCGGGATGATCGATCAGGCCATATTTCGACCTGTTGTCCCAGCCGCGGCCAAAAGGCCGCGGCTTTGGCATTGGCGCGAACCCTCGATCCTGCCGGGCTTCCCGCTGGGATTGGGGATCACCCTTCTTTACCTGTCGCTGATCGTCGTCATCCCCCTGGCGGCGCTGGCGATACGGCCGTGGGAGCTCGGCCTCTCGGGGTTCTGGCGTGTGCTGACCGACGAGCGCGTGCTGCGCGCCTTCCGCCTCAGCTTCGGCCTGTCCATTCTGGCGGCGCTGCTGAACGCGCCGCTGGGCCTGCTGATCGCCTGGAGCCTGACGCGCTACCAGTTCCCGGGGCGGCGCATCCTTGACGCGCTCGTGGACCTGCCGTTCGCCCTGCCGACGGCGGTGGCGGGGATCGCGCTCACCACCATCTACGCGCCCAACGGGCCGATCGGCGCCCTGGCCGCGAAGTTCGGGATCAAGACCGCCTATTCTCCGCTCGGCATCTTCATCGCCCTGGTGTTCATCGGCCTGCCGTTCGTGGTCCGCGCGATCCAGCCGGTGCTGCAGGAGGTCGACCGGGAGGTCGAGGAGGCGGCCCAGACCCTGGGCGCCAGCAGCTTCCAGAAGGCCTTCCTGGTGATCCTGCCGGCCATCGCCCCGGCGCTGCTCAGCGGGGTCAGCCTGGCCTTCGCGCGCGCGGTCGGCGAGTACGGCTCGGTGGTGTTCATCGCCGGCAACATGCCGTTCAAGACCGAGATCGCCCCGCTGCTGATCGTCATCAAGCTCGAACAGTATGACTACGCGGGCGCCGCGGCCGTCGGAGTGGGCATGCTGCTGATCTCCTTCGCCGCGCTGATCGTCTTCAACGCCGCCCAGATCCTGCTGGCCCGAAAGGGACGGGCATGAGTTCGTCGCCGGGTTCCTCATCGATCCGCATGCCGGGGATCGCGCCGTTGCTGGTGTTCGCCTCCATCGCGGCGATGGTGCTGCTGGTGGTCGGCCCGCTGGCCATCGTGTTCACGGAAGCCTTCTCCAAGGGGCTGAGCCGGTTCTTCCTCGAGATCCGCGAGCCCGACGCGGTGGCGGCGATCAGGCTGACGCTGCTGGTGGCCGCCATCTCGGTGCCGCTCAACGCGGTCTTCGGGATCGCCGCAGCCTGGACCGTGGCCAAGTTCGAGTTCCGCGGGAAGAGCCTGCTCTTGACCATCATCGACCTGCCGTTCTCGATCTCACCGGTGGTGTCGGGCCTGGTGTGGGTGCTGCTGTTCGGCGCCCAGGGATGGTTCGGCGAATGGCTGATCGACCACGACGTGAAGATCATCTTCGCGACCACGGGCCTGGTGTTGGCCACCGTCCTGGTGACCCTGCCGTTCGTGGCCCGCGAACTGATCCCGCTGATGCAGGACCAGGGTTCCGACGAAGAGTCCGCGGCGATCACACTCGGGGCCGATGGCTTCACCACCTTCTGGAAGATCACGATCCCCAACATCAAGTGGGCGCTGCTTTACGGCGTCCTTCTGTGCAACGCGCGGGCGATGGGCGAGTTTGGCGCCGTCTCCGTGGTTTCCGGTCATATCCGCGGAATGACAACCACGCTCCCGCTTCACGTCGAGGTGCTCTATAATGACTATGACTTCGTCGGCGCCTTCGCGGCGGCCAGCCTCCTGGCCTCGCTCGGTCTCGTCACCCTGGTCGTCAAGACCGCACTCGAATGGCGACACGCTGGTGAACTCTCCGCAACCCGTCGCCACTAGCCCAGCCAGGTCCGGCGTGGACCTGTCGCTGGAGATCAGCGGCATCTCCAAGTCGTACGGCCGCTATCCGGCGCTGAACAACGTCTCGCTGCAGGCCCACGACAAGGAGTTCCTGGCGCTGCTGGGCCCGTCGGGCTCCGGCAAGACCACGCTGCTTCGCGTCCTGGCCGGGCTCGAGAAGCCCGACGCCGGCGAAGTGCGGTTCGGCGGCGAGGATTTCCTTTCGGTGCCGGTGCGCCAGCGCCAGGTGGGCATGGTGTTCCAGCACTATGCGCTGTTCCGCCATATGACGGTGGCCCAGAACATCGCCTTCGGCCTGACCGTGCGGCCGCGTTCGGAGCGGCCGTCGAAGTCGGAGATCGCCGACCGGGTGGCCGACCTGCTCTCGCTGGTGCAGCTCGACGACATGGGCAAGCGCTACCCGGCCCAGCTGTCGGGTGGCCAGCGCCAGCGGGTGGCGCTGGCGCGCGCGCTCGCCATCGAACCCAAGATGCTGCTGCTCGACGAGCCGTTCGGCGCGCTCGACGCCCAGGTGCGGCGCGAACTGCGCCGCTGGCTGCGCGAGCTGCACGACCGGGCGGGGGTCACCACGGTGTTCGTCACCCACGACCAGGAAGAGGCGCTGGATCTGGCCGACCGCGTGGCGATCATGCGCGACGGACAGCTGATCCAGCTTGGCGCGCCCAACGAGGTCTACGAGAACCCGGCCGATCCCTTCGTCTACGACTTCCTGGGCGCGGCCTGCCGCATGCCGGGGAAGGTCGAGGGGGGCCGCCTGACGGTCGCCGACTGGGTGACCAAGGCGCCCAAGGGCGCGCCGGAGGGCCCCGTCGAGGTGTTCTTCCGTCCAGACGAGGTGGCGTTTGCCCCTGCCGATGGCGCGGGACTGGGCGCCGAGGTCAAAGCCGTGGCCCAGCGTGGGCCGGACGTGCGGATCGAGTGCGTCATCGAGGGCGAGGTCTTCGAACTGGAGGCGCATGGCCCGACCCTGCCGGCGGGCGTGGCTCCCGGCCTGTCGCTGCGGGTGAAGCCCATGCGGCCCAGGGTCTATCCGCGGACCACCGTGGCCTGAGGGACCGGCGGGCAGCCCTTCTGGTCAGGCGGCGTCCAGCATCCGGCGCGCGTCATCGATCATCGCCCTGACCGCGCTGGCGCCAGGCGCGCCTTCCACTTCCACGATGGCCGCCTCTTCCTTGAGGCTCCGGGCCACGACCGCGCGGATTTCCGGCGTCGCGGCGCTGAGCCCGCTGAGCGCGGCGCGGCAAAGCGCCAGCGCGGCGCGCACATCGATCCACAGGGCGCGGTCCAGGGGTCGGGATGACGGGGCGGTATCGAGGTCGGTCAAGTTGTTTCCAGCGCAGGTGGAAAAACCGGCGCGGCCACGCAACGGGGGGGAGATGGCGGCCGCGCCGGCGACAAGGCCCGTACTCAAGCTGGACCCTACTCAATGGCGGCACCCTACAGGCCCCGCGCCGGAAGGTCAAGATAAATGTGCAAATGCACCAATTGCCCCTGCACCCTTTGGCGTCCAAAGTGCGCCTGATGGTGCGGGGAGTTCCGAATGGATGAGGCCGACGAGACGCAGCCGCCGGAGGAGTGGTTCTTCTATCTGCTGTTCCAGACGGTGCGTCGGCGGGACCTGGCGTTCGGCGCGGCGCTGGAGGCGCTCGGCCTCAACCTTCCCAAGTGGCGGGCGCTGTCGGTGATCAGCCGGTTGTCCGGCTGCACCATGAACGAGCTCGCGGAATTCACCACCATCGACCGCACGACCCTGACCCGGACAGCCGATCAGCTGATCGCCGCGGGGCTGGTGTCACGGGGCGGGGCGGCGGGAGACCGGCGAATCGTGCGGCTGGAGCTGACGCCGCAGGGCGAGGCGCTGTTCGCGCGCGCGCTCCAGGCCATGCAGGGATTCAACAGACGGGCGCTGGACGGGGTGTCGGCCGCGGACCAGGAGACGCTCAGGGCGATTCTCTGCGCGGTGATCGGCAACATCACCGGCTCGGAGGAGCGCGCGGCGGCGATCGCCGGCATGCGGCGGCCGGGTCAGGCCTGAATCGCCGGCGCTCGTCCGTTCATCTCGTCGCCGGCGTTGGCGGGCAGGCGGACGTACCAGAGCGTCGAGATCAGCCCCGTCGCGCCGACGATCGCGAAGACCGGCGCGACGGCCCCGCCGGTAAGGTGCGTTTCCCCGCGCCATCCCATGATGAAATGCAGCAGGGTGGCGGCCAGGCCGATGGCCACCGACTGGACGAACTGCTGGGCGATGGAGGCGGTGGTGGAACCGCGTCCCATCTGGGATTGGTCGAGGTCGGCGTAGGCCATGCCGTTCAGGCTGGTGAACTGCAGGGACGAGAAGAAGCCGCCCACCGCCAGCACCAGCATCATCACCCAGGGCGGCGTGTCTATCCTGAAGGTCGAGTAGAGCATGTAGGTCGAGGCGCACAGGACGCCATTGACCATAAGCACCCCGCGGAAGCCGAACCGGCGCAGGATCGGCGGGGCGGTGGTCTTCATGAGCAGGGCGCCGACGGCGGAGGCGAAGGTCAGCATGCCGGCGGCGAACGCGCTCATCCCGAACCCGATCTGCAACATCATGGCCAGCAGGAAGGGCGAGGCGCCGCTCGTCAGGCGGAAGAAGGCGCCCCCGACCACCGAGGCCCGGAAGGTCGGTATGCGGAATATGGACAGGTCGATGATGGCGTGCGGATTGTTGCGCGCATGAGCCCAGTAGAGGCCGAGGCTGGCCAGGCCGGCGGCGAAGAGGCCGGCGATCGCCATCGGCGGGATCACATCGCGGCCCAGGTTCTCGAAGCCGAAGATCAGCCCCGCCAGGCCAAGGCCGGTGAGGACGATGCCCAGCCAGTCGATGGGCGAGACGACCTGTTTCTCCACCTTGGGCACGAAGGCGTGGACCAGCGCCAGGCCGACGACGGCCAGCGGCAGGTTCACGAAGAATATCCACCGCCAGCTCACGAAGGTGACGATGGCCCCGCCGAGGATGGGCCCCAGCAGGGGGCCCAGCATCATGGGCATGGTGTAGACCGCCATGGCCCCCACGAGCTCATGCTTGGGGGTCGTGCGCAGCAGGACCAGGCGGGCGACGGGGCTCATCATGGCGGCGGCGCAGCCCTGCAGGACACGGGCCGCCATGAGCTGGGCGAGGTTGTCGGAGAGGCCGCACAGCGCCGAGGAGACGGCGAACGCGACCATCGAGATCATGAAGATGCGCTTGGCCCCGAACCGGTCGGCCATCCAGCCGGAGATCGGCAGGAACACCGCCGTGGCCAGCAGGTACATGGTGATGGCCACGTTCAGCCGCAGCGGCTCGACATGCAGCGCGCGCGCCATGGCGGGCAGGGCATTGTTGATCGAGGTGATGTTCAGCATCTGCATCAGCAGGGCCGAGCCGATGATCGCCGGAACCAGCCAGCCGCGAATCGCCGCGCCGTCGTCATCGGCGAGGATTCCCGCCGCTTCCGCCCCCGGCTCGTCGATGATGTCCTCGACCAGGACTTCCTCGGCCCGGTTCATCCTTCGAGGCCCACGAGCCGCAGGAGAGGCGAAGCGGCCCTGGCCAGGCATTCGCGCTCGGCGTCGGTAAGCCGGGCCAGGCGGGCGGCCAGCCAGTCGTTGCGCTCGCGCCGGATGATATCGAGCTTGCGCCCGCCTGCCGGGGTGATCGCCAGGCCCGAGCGGCGGCCGTCGCGGGCGTCGTCGCTGCGCCGCACCAGGCCGGCGGCCTCCAGGCGCTTGATGTGCCCGCTCATGGTCGGCCGCGAGGTCTGGTCGAAATCGGCGAGCGCGCTCACGCCCACGCCCGGGTTCTGCTTGAGGTAGCCCAGCAGCATGGCGTCCTGCGCCGACAGCCCGGCCTTCTGGGCCTCCTGCCGCAGCTTCCGCGAGACCCGCATGATGGCGGGCCGCAAGGCGTCGGCCAGGGCGATGATGGTGTCGACTGGCGTGGGATCGGGAGACATCGGAGGACCGGTCAGATTAGTTAGGTTGCCTAACTATCTATATCGGCGCCCCGCGGGGATCAACCGTATGCGGCCTGTCGGATTCAACTCCTCCCCTGTCGCGAAGACGACGGGGGAGGAGCAGGCTGAGCTGGCGCCGCCCTAGAGAACGCCCAGCATCTCGGCGACCAGGGGGTGGCGGACGATGTCGCGGTCGGCGAGCCGGACGACCGCGATGTTGGACACGGCCTCGAGTTTGGCGGCCGCGGTGGCCAGGCCGGAGAACTCCGGCAGCAGGTCCGACTGGTCGGGGTCGCCCGTGACCACCATGGTCGAGTGCCAGCCCAGGCGGGTCAGCAGCATCTTGAGCTGCACATAGGTGCAGTTCTGGGCCTCGTCGATGACCACGAAGGCGTTGTTCAGGGTGCGTCCGCGCATGAAGCCGACCGGGGCGATCTCGATGGCCCCCTCGGCCATCAGCGCCCGGACCCGCTTCATGGACAGCCGGTCGGAGAGCGCGTCGTAGAGCGGCCGAAGATACGGGGCGAGCTTGTCCTCGGCGTCGCCGGGCAGGTAGCCGATCGATTCGCCGGCCTCCACCGCCGGGCGCGAAAGCACGATGCGCCCGACGCTGCCGGCTTCCAGCGCCTCGACGGCCTTGGCGATGGCCAGATAGGTCTTGCCGGTGCCGGCGGGGCCCAGCGCCATCACCAGGTTCTTGGCGTCGATGGCCTTGATCAGCTCCTCCTGGCCGGGCGACTTGGCCTTGATGGTCTTGAGGTAGCCCTGGTCGCGGTCGTCATTGGCGTTGTTGTGCGGCCCGTTTTGATGGGCGAGCGGCGACCAGCCCCTCTCCAGCGGCAGCCGGCGGATTTTATCGTCACCCGCAAACTGTCCGGCGTCGAACGCGCCTTCGCGCAGCTGTCGCTTCAGGGCTCGCTTGGTCATCAAAAGCCTCCGTGGGGGCATGAAAAAAGGGCGTCTCCGCAATGGAGCGCCCTTGGGTGGTCGACAAAAGGCCGAAGCCGGCGGCATGCGGGGCCAGGGGGCCCGCCCGGGGATGCTGGTCCGGGTCCGAGGACCCGTGGAGACCACAAACTCAGCGCCATCAACTCCGTCCAGCGCGGGCTATGGGCCGATGTTCGGCCCGTGACGTCTCCGGGAGGGCTATCGCCCCCTCGAATCGCCCGAATAGAATGATCCTAACGTCCTTTCTGAAGTGTTAAATGGACAGATTGTCACAAGAAGTGGGGTACCCGATGAGTGTCTATGACTTAGGCGATGTGACACCTGAATTACCGAATGATGACGAATACTGGATAGCGCCCAATGCCATCGTGATAGGCTCGGTGATTCTCAAGAAGAATGCGTCAGTCTGGTTCGGCGCGACCCTTCGCGGCGACAACGACCCGATCACCGTGGGCGAGAATTCCAACATCCAGGACGGTTCGATCCTGCACACCGACGCGGGCTCGCCGCTGACCATCGGAGCCAACGTCACCGTGGGCCACATGGTGATGCTGCACGGCTGCACCATCGGGGACAACACCCTGGTCGGCATCGGCTCCGTGATCCTCAACGGCGCCCGAATCGGGAAGAACTGCCTGATCGGCGCCAACTGCCTGATCACCGAGGGCAAGGATATCCCGGACAACTCCCTGGTCATGGGCGCGCCCGGCAAGGTGGTCCGCGAGGTCTCGCCCGAACAGGCCGCCGCGCTGGCCGACGGGGCGATGCACTATGTGGAGAACTGGAAGCGCTATCGGCGGGAGCTCAAGCCACGCTGATCATTTGGCGGGCCTGATCTCCAGGCGGAAGGCCTTGTCATCCTGCAGGGCGAACGTCGCGGCGCGCTTGACGTCATCGGCCGTCACCCGCTCGGTCCCGGGCAGCAGCTGGCGGATGAAATCGAGGCGCCTGGGGTCGCGCTGGGCGCCCGAGAGGTCCGACAGCCATTGCTGGTTGGTGAGCCTGGCCCGCTCGATCTGGTCGATTCGCGGGGTCTTGGCCCGGGCCAGCTCGTCGGCGGTGGGGCCATCGGCGCGCAGGTCGGCGGCGATCTTGCGGACGTCGCGGAAGAAGTCGTCCAGCTTGGCCGGCGGCACCTCGACGCTGGCGGCCAGGTAGCCCCAGCCGGACCAGACCAGGCTGTGGGAATAGTTCACCGAGGGCGAGTAGGTGACGCCCTGGGCTTCGCGCAGCTGGTCGGTGAGGCGCAGGCTCATGACCTCGCCCAGGACGGCGGTGTCCCGCGCCCGCTGCGGGTTGGCCCAGAAGTCCGTGGTCGGCCAGGCGATGTAGCCGATGGCCTGGTCTCCGCGTCCCTTGTGGGTCAGCACGACAGGCTGGGCGCTGGGCGCGGGGAAGGCCATCTGGCGCTGGCCGTCGGCGGCCGGCGCGGCGTCGGGCCTGGGGGGCAGGGCGCCGAAGGTGCGGCCCACCGCCTCGACGGCCTTGTCGACGGACACGTCGCCGACGATCACCACCTCGATGGGATCGCTGGTCAGGTGCGGGACGACCTGGGCCTTGAGGTCGTCGAGCTGGGCCTTGGCGAGTTCGTCGCGGCTGGGGAAGGTGAAGCGGCGGTCGCCGCCGTGCAGCAGCCCGGAAAGGTCGCGGCCCATCACCGAGCGGTCGGTGGCCTCGGCCTGGTCGTGGGCTGTCCTGGCGGCGCCCTTCAGCCGCTGGAAGGCTTCAGTCCGCCAGCCCGGCTCGGCCACATAGGCGGCCAGAACCTGCATCTCGGTGGGCAGGTCGTCGCGGCGGGTGGAGCCAGAGAGCACGAAGGCGTCCTCGGCCATGGCGAAGCGGGCCCCGTAGAGCTTGGAGGCCAGCACCTGCTCGGTCTCCTCGCTGGTGATCTGCTTGAAGCCGCCCTCGATGAAGGCGTTGCCGAACCAGCTCAGGCTCTGGCGGTCCTTGGGCATGGCCCTCAGGCCGTCGCCGATGTTCACCCGGATCAGCACCTCGTCGTCGCGGAACTTGGTGGGCTTCACCGTCAGCCGCACGCCGTTGTCGAAGCGCACGAAGACGGTGTCGAGGTCGCTGACCTCGCGGGTCTCGGCGACCTTGCCGGGCGCGCCGAAGCTCTCATAGGGCCAGGCGACCTGGCGCGGCGCGACCGGCGCGGCCACGGCCACCTTCTGGGCCGCGGCGTATTCCGTCAGCAGCGCCTGGTCGCCCCCCTGCACGGGATTGGGCGAAGCCATGAAGATCAGCGGGCCCGAACCCCGGAAGGCGTCCTTCAGCGCGGCGGAAACCGTGTCGGCCTTCAGCCCCTTCACGGCGGCCTCGAAGAGCGCCAGGTCCTCGGCGGGACTGGTGAACACCTCGTCGTCGCCGAGCGTGCCGACCAGTTCGCCGGCCAGTTCGGACGGGCGGCGGGTGGCCGCGCCGGCGGCGTCGGCCCTGACGCTCGCCCGCATCTCCTCGATCTCGCGGTCGAGTTCGTCCTGGCGCACGCCATACTGGGCGGCGCGGCGCTGTTCCTGGTCGACGGCGGCCAGCGCCTCGCGCCAGCGGTCCGCCTCGGCCGGGACATTGAACATGGTCAGCTCTGCGGAGCGCCCGTAGTCGGCCTTGAAGGCCACTGCGGCGATGAACGGCGGCCTGGGCGAGCGCGACAGCGCCGAGAGCCGGCGGTTGAGCACGGCGAATCCCAACTGCTGGATAAGATCCTGGCGCCGCTTGGCCATGGTGTCGGGCGCAAGGTCCGGCGGCCGAACCCAGGCGACCTGGATATTTAGCGCGGCGCCGGGCTCGACCAGCAGGCGCGCCTCGGTCTCTCGCGGCGCCACCTTGCCCAGGTCGGGTTCCGGACCGGCGGGGCCCACGGCCTGCCAGTCGCCGAATTGGGCGCGGATCTTGGCCTCCATCGCCGCCGGGTCGAAGTCGCCGACGGCGATCAGCACGGCGCGTTCGGGCCGGTAGTAATGGCGGTAGAAATCGACGATCTGTCTGGCCGGCGCGGCCTTCAGCACCTCGACCTTGCCGATGGCCTGGCGGGTGGGCATGCGCTGGCCCTTGAGCTGGAACTCCAGGCGCGACTTGAAGACGTGATAGGCGGGCGTGTCGCTGCCGCGCTCCTCGGAGAGCACCACGCCGCGCTCGCGGTCGACCGCGGCCGGCTCGATGGTGAGATTCCCTGCCGCCTCGCGCAGCAGCTTGAGGGAGGTGTCGACGGTCTCGTCGTCGGTTCGCGGCAGGTCGAGCTTGTACTGCGTCTCGTCGAAACTGGTCGAGGCGTTGGTGTCGGCCCCGAAGGCCAGGCCCAGCCGCTCGAGGATTTTGACCATGTCGCCCTCGGGCACGGCCTTGGAGCCGTTGAAGGCCATGTGTTCCAGGAAATGGGCCAGCCCCTGTTGCGCGTCGGTCTCCATCAGGGAGCCGGCGTCGACCCACAGCCGAAGCGCGGCCTGCTGGGCCGGGACCGACTGGCGGCGGATGGCGTAGCGCATGCCGTTGGGCAGGGCGCCGAACCGGGTGTCGGGATCGGCCTTGAGGTCCGAGCGGGCCTGGGGCCACTCGCCGCGGGCCAGTTTCACGGGTTCCGGCGCGGCGCCGATCCGGGGAAGCTTGGGCAGGTGCGGGAGGCTGATCGCCTGGGCCTGGCCGCTGGCGGCGAGGGAGATGGCGGCGGCGAGGGCTGCGCTGACGCGCAGGGAACGGATCATCAAGGAGTCCTGACGGCGATCGGAATAAGGGCGCGCACCATCGCCAAGCCGCATGGCGGCGGCAAGGCAAGAAGGCGGCGCTTCTCGCGCGGCCGCCGCAAAGCGCCTAAATGGGGACCATGAACACGCCTCCCTCCGACGACTCGGTCCCCCAGTCCTGGTCCGCGCCGACGCCGCCCGAGGGCGAGCGGCCGGCGCGCGAGCCGGCCTTCAACGCGCCCTGGCCGGCCGTGGCGGTCGCCGTGGTGATCCTGGGCGGCTATCTCGCGCAGACCCTGTTCCCGCGCGGTTCGCTGGAGGACGCCTTCGCCTTCTCGCCGGCCCAGCTGGCGGCGGGCGGCTGGCCGACCCTGATCACCGCCATCTTCCTGCATGGCGGGTGGCCGCACGCCGCGATGAACGCCGCATTCGGACTGGCGTTCGGGACCCCCGTGGCCCGGTTCTTCGGCGGCAAGGCCACGGGCGCCCTGCTGTTCTTCGCCTTCTACCTGGCGACCGGCGTGCTCTCGAACCTGGGCTATGCGGCCTTCCATTGGGGGCAGGCCGGCGCCCTGGTGGGCGCGTCCGGCGCGGTCTCCGGCCTGATGGGGGCGGCCGCGCGGCTGATCGGCGGGCAGGGGCAGCCGGGACGGATGTTCTCGCCCGCGGTGATCGGCATGGGCGGCAGCTGGATCCTGATCAACCTCCTCACCGGCGTCTTCGGCGCTTCCCTGCTCCCGGGAACGGGTGGGGCGGGCGTCGCCTGGGAGGCCCATGTGGCGGGCTTCGCCGCGGGCGTCCTGCTGATCAGCCCCTTCGCCTGGCTGGCCCGCGAGTGAGGCTCCTCACGGTTGCGTGCTTTGAAGATACCCGCGTTCTGCGCGACGGTGGACGCAAGAGCTAGATAACGGCGAGGGACGGAATCCATGCTTGTCTCCCAGATCCTGCGGACCAAGGGCGATACGGTGTTCACCGTGGGCCCGGCCGAAACCGTGGCCGCGGTGGCCGCGCTGCTGCATTCCAGACGGGTGGGCGCGCTGATCGTGCTCGAGGCCGAGCGCGTCGTCGGCATCGTCTCGGAGCGCGACATCGTGCGCGGCATGGCCGAGGGCGGGGCGGACTGCCTGCAGCGGCCGGTCTCCGAATTCATGACCCGCGACGTACTGTTCGCCGATCCCGGCGAGACGGTGGAATCGCTGCTCACCCGCATGACCGACCGGCGCATCCGCCACCTGCCGGTGTGCAAGGCCGATCGGCTGGTGGGCATCGTGTCGATCGGCGACCTGGTGAAGTGGAAGATCACCGAGGTCGAGGCCGAGGCCGACGGGCTGAAGGCCTATATCGCGGCCAGTTGAGACGGCTGATCAGACCGCCGAGCGCAATATCGCCGGCGTGCTTCCCGAGGCCGCGGCGTCGGCCAGGCTGTAGGCCTCCAGCACCTCGGCCGTGGCGTCGCGGGCGCGGAGCAGGGCTTCGCGCAGGGTGCAGGCGGCAAGGTCCGGACAGTCGTCGCACTTGCGGTAGCCGAGCCGGGGGGAGACGCAGGGGGCGAGCGCCAGCGGCCCGTCGATGACCCGGATCACCTCGGCGAAGGCGATGTCTGTCGCGGGCCGGGCCAGGGTGTAGCCGCCGAACTTGCCGCGCCGGCTGGTCACCACATGGCTGCGGGAAAGTTCGAGGAGAATCGCCTCGAGGAATTTGCGCGGCGCGTCCGCGCGCAGCGCCAGTGCCCCGGAGGTGAGCTGGGCGCCCTCGGCGCGGGCCAGTTCGACCAGCGCGCGCAAGCCATAGCGGGCCTTCTGCGAAAGCATGGCGTCCTCTCCCCCTAAGCCGTCCTTCTTACGGGGTCGCCGGCCCAGGCGCAAAGCGGGCGCGGCGGGCAGGGGAGTTTGCCGCAGGGCAGGGGCTCCGCGCGAAGGGTTTCCCGCGGGCCGCCGCCGCCTGGGGCGCGAGGATTTGCCCCTCCTTGAACGGAGGTATTTCAAACTCGGATTGACACCTAATCGGGCGCCACCTAGATAGCGCCTCCCGCTCGGGCGGGCGCCACTGAGAAGCGGCGGCAAGGAACCAAGAAAGTCCTTGCTATATGCTTCGAAATGGCTATTTTCCCGAGCCTCAATCGAATCGCTGCGGACTGAATGAGGGAAGCCCCTCGGCGGCCCAAGGCCTTTCTTGTGGCTAGTTTCCTGGGCAACCAGAGATTAGCGACAGGGTCCGAAAGGAACGATTGACACGCAAGAGGCCGGCCACTAGATAGCCGCCTCCGCCGACCACCGGCGCTAAACAGTGGGGCGGCCGAAAGGCAGTCACGGTCTTTGACATCGTTGATTTGGAAAGAGAAACGCAGGCGGCGGTGTCCTGGCGGTTACCCTAACCAGGTAACCTCGACACTGACGAACTTGCGGTCTCTTGAAGACAATACCATGAATATCAATTCCCTCGGGCTTCGGCTCTGGGGCATCGATGTGAATGGGAACTCGTCAAGAAATACGCAGACTATATGCCAGCCAGTTCTTCGGGACTGGTAAGCTATAAGTCAGTGCTCAACTCAACCTGAGAGTTTGATCCTGGCTCAGAGCGAAC
>CANJXI010000088.1 GCA_947478785.1 Caulobacteraceae bacterium
CCGGATATCCTTCACCACCCGCTCGCCGGGGGTCGCCTTCGAGGGCAAGGGTTTTGATCTCATCTTCGTTCCTACGTCACTGCGATGAGACCAAAACCCTCCGCTAGCTGGAACCCTGAATCTGTCTCATTGGCGCTGACGGCGGACATACAACACCATGCTCAGGCTGGTGCCGCCCGGCACCAAGGCCACGACCTCGCTCTACGCCACCCACCCCGGCACTAAGGACCGCATCAAGCGCCTGCAGAAGGAGATCCAGGCGGACAAGACCCCCGTCGGGACCAACGCCGGCCACCCGGGATGGGCCGAGCTGAAACAATCCTTCCCCACCCGCACCCGCTTCCGCCTCGCCTAGACCCTTCCCGGTTCAGATGGAATCATCTGAACCGGAGAAGAAGGGTCTATCTTCATATGTTTAGAGCGCGTCGGACGGGTGAACCGGTATCCACTTCACCCTGACGCGCTCTAGGGGCGACGCGCTACAGCTGGAATCGCTCGACGTATTCGGCGAATTTCTCGCGGATCCGGGCCGTGGTCAGTCCGAATTCCTCGGCCGTGTAGCGGTGCTCGCCGTGCGCCCCCTTCCGGTTGCGCTCCAGCCAGGCCTCCATGCCGCCACGGGCGGTGTCCGACAGGCTGAGCCCCAGGCGTCCATACACTTGGTCCACCGTCCCGAACGGGTCGTTGTTGAAGCCTGCATGGGAGACGTCGATGAAGCGGTCGTCGCCGTGCTTGCGGCGGAACGCCATGACCTTGCCGATGCTGATGCTGAGGTGCTCCAGCACGAAGGCGCCGATCGCCTCCGGCGTCATGACCGCGTCGCCAAACGCGCCCTTGTGGAGGGTCTTCAACAGGCTGCAGACAGACGGCACGACCTTCGCGGGGTCGCGATGGCACATCACCAGGACGGCGTCCGGATACTGCCCGACCAGGTCGTCCAGGTGGAAATTGTGCCAGGGCGCCTTGACCAGCCACCGGTCGGGCGGCCGCTTGCTCTGCAGCAGCTTCAGGACCCTGGCGTGGTAGGCGTAGGTGGTGCTCAGGTCGCAGTCGCGCCACCAGCGCTGGTAGGGCTCCACCGGCCAGGCCAGTTCCTGGTTGCGGAAGTCGAAGCGCAGCAACGCCGCGTCGTCCACCGGCCCGCCCGCCTCCTGGATGTGCAGGTTCTGCCCGAGATCGCCGCTGTCGTGACTGCGGGCCCGTTCCGCCAGCCATCGTGGGTCGCTCTGCTCCGTGGCGATATCGGGCGGCGGCGTCGGATCGGCGACCTCCCAGCCCCGAAGGTAACGCCACTGCGGGTCGGTGGCGAGAAAGGCCTGCAGGGCCGTGGTCGCCGTACGCGGCAGGCCGATGACGAAGACCGGCCGCTTGACCTCCTGCTCCAGGAGCTCGGGATGGCGGGCGAGCCAGTCCTCGATCTTCAGGCGGGTGGCGAGCACGTCGATCAGCCGGCCTTCAACCCGGTTGCGGGCGGCCTCGTTGAAATCGTGGACGGACATCGCCGCCACCAGACGCGTCAGCCCCTCGCGCCAGCCATCCGGCCCGAAGTCCGACAACCCCGTCCGGTCCTGGGCCCGGCCGATCAAGGTGTCCGCGGAGGCGAGGGTCATGGGAAGCGCGACGCTCATTTGAAACGGCTCCAGCGCGTGGTCATGGGTTCGGCGTAGCGGCGGGAGTAGGCGGCGGCGCGGCGGGCGATGATCGTCGCCCGCTCCTTCGGCGTCACCCGGGCGGTGTCCGCAGGCAGGTCCTTCAGGATCTCGGCCAGCGGGGCCACCTTCAGATTGGCGGCGGGCCGCCGGTCGGTGCGCACGAAGCGGAAGATCATGTTCCCGCGCCGGTGGCCGGCGGTGTCCAGCCAGTTGGCGACCCCCGGGTCCTGATGGGCGATCATCACCCTGTAGAGCCCGTCGGAATCGAGCTTCGCCTGGGCGCCGTTCAGGCTAGACTGGCGGTGCGACGGATCGATGCTGCGGAACCAGGTGTCACCCACCGCCACGCTCCAGGACAGGCCGCCCGGGTCTTCGAACTCCAGCAGCATCGCCTGGTCGGGCTCCAGCACATAGAAGCCCTTGGGCGCGGCGCGCACGGGGCTGCGCCCGGACATGGCCAGCGGCTGATCCTTGGGGATAACGTTGTCGCCCTCGCGCCGGAACGCGCGGGTGTAGTCCTGCCAGAACTCGAATTCCGAGACGAAGGTCTTGGCCATGGCCCGCAGTTCGGCGGCGACCGCGGGCGGATCGGGGACCTTCAGGCAGTCGGGCACCCCGGTGACGCCCGGCCGCTCGATATGGATCTCCGTGTAGCCTTCCTTGTCCCAGTCATACTGGATCTGCCGGACCAGCAGGCCGCGGGCCCCCGGCGCCATGGGAAGCCAGTTGCCCGCCTGTTTTTCCTGGCTGAGGATGATCTCGAAGCGGCCGTCCTCGCCGATCTCAAACTCTTCGAGGAAGTGGTTGGACAGCGTGCCGCCGGGGCCGGACTGGACAAACTCCACATAGCGTTCGCCGCCCGCCCGACCGTAAAGCCGGTAGGTCAGGTCGTCGCGGATCTCGGCCGACTTCGAGTTGACGCCGTCGGGGTTGTCGAGGCCCCACTTGATCACGTCGTCCATGCCGAACGTGAAGGCCGGCAGCTCCGGGCCGCAGTGATAGAGCACCTTGCGGAGCCGCGCGCTGAGCAGGCCCAGGAGATAGCGATAGCCGTTCGCCCGCTCGCGGTCGTCGGTGGCGAATTCCGAGGCCAGCATGCCGTCGCCGACACGGCGTATCGCGTCGCAGAACGCGTTCCACGCCGCCCCGCTCCGCAGGTCCGCAAGGCGGGCCTCGGTCTGGCCATCCAGCTCGGCCGCGACGTCCAGGTTCACCTTGCGAAATGTGCTCGTCGAATCGATGGGCGACTTGGTGTCGGCCATAGGTATTCCTCCATCCGCCAAGACCGGCGATCATCGCCGCCGTGTCGCCCAATGCGACGACAATTGCTGTCCCAAGGCCGGTGCTTCCAACTCCCAGATGGGAGGCGCTCCTCAAGGGCCGCGGCGCGGCGCGCGCGGCCTGGGAAAACCAGACGGCGTGTCAGGGGATATATTTGCGGGCCCGCATCTCCTCGAAGAGCGCGATGAGCCGGTCGTCGGAATCCAGGCACTCCGCGAATCCCGCCTGGCGGATGCGGATGGTGCTGCTGTGCATCTCGCTACGGACGTTGAGGATGTAGGCCTGGTCCCAGTTCTGCAGGTCGTCGAGGTCGACGACCAGTCCATGCCGTCGCCTGAGGTCGGCCCAGAGCGGACGCTTGTCGCGCATGAACAGCCGCAGATCGATGTGCATGGGATGGCCGGCCTGGACGCCGAACCACTCGGCCACGCGCGGCCAGACGTTCGCCCAGCGGAAGAGGTCGCCGTTGGTGATGTTGTAGATCACGTTCTCGCGCCGGGAATCCAGCGCCGCCCAAAGCGCGCCCCGCGCCAGCAACCGCGAGTCCGTCAGCTGCAGGAGGACATTGAACGCCTCCGGTCCGCCCGGGAAATACATCGGGATGCCGAGTTCCCGGCAGACCGTCCCGTAGGCGGCCACGGTGTTCACGAGGTTGACGTAGCTGCCCAGCCCGATCCCCTCGATATAGTCCGGCCGCATGACCGTGGTGACGAAGCCTTCCTTCGCGCCCCGGGCGTAGAGCAGGTCCTCCTGGTCGTAGTAGAAGAGCGGGCCGGGCACCCTGGGATCGCTCTCCTTGGCGGGGGTCCGGACCGGCCCGAGCAACGCGCCGTAGGCCTTGCCGCCCTGGTAGATGATCACGCGCTCGACCGGCGCGCCGGCGGCCCGCAGGGCGTCCAGGGTGTTCTCCAGGATCGCGACGTTGATCGCGATCTCCTCGTACGGATCCGGCGCGTAGCGGAACGCGGCGAAGAACAGGTGGGTGACGTTCTTCAGGCCGCCCAGCGCCGCACGCGTCGACGCCGCGTCGCTGAGGTCCGCCTGGACATAGCTTGCGCCCGCGATGGGGAAATCCGCGCGCCGGCCGGTCGCCGTCACCGCCCAGTCGGCATGGCCGGCGATTTCCTCCACGAGGTTCAGCCCGACGATGCCGTGAGCGCCCGTCACCAGCGCATGATGTGGCCGCGCCATGGTCCCTCCCTGTCGTCCGCTTGCGGCCGCGGACATCGGCGACTTTGCAGTTGGCCGCTTGGGCCGACTGTACTGTGGCCAATGCGTCCACCGCCAGGGCGGAGATTGTCCCGAAGAGTCCCAGGGATGGCGGCCCGGCGGTTGGCCGAAAGACGATCAGATAAGAAATCCGAACGAATTGGTGTTGCGCGCCGGGCGTTGGCAGGACCTATTTGCGGCAAGGTCGGACGCGCAAGCGAGCCGGAGCGGCCGCGTGACATCCTGGGTGCGCGCGCCGACGGGTCGCAGTGGGAGACGAGACGATGAGCCAAGCTGAAACCATCGCCCCGATCAGGCCGATCTCCGCGGACTCCCACGTCTGTGAGCCGCCGAACTGCTTCATCGACAATATCGAGCCCGCCTACCGGGCCGACGCGCCGAGGGTCGAGCGCCACGATGGCGTCGACAAATACATCATCAAGGACTTCGCCTCGATCGCCATGCCCCTGGTCGCCGCCGCGGGCCGCGACCCGCGCGAAGTCGGCGCCAAATACACGACCTACGACGAGATGTGGGCCGGCGGCTGGGACCCCAAGGCCCGGCTGGGCGACCAGGACCGCGACGGCGTCGCCGCCGAGGTGATCTATCCCACCATCGGCATGGCGCTCTGCGCCCTGGCCGACGACGACTACAAGCAGGCCTGCATGTGGGCCTATAACCGCTGGCTGCAGGAGTTCGTCTCGTCGTCGCCCGACCGCCTCTACGGGATCGGCCAGACCGCCGTACGCTCCGTTCCGGAGGCGATCGAAGACTTCCGCCGCATCAAGGAGATGGGCTTCAAGGGCGTCATGCTGCCCGCCGTCCCGGCCACGGAAGAGGACTACGACCACACCTCGTTCGCCCCCCTGTGGAGCGCCGCCGTCGAGTTGGGCCTGCCGATCAGCTTCCACATCCTGACCGGCAAGGGCGAGGTCAATCGCGGACCGGCGATCAACATGTGGAACGGCGTCATGCGCGGCGTGCAGGACATCATCGGGATGTTCATCTTCAGCGGCGTCTTCGACCGTCACCCGAAGCTCAAGCTGGTCTGTGTCGAGGGCGACGCCGGATGGGTCCCCCACTTCGCCCACCGGCTCGACCACATCTACAACCGCCACCGCTACGTGAAGAAGTGCAAGGAACTCAGCCGCCTGCCCAGCGAGCAGCTGTTCGAGAACGTCTTCCTCACCTTCCAGGACGATCTCGTGGCCTTCCAGGTCGCGCACCTGCTCAATCCGAAGCGTCTGATGTGGGCCAACGATTTCCCGCACAACGACTCCACCTGGCCGAACAGCCAGAAGCTCCTGGCCGAGCAGACCAAGGATCTTTCCGGAGAGAACAAGCGCTCGATCCTGCGCGACAACGTGCGCGAGCTTTACAGCCTCACCTGCAATTGACCGGATCGAGCGACGGGTTCGACATCGGCTGCGCGGGCGCCGCCCCTATGCGTTACCTCGTTCAAACCGGCCGCCAACGATGAACCTTTCGCTGCTGTTGCAGGACATCCACCCGAATCCCGGCTACTGGGCGATGATCGAGATCGGCGCGCCCGGCGGGGTGCAGCTCTCGCACATCCGGGCCTCCTACCTGCACGTGGCGCTCGCCGGGACGCTGCTCATCAGGATCGTGGACGGCGAGACCCGGACATTGCAGCCGGGGCAGTTCGCCTGGTTTCCCGAGGGTCTCGCCCATAGCGTGGTGGACGCCGAGCAGAGCCAGCCCACGCCGATCGCCTATTTCAGCCGCGCCCATAAGCGGCGCGACGTGCCGGCTGTGGTCCGCGTCGGCGGACAGGGCGTGGCGGCGCGGATGCTGACCGGGGCGTTCCGGGTCAACGTGCCGCCCGGCAATCCGTTCATGAAACTGGCCGCGCCATACCACGTCGACGCGGCGCCGATGATCCAGTATCCGGGGTTCGAGCAGGAGCTTTCGCGCGCCGGGGCCAACGCCTTCATCGATCGCCTGGCCGACACCCTGCTGCTCTCGTCGTTGCGCAAGCTGATCGTCGGCGCGAAGCCGGACCGCGACGCGGGCCTGTTCACCGCCAGGGTCTCCCAGATGCAGGTGGCGCTGGGACTGATGCAGGCCCGTCTGGACGAACGCTGGACGGTCGCCCGCCTTGGACAGGAGGTGGGCATGTCGCGCACCATCTTCGCCACCGAGTTCGTCAAGAGCATCGGCCAATCCCCGATGCGCTATCTCGCCAATGCGCGCATGGCCAAGGCGGCCCAGCTGCTCACCTGCAGCGATGCGCGCCTGATCGAGGTGGCGGCGAGCGTGGGTTACGAGTCCGAAACCACGTTCTCCCGCGTGTTCCGCAGCCACCATGGCGTTCCCCCCGCCGCCTATCGCCGCAAGCATCGGATCGGCAATCAGCCGCCACGCCGCGACGCGGAATGGTCGCCGTATTTCAACGCGGTCTAGGTCGGCCGACGTTGGACGGGCGGATAAGAATTACGAATGAATCCGCATTGCCGCGTCCGGTCCCGGGCCGCAAACCACCCCGAAGGCGGCAGACCTCGAGGGAGGCTACGTGGAGTACGATCTTATCGTTCGCAACGGTGACGTGGTCGATGGCACCGGCCTGCCGCGCCGCCGGCTCGATGTCGCCGTCAAGGATGGCCGCATCGTCAAGCTCGCCCGGCTGGACGGGGCGCGGGCCAGGGAAGAGATCGACGCCACGGGACGCATCGTCGCGCCGGGCATCGTCGATGCGCACACCCACTATGATCCGCAGATCACCTTCGATCCGTTCGCGACCATGTCGTGCTTCCACGGCGTGACCACCGTGCTGGCCGGGAACTGCGGCTTTTCCGTCGCCCCGGTCCGGCGCGACGACCACGACTTCATGACCGGCATCTTCGCCAGCGTCGAGGACATGGACCCCATCGCGCTCAGCGGTGTCCGGTGGGACGAGTTCGAGACCTTCAAGGAATTCATGGACGGGCGGAACGGCCGGCTCGGCGTGAACTTCGCCTGCTATGTGGGGCATTCGAACATCCGCCGGTGGGTGATGGGCGACGCCTGTATCGAGCGCGCCGCCACCCCTGACGAGATTCAGGCGATGCGCCGGATGGTGGCCGACGCCATGGCGGCCGGCGCCGCGGGCTTCTCCTCATCGGCCGCGCCCAACCAGGTCGACATCCACGGCCGGCCGGTGCCCTCGCGCCTCGCCGACCCGTCGGAGGTGATCGCGCTCGCCGAGGAAGCCGGGGCCTATGGAGCCGGCACCATCTGCTTCCTGCCGTTCAGCGTCGTCCAGGGCATCACCAAGGACGACCTGCAGTACCTCCTGGACATCGCCAACGCGAGCCGGTTGCCGGTGATCATCCAGGGCCTCGGCGGGCGTGGCAAGGTGGACGTCCCCAGCATCGCGACCTGGGATGACTGCATCGCCTTCTTCGAAAAGGCTTCCCGTGAAGGCGCGTCGATCTATTCCCTGCTGATGGCCAAGCCGCTCGATCGCGACTTCCGGATCGACGAGACCAATCACAACTATCCCGCCGCTCCCAGCTGGCACCGCATGACGCGCCTGCCGCCGTCCGAACGGGCCGCCCTGCTGCGCGACCCCAAGGCGCGCGACGAGTTGCGCCACGCGCTCGACAACTACAATCGCGACCCGGCCAAGGGCACGACCCGCGTGCCCCCACCCTGGACACAGGTCTGGATCGACGCCTCGCCCAGCCGGCCGCGCGAGACCTACGAAGGCCGCACCGTCGCCGACCTGGCGCAAGAGAAGGGCGTTCCGGCCAGCGACTTCGTCCTGGACATGGCGCTCGCCGACAACTTCGAAACCCAGTTCCGCTACCGCATGGAAACGCCCGAGTGGAACGACGCCGTGGCGGTGGCGCAGCACGACCCGCGGATGATCATCGGCACCTCGGACGGCGGCGCGCACCTGGCCCGGGACGACCAGAGCGACTGGAGTTCGTACTTCCTGGGCCATTGGATCCGCGACGAGAAGGTCTGGTCCCTCGAAGAGGGCGTCCGGCAGATCACCCAGGTGCCCGCGACCCTCCTGGGCTTCACCGATCGGGGCGTGCTGGAAGTGGGCGGCTGGGCCGACATGATGATCTTCGATCCGGAGACCATCGGGCCGTGGCGCAAGGAGTTCGTCCACGACCTTCCCGGCGGGGTCGGCCGCTACAAGGCCTTCAGCCGGGGCGTACACGCCACCATCGTCAACGGACAGCCGATCGTGCTGGAGGGCGAGCTCACGGGCCGCCTTCCGGGCATGGTGGTGCGGCCGAGCCAGTGAAGATTTCGCGCCGAATCGGAAGTCCAGCCGAGCCCTCCTACACCGCGTCCGTCCCACATCGGAACGGAGTTATTCGATTGCACTCGGAAAGCGCGGCGCGTTGCCTGCCGCCCGGCGAGCCTTTTCTGCAACAGTCGGCGGGATTCACCCCCGACCCGACGCGGCGACTCCTTGCATTTTCGCCGGTTCGTGGGACAAGGCGCGCGTACTCAGTCCGGCGGCGCAGGCGGTCGGACGATGTCAATTCATTGGGTAATCAAGCGACGCGGTTTCGCGTCATCGCCAACTACGGGAACCAACGGCCCCAGCATTCTGCGGGCGACAATCACGCCTAGCGATCCGGCCCGAGCCGGGACGACGACTGTAAACGCAGAGAACGCGGAAACAGACGTCAAGGAATACGAACGCTTCACAAACAGTCCGATTAGTCGGGGGAGATATTCAAGCGTACATTCGAGGATTGCGCCATAGCGCGCGCGCGCTGCTTCTCGCCGGGGTCGCCTTCCCGGCGGCCTTCGGATTCGCCTCCGCGGCCTCGGCCGCAGCGGCCGCCGCCGCCGAGGGCGGCGCCACGCTCGATGAGGTGGTCGTCACCGCCCAGAAGCGCGCGCAGAGCCTGCAGGACGTGCCGATCTCGGTCACAGCCGTCACGCCCGAGGCATTGCAGACGGCCCGCGTCACGAACGTGACTGACCTCAACGCCCTGGTCCCCAACCTGACCGTCAAGGCGGCGGCCGGCGGCAACGGCATCCCGGCGTTCTCCATGCGCGGCGTCGTGGCCTACGGCACCGTGCCGGGCTCGGAGCGGCAGGTCGCGATGTACATCGACGGCGTCTATACCGCCTCGCCGCGGGGCGGGATCTTCGACCTTCCCGACATCGACCGGATCGAAGTGCTGCGTGGCCCGCAGGGTACGCTGTTCGGCCGCAACTCGACCGGGGGGGCGATCAGCATCGTCACGAGGGACCCGTCCGGCAAGTTCGACCTGCACCAGGAGCTGACCTACGGCAACTACGACCAGTTCCGCTCCAAGACGCGTGTCGACACACCTCAGTGGGGACCGCTGAGCGCGTCGGTGTCCTATGTGCACGATGAGCGCCGCGGCGATATCAAGAACCTCGGCGCCGGCACGGTCTGGGATCGCAGCGGCGTGCTGCGGCCGCTGAAACACGTCAGCGCGGTCCAGACCTCGCCGAAGTACCTCGGCAACAAGAATTCCGAGTCCTTCCTGGTAGCGGTCAAGTTCGCGCCGACCGACAACTTCAACATGGTCTACAAGTACGACAATTCGACCAACAACTATTCGCCGGAAGGCGTTTCGGTGGTCGGCGTGAACCCGGCAGGACTTGGTCCGTCCGGCGCCTTCCTGGCCACCAACCTCGCCGCTAACGGGGTGACGTTGAACACCTCCGCGCGGCGTCCGAAAGCTGTCAACAACGGCTGGGATACACCCGGTTATTCGCAGAACTATGGTCACAGCCTGACGGCCAACCTTCAGGTCAGCGACAATATCTCGATCAAGAACATCCTCGCCTACCGCTACACCTATACCTATTCGACCTATGAATTCGACGGCATCGGCCCGTTGGTGAACGCCGCGCCCCAGTTGGGCCCGGTTGGAGCGCCCTTCACCCTGATCACGCTGCAGAACGAAGGCTCCGCCCGGCAGTACAGCAACGAGACCCAGGTCAACTACGACTCCAAGCTCGTGACGGTCACGGCTGGCGCGGTCTATTTCCACTTCAGCGGCCAGCAGGGCCCGCCCGTCGGCTTCCGCGCCACCACGACGCTCGGCGTCTATCCGGGCGGGCGGATTCCGGTGTTCAACCCGCCAATCCAACAGTCCTTCAACTACGCGACCTCCAAGGCCGCCTACATCCAGACCGAAGTCCATGTCACGCCGCAGATCGACCTGGTCGGCGGCTATCGGATCACCCAGGACGACAAGTCGGGCGATTTCTACAGTCCCGCGAAGGTCAGCTTCACCTACAACAAGACCAAGCCCTCCTACATGGCCGGCGTGAACTACAAGCCGATGGATGACTTGCTGGTGTACGGCAAGTACTCCAACGGCTTCCTCTCGGGCGGATCGGTCGGTGGCATCGTCTTCGCCCCGGAGACGGCTCATTCCTGGGAAGCCGGCGTGAAGGCCGAGTTCCTGGATCACCGTCTGCGGACCAACCTGTCGGCGTTCACGGTGAAATACGAGCACACGCAATCGGCGCAGAGCGGCACCAATATCGGCCGTCCCGACCTGTCGACGGTCGTCATCGACTTCGGCGACGCCCGGGCCAAGGGCTTCGAGTTTGAATCCCTGCTCCGTCCGATCAAGGGCGTCACCCTGGGCGCGACCCTCGGCTACACGGACTACAAGTTCCTCAGCGTGACGCCGATCTTTGGAACGCTCTCGACCATCTTGCCTACCGCCAGGTCCAAGTGGACATCGAATCTGTCGGCCGGGTACGAATCCGAGCCGGTGTGGGAAGGCGCCCGCATCAAGGCGCGCCTGGACGCGAACTACCGCTCCAAGCAGCGCCTCAACCAGAAGATCGTCGAACCGATCGTCTCGTTCCAACCGCTCACCTTCACGCCCGCGACATGGATCGTTAACGGCCGTGTCGCCCTGCAAGGGTTCAAGGTTGCGGGCGTCGACGCCGAGGTCGCGCTCTGGGGCAGGAACCTGACCAACAACAAGGCTCCGACCTTCGCCAACATCACGGCGAATTTCGACGCATCCACCAGCTTCGAACCGGCCCGGACCTTCGGGATCGATCTGATCCTGGACTACTAGGACCCTTCGCGCGGCCATGCTCCACGGCGGGCATGGCCGCGCCCAGGCCTTCTGGACCGCCGGCGCGCCGCGCCGAGGAAGCACGGTTCTGTGCTTGGCGCAGCCCACCCCGGCCGCCGCAAGGTCCCCAGCTCGATTGTAGATCGGCCAGGCGCGGCGCTCTGCCGCCCGCCCACCTGCTTGACCCGCTTATTTGCAACAATTGACAGGATTCATTTCTGGCAAGCACGTCGATCATTGCATTTCTGCAAGATCGTGGGACAAGGCGGAGAACCTTGTTCGGTGGCGCTGTCACCGATGAGGTCAAAAATCTCGGGGGAGGAATCAAATGTACATCAGGGGATTGCGCCATAGCGCGCGCGGGCTGCTTCTCGCTGGGGTCGCATTCCCGGCGGCGTTCGGGTTTGCTTCAACCGCGGCGGCCGCCGCCGCCGAGGGCGGCGCCACGCTCGACGAGGTGGTCGTCACCGCCCAGAAGCGCGAACAGAGCCTGCAGGACGTGCCGATCTCGGTGACGGCCATCACGCCAGACGCGATCAAGTCGAACCGCGTCACCAACGTGACCGACCTCAATTCCCTGGTGCCCAACCTGACCGTCAAGGCGGCGGCCGGCGGCAACGGCCTTCCCGCCTTCTCCATGCGCGGCGTCGTGGCCTACGGAACCGTCCCGGGCTCCGAGCGGCAGGTCTCGATCTACATCGACGGCGTCTACCTTGGCTCGCCGCGTGGCTCGACCTTCGACTTCCCCGAAATCTCCCGGATCGAAGTGCTGCGCGGCCCGCAGGGCACGCTCTTCGGCCGCAATTCGACCGGGGGCGCGATCAGCATCGTCACCCGCGATCCGCCGGGCAAGTTCGCCCTGCATGAGGAACTGACTTACGGCAACTACGACCAGTTCCGTTCCAAGACCCGCCTGGACACGCCGCAATGGGGACCGCTCAGCGCATCGTTCACCTACACCCATGACGAACGCCGCGGCGACATCAAGAACCTGGGCGCGGGCACGGTCTGGGATCGCAGTCTGGTCCTGCGGCCGCTCAAGCACGTCAGCGCCGTCCAGACCTCGCCGAAGTACCTCGGCAATAAGAACGCCGAGGGATTCCTGGCGGCGGTCAAGTTCGCGCCGACCGACAACTTCAGCATGGTCTACAAGTACGACGTCGGGACCAACACCGGCTCGACGGAAGGCCTGTCGGCGGTGGGCGCCAACCCGGCTGCTCTCGGCCCTAACGTCGTCGCCCTCTTCGCCACTACGCCCACCCCGATCATGTACAACACCTCGGCGCGGCGTCCCAAGGCCACCAACGCCGCCTGGGATGTTCCCACTTATTCGGAGTTCTTTGGCCACAGCCTGACGGCCCAGCTCCAAGTCAACGACAATATCTCGATCAAGAACATCCTGGCCTACCGCTATACCTATATCTACGCGACCTATGCGTACGATGGCATCGGACCGCTGGTGAACACGGTCGCCGCCCTCGGCCCTCTCGGCGCGCCCTACGAAATGATCGCCCTGCAGAACGAAGGCTCGAGCCGCCAGTACAGCAACGAGACCCAGATCAACTACGACTCCAAGCTCGTGACGGTCACGGCTGGTGCGGTCTACTTCCACTTCAGCGGACAGCAGGGACCGCCCGTCGGGTTCCGCGCCACCACGACATCGGGCGTCTTTGCTGGCTACCGGATTCCGGTGTTCAACCCACCGATCCAGCAGGCCTTCAACTATGCGACCTCCAAGGCCGCCTACATCCAGACCGAAGTCCATGTCACGCCGCAGCTCGACCTGATCGGCGGCTACCGGATCACCGAGGACGACAAGTCGGGCGACTTCTACAATCCCGCCAAGATCAGCTTCACCTACAACAAGACCAAGCCCTCCTACATGGCCGGCGTGAACTACAAGCCGCTCGATGACGTGATGGTCTACGGCAAATATTCCAACAGCTTCCTTTCGGGCGGGTCGGTCGGCGGCTTCGTCTTCGCCCCCGAGACGGCGCATTCCTGGGAAGCCGGCGTGAAGGCCGAATTCCTGGATCACCGGGTGCGGACCAACCTGTCGGCGTTCACCGTGAAGTACGAGCACTCGCAATCCGCGCAGAGCGGCATCACGATCGGCCGGCCAGACCTGTCGACCGTCGTCGTCGATCAGGGCGCGGCCAGGGCCAAGGGCTTTGAGTTCGAATCCCTCTTCCGGCCGATCCAGAGCGTCACGCTGGCCGCGACCCTCGGCTACACGGACTACAAGTACCTTACCCTGAACCCACTGTTCGGTACGATCGCGACCGTGCGTCCCGTGTCCAGATCCAAATGGACGTCGACGCTGTCGGCTGCCTACGAATCCGAGCCTGTATTCGCCGATGCGCGCATCAAGGCCCGTATCGACGCGAACTACCGCTCCAAGCAGCGTTTCGACCCGTTGGTCGTCGAACCGATCGTCCAGTTCCGCCCGCTGATGTTTACACCGGCGACGTGGCTGGTGAATGGCCGTGTCGCCCTGCAAGGATTCAAGGTCGCGGGCGTCGACGCCGAGGTCGCGGTGTGGGGCAAGAACCTCACCAACAACAAGGCCCCAGTGTTCGCCAACATCGTCGGCAACTTCATTGCCTCCTCCAGCTTCGAGGCCGCCCGGACCGTCGGGGTCGATCTGACCTTCGACTACTAGGACCCTTCGAACGGCCATGCCCCAGTCGTTGGGGCATGGCCGCGCCGAAGCCTTCCCGGATCAGGCGGGCTCGCCCGCCGAGACAGCCCGCGCGCGCCGGGCTTCGAGGGTCTCGCCCGGCAGTCGCCGCGCCGCGAGCAGGAAGAAGATCAGGGCGACGGGAACCAGCGCCAGCATGCTGTAGAGACCGGTGAGCAAGGAGCCGGTCATCGTGCTGATCTTGCCCACCCAGTAGGGGCCCATCCCCGATCCCACCAGGATCAGGACCAGGGAAAAGGCCGCGGACGCCGTGCCGCGCATGCGCTGCAGGACCAGGTCCTGGATCAACCCGCCCACCGCGCCGCTCCACAGCATGATGAAGAACTGGAAGACCGCGTAGGCCGCCACGTAGGTCTGCAGGTCCTGCGCCCGCAGCATGACCAATTGCGCCGGGATCGGGGCGAGCAGCGCGATCAGGCAGATCCAGATCGGCGCGCGACGGTCGCGGCGCTTCCATATGTCGGTGATGTAGCTGCCGACAAGGACGCTGACGCTCGCGCTGACAGCCGAGGTCAAGCCCAGGTAGAGCCCCGCCTGCGCGGGCCCCGCATGGAGTTCGCGCATCACATAGGGCACGCCCCAGCTGCCCATCGCGCCCGACAGGCAGGCCAACAGCGCGCCGCCGGACATGGTGAGGATGAAGGTGGGGCAGCCGAAGGTCAGGTTGAACAGCGGGCGATCACGCAGGCGCAGGACACCGGCCCAGGTGATCACCGAGTAGGCGCCCAGCGCCAGCGCGGCCCACTGCAGCGGGTCGCCCAGCAACGCGGTGAGGCTGAACGCGGCCAGGATCAGCACGGCGGCCATGACAAGATTGCGGACCACGGCCGCGGCGCCGCCGGCCCGGTGGAGGTTTATCAGGGTGAAGGGCGGAACGGCCGCCGATATCTCACCCACCACGAACGGCAGCAGCCGGCTCGTCCTGGGCGCCGTCAGCCTGGGAGGTTCACGAAGGGTGGCCAGGATCACCGCCAACGCAATGCCCGGCAATCCCACGACCAGGAAGACCGAGCGCCAGTCGGCCAGCTGGCAGGCGTCGAACGGCAGCGTCGTGCAGAGCGTGCCCCAGTGCTGCAGCAGCTGTCCGCCGACGATCAGCGACGTGGCGCCGCCGAGATAGACTCCCAGCATGTAGACGCCGAGCGCCGTGGAGCGGTTACGTTGCGGAAAATAATCCGAGATCAAGGAGTGCGAGCAGGGATTGGCCACCGCCTCTCCGATCCCGACTCCCATCCGCGCCGTGGCCAGGCCGGCATAGTTGGTGGCCAGGCCCGCAGCGGCGGTCATCCCCGACCACACCGCCAGACCCAGGGCCATCAGCCGGGTGCGGCTGACCCCGTCGGCGATCCGCCCCATGGCCAGGCCCACCACGCCGTAGAACACCGCGAACGCCGTTCCCATGAGGAAGCCCAGCGCCGCGTCGGTCAGATGCAGGTCCGCCCGCAGGCGGGCGGCCACGATCGTGATCACGCTCCGGTCGATGGAGTTGAAGATGTTCGTCACGAGCAGGACGAAGAGCGCGTAGTAGGCGTAGGGCGCCGCCCGCTGAACGCCCGGCTGGACGCCTGCTCCGGCTCGGTCGGCCGGCGCAGCTACGCCCGGCAATGCCTGGTCCGCCATCGGTTTCCCTCCCCAATGCGATGCGCCTGATGCCTGGCGCATTTCTCGTTGTTATCGCTGCGCGACGCCGCCTTCGCCCGCCTGACAGACGGCGCGCGTCTTCCGTCAGAGTCCGTAGAATTTCTCGGCGCATCCGGCGATGATCCAGTCGCGTTCGGCGGGGGGCACGCCCTCGAAGTTCATGGCCAGCGTCTTCTGCGAGTTGGGGAAGGTGGTCTCCGAGTGCGGGTAGTCGGACGACCACATGATGTTCCGGCAGCC
>CANJXI010000089.1 GCA_947478785.1 Caulobacteraceae bacterium
ACTACGACGCCATCCTCGACGCCGTCTGCGACGCCTGGAACCGCCTCATCGCCGAGCCAGACCGCATCCAATCCCTCGGCGCACGGACATGGGCCTGCTGCGGTGACGTTTAAGGGCGGTTGGTATAAGACGCCGCGGCGGCTATTCCTCGCCGGTCGCCAGCCAGCGGGCGCAGTCGGGGCCTAGCTTCTCCGCCGCCATCTCTTCGTAGGCCAGGCTCTCGGCCGGCGAGAGCACGTCGCGCCAGCGGCCGTTGACGCCCTTGTTGATGAAGGTGTCGGCGCCGCCTTCCCAGGGCATGCCGCCCATGGGGGCGAAACGTTCGGCGTTGGCCTTCATGTAGTCGAAGGTGCAGTGTTCGACGATCGCCGGCCACATGGCCTCCGGCGTCTCGATCTCCAGGAAATCGGCGATGGCGCGCATCTCGCCCGCCAGGTCGGCCTTCAGCCGGTTGAAGTGGACGAGCTTGACGTTGGGCTGGTCGCGCAGCGCCCACCAGCTCTGAGTGTTCTCCCAGAACGACCAGAACGGATAGCCGTCCCTCTCCACCCAGGTGTTGAAGTAGCGGCGGATGTCGGGGTCCGGCGGGGCCAGGGGCTCGCCGACCAGGCCGGGCACGCTGTTGAACATCGCGTAGATGTCCGGCCGGAAGCCCGCGTGGTGGTTGTACATGCTCCACATCACGTCGCGCCCGTCACGGGCGACGTAGAGGTACTTGGCCCTGGGCGACATCACGAGGGCGTCGGCCGGCAGGTGCGTCTTGACCACCCGGCGATGGGTCTGGGCGTCGACCGCCTGGCGCACCTCCGGCGGGATGATCCGCATGTCGTACCAGGGTGAGATCTGGTTGACGTTGACGCTCTCGTCGCCCTGGAAGATCAGCTGGGCGACGATCTGCTGGGTCCAGGTGGTGCCGGCCTTGCCGTAGGTCGCGACGATGACATCGTCGTCGCGGAACGAGAAGTCGTTCCAGACCGTGGAATCCATGTGGTGGTTGTGCAGCTCGCGGGTCTTGCGCGGCGCGTGAGTGGCGATCCCGGACATCCTCGTTCCTCCGTTTGGAGTGAGCATATACTGCCGGAGCGTGGCCGTGGATGCGAGGTTAGATGGCGGCCATCTCGCGGTCTTCCTGGTCGGCGTACTGACCGCCGCGGCGGTAGCGGTAGAGGTAGGAGGCCAGCACGGCGTCCAGAGTGGTGGCCGTGATCCCGAGGTCAGTCAGGCCGGGATAGCGGCCGGTCACGACGTTGTCGGTCCTCAGCATGGCCACCTGGTCCGAGGTGATCGGCGGCTCGATCAGGAGGCCCGCGAGGTCGCCAGCCTTGCCGATCAGGCCGGCGATGGGGAACGGGATGGGCGCCAGGAACCGGCGCTTGCTGATCTCGGCCAACAGCATCTCCATCAGTTCTCGGAAGCTGTGGACGCCCGGGCCGCCCAGCTCATAGGTCTGGCCCGCCGCCTCGGGCGCGGTGACCGCCAGGGCCAGCGCCTGGGCCACGTCGCCCACGAACACCGGTTGGAAGCGGCCTGTCCCACCGCCGATCAGCGGCAGGACGGGGCTCACCTGGGCCATCTCGGCGAAGCGGTTGAAGAAACGGTCCTCCGGCCCGAAGATAATGGACGGCCGGACCACCACCGCGTCGGGATAGATCTCGCGAACCGCGGCCTCACCCTCGGCCTTGGTGCGCAGGTATTTCGCCGCCGACGCCGGATCGGCGCCCAGGGCCGACATCTGCACCAAGCGGGTGACGCCCTCGGCGCGGGCGGCCGCCGCGATCGTCCGCGCGCCCATGACATGCACCGCCTGGAATCCCTGGCGGCCGGTCTCGCGCAGGATGCCCACCAGATTGACCGCCGCCGTGGCGCCGGCCAGCGCCCGGCGCAGCGAGGCCTCGTTGCGGACATTGGCCTGGACCACGTCGATCTGGCCCACGTCGCCCTGCAGGCGCATCGTGTGGGCGAGGTTCGGATTGCGCACCGCCACCCGGATGCGCAGGCCCGCCTTGGCGAGGCGCCGCACCGCATGGACGCCCACGAAGCCTGATCCGCCGAAGACCGTGACGAGGTTCTGCATCTGGTGATCCGGCCCGAAAAATCGCGTGGCTGAGGAGCATGCGGATAGACGATGCGGCCCCGCGCTGCAATGCGGCGCCGTCCGTCGCGCGGCGTGGCCGTTGACCGGGAGGGACCGGGGCTCTATGGAAGCGCCCTCGCGCGATCCGACGGGTCGGGCCCAGGTGGCGGAATTGGTAGACGCGCTGGCTTCAGGTGCCAGTGGCTTAACGGCCGTGAAGGTTCGAGTCCTTTCCTGGGCACCACCCCGTCGGGCGCGCGATATTTGCCCCGACAATCCTCACCGCAGATGAGGAGCGGGTCCGGCGCCCGCAATCCATTCCTCGCCGTCGCGGCGCTCTCTATAGTGGGGGTGTCGGGACTCATCCGTCGGAGCCAGCGAGCCAGCGTGACGATTTACCAGCACCAAGGCGACCTTCCCGCCGACGCGCTCGCAGGCGCGAGCGCCGTGGCGATCGATTCCGAGACCATGGGCCTGCGGCTCGGCCGCGATCCGCTATGCGTGGTGCAGCTGTCGGACGGTGGCGGCGACGCCCATGTGGTGCAGCTCGACCGCGCGACCTACGACGCGCCGAACCTCAAGCACCTGCTCACCGATCCGGCGGTCACCAAGATGTTCCACTTCGGCCGCTTCGATATCGCCATGTTCTGGCTGCATCTGGGCGTCGTGACCGCCCCCGTCTATTGCACCAAGATCGCCTCGAAGCTGGCCCGGACCTACACCGACCGGCACGGGCTGAAGGATGTCACCCGCGAGCTGATCGGCGTCGATCTCTCCAAGGCCCAGCAGAGTTCCGACTGGGGCCAGGCGACCCTGAGCGACGACCAGGTGGCCTACGCGGCCTCCGACGTGCTGCACCTGCACGCGCTGCGCGCGCGGCTGGACGCGATGCTGGCGCGCGAGGGCCGCGACGGGCTGGCCCGCGCCTGTTTCGAATTCCTGCCGCACCGGGCGCTGCTGGATGTGGCCGGCTGGGAAGACGTCGATATCTTCGCCCATTCCTGAGCCGCGTGGACGCGTGACCGCTTCCCATGCCCAGCGTCTCGCAAGCCCGCCGCGCGGCCGGGTCTCCATCCAGCGCTGGCGGCGCCGCTCGCGGCTGATCCGGGCGCTGCGGATCATCCTGCCGGCGCTGATCGTGCTCACCCTGGGCGGCCTGGGGGGCATGGTCGCCTACAACACCCTCACCGCGCAGCCCGTGGTCGCCGCTTCATCGGACGAGCCGATCCGGCTGGTGAACCCCCGCTTCGTCGGCCGCGACGACCACGGCCGGGCTTTCGTGCTCACCGCCATCTCAGCCACCCGCGACCCGCACGAGTACCAGCGGGTGATCCTCGACCAGCCGGCCCTGGTCCTCGACGAGGAGGGGCCCGATCCCCTGCGGATCACCGGCGGTTCGGGAGTCTACCACGAGACCGACCGCAAGCTGGAACTGCACGGCGGGGTCAGGCTGTCCGGCGCCCGGGCGGCCTTCGAGACGGCGGAGTCGCTGTTCGACACCAAGACCGGCGAACTGGTCGGTCCAGGCCCCATTCAGGGCTCGGGGCCGCTTGGAGAATTGAGCGCGAAGTCCTATGGCGTTTACGACAAGGGCGACCGCATGGTCTTCAAGGGTGGCGTACACACGCGCATGAATGCGAAATGAGGCAGGTTGAGCGGATGAAGACCCTTATCTTGATGACCGTCGTGGCGTCCGCGCTGGGCGCCGCCGCGCCCGCCGCGGCCCAGCTCGCCAAGGGCTCCGACGCGCCGCTGGACATCACCGCCGACGAGCTGGAAGTGCAGAACGCCCAGTGCATCCAGACCTGGAAGGGCTCGGCCGAGGCCCTGCAGGAGACCTCGCGGCTGCGCGCCGACGTGATCAAGGTCTATATGCAGCCCAAGCCCAACGCCAAGCCCGGCGCCACCAGCGGCGCCTGCGGCGAGCTGATCCGCGTCGAGGCCCTGGGCTCGGTCTACTATGTGACACCCGAGCAGCGGGTGCATGGCTCCAACGCCAATTACGAGGCCTCCAGTGAGACCATCACCATCACCGGCGACGTGGTGGCCGCGAACGGCCAGAACGTGATGCGCGGCGACAAGATGGTGTTCAACACCCGGACTGGCGAAGGCCAGATGCAGGGCAGCGGAAAAGGCGGCAAGAATCGGCCGCGCGGGGTGTTCTATCCGAAAAAGGACACAGATCAGGGCGCATCCAAGCCCGGCGCTTCCAAATAAGGTTCGCGTAGACCCAAGGTGACAGTCTTGAAGCCGGAACGATTCACCCCCGTGGCAGGCCGCGCCGGCGAGGGCCTGGTGGTGGACAACATCGGCAAGTCGTTTCGCGGCCGCCCGGTGGTCAAGGGCGTCTCGCTGCACCTGGCCAGGGGCGAGGTGGCGGGATTGCTGGGCCCCAACGGGGCCGGCAAGACCACCTGCTTCTACATGATCACCGGCCTGATCCCGGCCGACTACGGCTCGATCTACCTCGACGGCGAGAACATCACCGCCCAGCCCATGTACCAGCGCGCCCGGATGGGTGTGGGCTACCTGCCGCAGGAGACCTCGATCTTCCGCGGCATGACGGTGGGCGAGAACGTCATGGCGGTGGTCGAGTTGCGCGAACGCGACCGCAGGCGGGCTCGGGCCATGGTCACCGAGCTCCTGGAAGAACTGCACATCGAGCACTTGCGAAACGCCCCAGCCATCTCGCTGTCGGGCGGCGAGCGCCGGCGTGTCGAGATCGCCCGCGCGCTGGCGTCCGAGCCCTCGTTCATGCTGCTGGACGAGCCCTTCGCCGGGATCGACCCGCTGGCCATCGCCGACATCCGCGAAGTCATCGCCTATCTGAAGAAACGCGGCATCGGCATCCTGATCACCGACCACAACGTGCGCGAGACCCTGGACATCATCGACCGCGCCTCGATCATCCACGCTGGCGAGGTGCTGTTCGAGGGCCGGCCCGACGAGATCGTCGACGACCCCGAGGTCCGCCGCGTCTACCTGGGCGACCGCTACAGCTGAGGCGGCGGGGGAATCTCGCGCCAGTTAACTAATCAGTTTCCGTTCGGCCCCTAGGGTTCCTGCAAGTTACAGGCCATCAGGGGGCGACCTTGGCGCTCAGCGCGCGACTCGAGATCAGGCAGGGCCAGGGCCTTGTCATCACGCCGCAACTCCAGCAGGCCATAAAGCTGCTGCAGCTGTCGAATCTCGAGCTCGACGCCTTCGTGGACGCCCAACTGGAACGCAACCCGCTCCTGCAGCGCGACGAGAATGACGGCGAGCCGGACGCCGAGCCCGCGGAACGCCTCGAGGCCGACGTCGCCACCGACCGTATCGACGATTCCGCCGCCAGCGCCGACATGGACACGCACCACGACGAGGCCTCGCCGGGCGAGCGGGCCACCGGCGACGATCACGAGGGCATGGGCGCGGCCGACGCCGGCGGCGCGATCGACTGGTCGCGGGCCGGGAGCGGCGGCTCGACCTTCGACGGCGACGCCAACGCGCTGGAAGGCGCGCTGGCACGCGACAAGACCCTGAACGAGCACCTGCACGACCAGCTGGCCGTGGCCGGCCTCATCGGCGCGGCGGCCGTGGCGGCCGGCGTGCTGATCGATTCCGTGGACGAGGGCGGCTACCTGCGCGCCGACCTCGCCGAGATGGCTGAACGCCTGGGCTGCGATCTCGCCCTGCTGGAGACGGTGCTGAAGACCCTGCACGGCTTCGAGCCGGTGGGCGTCTGCGCCCGCGACCTGCGCGAATGCCTGATGCTGCAGCTGATCGACCGCAACCGCTACGACCCGGCGATGGCCGCCCTGCTCGACAACCTGCCGCTGCTGGCGCGCCGCGACATGGCGGCCCTGAAGAGGGCCTGCGACGTCGACGACGAGGACCTCCGCGAGATGGTCGCCGAACTGCGCGCCCTGACGCCCCGGCCAGGCGCGGCGTTCGGCGGCGAACCAGTGCAGCCGGTCAGCCCCGACGTCCATGTCCGCGAGGGCCTAGGAGGCCTGTGGCACGTGGAGCTGAACACCGACACCCTGCCCCGGCTGCTGATCGACCAGCGCTACCACGCCCGCGTCAGCGCCTCGGCCCGAACCGACCAGGAGAAGACCTTCGTCTCCGACTGCGCGGCCCAGGCGAGCTGGCTGGTAAAGAGCCTGGACCAGCGCGCCAAGACCATCCTCAAGGTGTCCTCCGAGATCGTTCGCCAGCAGGACGCCTTCCTGGCCTATGGGGTCGAGCACCTGCGGCCGCTGAACCTGAAGACCGTCGCCGACGCCATCGGCATGCACGAGAGCACCGTGAGCCGGGTGACCTCCAACAAGTACATGGCCACGCCGCGCGGGGTGTTCGAGATGAAGTTCTTCTTCACCTCGGCGATCCAGGCGACCGAAGGGGGCGAAGCCCATTCCGCCGAGAGCGTGCGCCACAAGATCAAGCAGCTGATCGACGCGGAGGCCGCCGAGGCCGAGGTCCACTCCGACGACCGCATCGTCGAGATCCTCAAGGAGGCCGGCGTCGACATCGCCCGGCGCACCGTCGCCAAGTACCGCGAGGCCATGCGCATCCCCTCCTCGGTGGAGCGCCGGCGCATGCTCAAGGAAATGGCCTAGGCATCTTCCTTTCCCGCCATCGGCGGGAGAGGAAGGAAATCCCTTGGCGCGGTTCGCGCGAGGCCCCAGATGAACGGGTCCATGTCCGAACCCCATCCCAACCGGCGGCCCCTGTCTGCGATCCTTCGCGAAGTCGCCGAGCGCGACCGGCCCACCGTATCCATCGACGAGCTGATGGAGCTGTTCGGCGGCCGGGCGCTGGGCGCCCTGCTGCTGGTGTTCGGCCTGGCCTGCACCCTGCCGCTGCCGCCGGGCGGGACGACCATCTTCGGCGCGCCCCTGGTGCTGCTGGCGCCGCAGCTGGTGTTCGGCTCGCGCAAGGCCTGGCTGCCGGCGGGGTTGCGTAACCGCGCCATCGCCACGGCCGACCTTCGCCGGGGCCTGCCCAGGGCGCTGCGCGGGCTGGAGCGCGTCGAGGCGGTGTCGCGCCCCAGGCTGACCTTTCTGTTCGGGCCGGTGGGCGAACGGCTGATCGGCCTAGTCTGCACCGTGCTGGCGCTGGTCCTCATCCTGCCGATCCCCTTGGGCAACATGCTGCCTGGCGCGGCGGTCAGCGTGCTGTCCCTGGCGCTGGTGCAGCGCGACGGAGTCCTGGCGCTGTTCGGCTACGCCCTGGTGGCGCTTAGCGGCAGCATTCTGGTGTTCGCCTTCGACCTGATCAGCCGCGGCGCCCACCAGCTCATCGCGATGTTGCAGGTGGCTTGACACCTTCCGACGTCAGGCGCGTTGTTTAACCCATGCAAGTCCAAGTCACTGGTAAACACGTCGATGTCGGCGACGCCCTGCGCACCCGGGTCTCCGACGAACTCTCAACCTCAATCGGCAAATATTTCGACCGCGAAGGCGGCGGCGCCGACGTCGTCGTCAGCCGCGAAGGCCATTCCTTCAAGGTCGATTGCGCGGTCACCTTGGCGTCAGGCCAACAGCTTTCGACGCACGCGCTCGGCGGCGACGCGCACATGGCGGCCGACGCGGCCATCGCCAAGATGGCGACCCGGATCCGCCGCTATACGCGCAGGCTGAAAGACCATCACCAGCAGGCCCAGGCCAAGCAGGCCGAGACCGCCGCCTATTTCGTGCTGCAGGCCACGCCGGAGGACGACGACGAGGAACTGGAGGCCTTGGAACAGGGCTTTCCGGAGCCGATGGTCATCGCCGAGACCGAGAAGCAGATTCGGACCATGACCGTTTCCAGAGCTGTCATGGAACTCGACCTGACCGAATCTCAAACAATCGTGTTTAGGAACGCCGCGCACGACGGATTGTCCGTGGTATATCGCCGGCCGGACGGGAATATCGGCTGGATCGACCCGGAGCGCACCAAGGCGACCGGGAATTGATCCAGCGGAACCGAGAGCGCTCAGGCGCGCTTCCGGAACCGTAAAAGTGGGCCGTCAGGGGGACGGGCCATGGCGTTGCGAATGTTTTGAGACACCATGCAGATCGGCGACCTACTTGATCGCAACGCGATAGCCCTGCGCGTCAGCGCCGCAAATAAACGCAAGGCCCTGGCGGTGATCGCGGAAATCGCGGGCCGCAACCTGGGGCTCGACGCGGGCGAAGTGCTTTCCGCGCTCACCGAACGCGAACAGGCGGGCTCAACCGGAGTCGGACACGGCGTCGCAGCCCCGCATGCGCGGCTTGAAGGCCTGACCCGGATGCGGGGGGTGTTCGTGCGCCTGGAACAGCCGGTGGAATTCGACTCCGTCGACGACCAGCCGGTGGACCTGATCTTCGCCCTCTTCGCGCCCAAGGATGGCTCCGGCGTGGAGCATCTGAGGGCTCTGGCCCGGGTCTCGCGGCTGCTGCGCCAGGCAGGCCTGCGCGAGCAACTGCGCAAGGCCCAGACGGCCGACGCTATCCACGCCCTGCTGGTTCAGGAAGTCCGCTCCTCGGCGGCCTGATCGGTCGGCAAGCCCTCGCCTGATCCAGCCGGACCGCGGCATCGGCCGCTTATCATGCGCCGCCCTCTCCCGCCCTCCCCCCGGCTTTCACCGGGGCGGGGGGAAAGATCGTCAGTGCACCGAAACGGGGGCCAGTTCGTGGGCGAGGGCCGCGGCCATGGCGGAGTTGCGGTCGGTGAGGACCGCGAGGCGTTCGCCGTCGGCCCTGTGCACCGCATAGAGGGTTTGGGCGGGATCGAGTTCGATCCCCTCGACCTGCGCGGACGGCGTGCTCGCCAGGAGTTCGGCGGCCGTGATCGGCCGCACGTAGACGAGATTGGGCGCGCCCAAGGCGGCAAAGGCTTCAGTCGTAAGAACGGGTGTCATCAGGACCACCTCCGAGAAACTCAACGCACCGAACGGCTGCTGGTTCAGCTTCCGCTCGATCAACCGAACGCCGGACAATCCGCGCGTCCCTTTCGCAACACGTCTCCAATGCTCAACCGCCGTGGCGGATCGGCACCCTGACAACGCGTTTTTCCGGTTCCGGACGCGCGAGGTCTATGTGCAGCAGGCCATGTTCCAGGACGGCGCCTTCGACCTCCATGCCGTCCGCCAGCACGAAGCTGCGGACGAAACCCCTGGCCGCGATGCCGCGGTGCAGAAAGGCGTCCTCCGGCCTTGCGGCGGCGCCGTCACGACGGCCGGCCACCACCAGCTGGCGGTCCTCGATGGTCACCTCCAGCTGGTCGGGCGAAAAGCCCGCCACCGCCAGGGTGATCCTGAGCCCGCCATCCCCGCGGTCTTCCACATTGTAGGGCGGATAGCTCTCCGCGGCGGCCTTGGCGGCGCGCTCGATGAGGCTGCGGGTATGCTCGAAGCCCAGAAGGAATGGGCTGTCGAAAAGGATCGACCGGTTCATGTCTGGAGTCCTTGAAGAAGCGACTCTCCGATCCCGCCGCCCACGTGTGGCGCGGCTGGACCGGTAGGCGACATATGGGAACCGGGCCGCCCTTTCGCAATGTCGGCCAGCCTACTTGACCTGGAAGGCGACCGGCGGGGATTCGAAATAGCCGGACCCGTCGGCCGCGACGACCCGAACGACGACCGTGTGCGCGCCCACGGACAGGGTTCCCGGCGGGAGCGTCACGGTGAACCCTGACCTGGCCAGCGCCGGCTGCTTGAAATAGTCGGCCACGTCCTGGCGGGGCTGGCCATAGGCCGCGCCATAGAGCTTGCCGTCCACCACCACATCGACCCCCATGGCCGGCGCCTTGGCCACCGGATCGAAACCGAATCCGTCGAACATGATCGCCGCGCTGGCGGACGTCACCGCCGGCTGCCGGTTCATGGGATCGTGCGCCTGGCCCACATCGTCCAGCGACAGTCCGCCGGCCTCCGGCCGCCGCTCCAGGCCATGCGTCAGCCCTTCCTTCGGCGCGCCGGCGGCGGCGGGCGACAAGGCCATGGGATCGAGCGGGAGGTGGCGCGGCTTGGGCTGGTCGCAGCCGGCCAGGACGAGGCCGGCGAGCGCGGACAGGACGAGCGGATGGAGTTTCAAGGCGCGGGCCTCCCGATATCCACCCAGATAAGGCGCCGCCCCGGCGGTTTCCTAGCGGGACTTGGCCGACGCCGCCTTTCCCGGGGGCTGAAGGATGTTAGCGTGGCGACGACGCGCCACCGGAAGCGCGCGATGGGAGGAGCCCGATGAAGGAACTGGACGGCAGGATCGCCGTGGTCACCGGCGCCAGCCGGGGCATCGGCGAGGCGGCGGCCGAGCGCCTGGCCTCCGAAGGCGCCGTCGTCATCGCCGCGGCCCGGACCCTGGGCGATCCGAAGGACCCGAAACCCGACACGTTGGCCTACACCGTGGCCCAGATCCGCGGGCGGGGCGGCGAGTCCCACGCCTACAGCCTGGACGTTTCCGATCCGAACTCGCGGGCCGCCTTCATGGACGCGGTGCTGGACCGGTTCGGGCGCGTGGACGTGCTAGTCAACAACGCCGGCGTTTCGGGTTTCGGCAAGCGCACCTGGGAGATGACCGACAAGCGTTTCCGGCTGGTCTATGAGATCGACGTCTTCGCGCCCCGCGACCTGATCGTGCGCGCCCTGCCGGGCATGCTGGAGCGCGGCTATGGCCGCATCGTCAACGTCTCCACCACCGCCGCCGACCGCTCGGCGCCGAAGCCGGACGGCCCGCCCTACCTGGAATGGCACCGTACCGGCGGCGTCAGCGCCTATTGCTCGGCTCGGTCCGCGCTCAACCTCTTCACGCGCACCCTGGCCGCCGAGCTGCACGGCACGGGGATATCGGCCAACACCGTGGCGCCGGTGAACTCGGTGATCACGCGGGAGGTCCGGGAGGCGATCGACGCGGGGACCATCCGCGCCGACCGGTTCCAGGCGCCGGAAGACGCCGAGGTAATGGCCGAGGCGATCCTGGCGCTCTGCGTCGTCGATCCGAATGTTTCCACGGGGCTGACCACCTACAGCGGCCAGTACCTGGCGCAGATCGGCCGGCCGGTGCGGGGCCGCGACGGCGGCCCGTTCGACGCCAAGGTCACCCTGGAATCCGTCAAATACTGACACCGCAGAGGCACGCGCGCTTGGACAATCCCACACCGATCTTCTCGCTGGCCGGCAAGGTGGCGCTGGTCACCGGCGCCGGCCAGAACGCCGGAGCCGCCATCGCGGACCTGTTCGCGCGCCAGGGCTGCGCCGTCATCGTCAACGACGCGGTGGCCGACCGCGCCGAGGCCCAGGCGGAGGCCATCCGGGCCGCTGGCGGGCGGGCCGTGGCCCAGGCCTTCGATGTCACCGACCTGGCAGCTGTGAAAACAGGCGTGGCGGACGGCGAGGCGGCGCTGGGCGGCTCGGTCGATATCCTGGTCAACAACGCCGGCAACGGCGGGACCGGCGGCCTCCTGCCGATGATGCCGTTCGCCGACATGCCGCCCGAGGTCTGGTCTGTCCCGATCGCGGTCAACCTCTATGGCGTCCTGAATTGCACCCACGCCGTCATCCGCCAGATGATCGGCAAGTCGTGGGGCCGGGTCATCACCATCGCGTCCACCGCCGGCACCCAGGGGGCCAACGGCGGCATGTCTCACTATGGAGCGGGCAAGGGCGGCGCGATCGCCTTCATGCGCCACCTGGCGCTCGAGAACGCGCAATACGGGGTCACCGCCAACACCATTGCGCTCGGCCTCATCCGCCAGACCGACGACCCGAAGCTGAACGCCGCGGCCCGGACGATTCCCGTGGGCCGCCGCGGCGCGCCGGAGGACCTGGCGCCGCTGTGCCTCTACATGGCGTCGAGCGAGGCGGCGTGGTTCACGGGGCAGACGGTGCAGCTGAATGGTGGGGCCGCGACGACGTGAGTCCCGCGCGCGTCAACGTCGCGAACTCGAGTGGGCGAATGACCCAAAAGGCGAAGGCCCGCCGGTTTCCCGGCGGGCCTCCATGGTGGAGCTAAGCGGAGTCGAACCGCTGACCTCTTGAATGCCATTCAAGCGCTCTACCAGCTGAGCTATAGCCCCGAGGTCTCGGGTCTTCCTGGGAACCGGGGTCCCCGGGAAGGCGCGGAACCTATTCAAACACCTCCGCCCGATCAACCCCGCGTCTGCGGGTTTTTCGGGCGATGGCCTTATCGGTCGTCGACATCCCCTTCGTCGGGCAGGCCTTCGATCTCGGAATCGTCGAATTCGTCGTCGTCCTCGTCCTCGTCCTCCAGGAACGGCACGTCGGCGTCGTCCTCGACCTCTTCCTCGTCGGTGAATTCGCCGAGGTCCTCGGAGACCGCCGGGCCGGGCTCGGCCGCGTCGTCGTCGTCGTCGCCGATCACCGGCGGATCATCGACCACCGCGTCGAGCTCGGGCGTGACCACCTCGTCTTCTTCTTCGTCCTCGTCGGTCTCGGCGTCGGCCTTGACCTGGTCGTCGCGTTCCTCGTCGGCCTCCGGCTCCGGCGTCGTGGCGCGGGCGCGCACCCGGCGGTTGCGGACGGCTTCGTCAGGATCGAACTCGTTGGCGCACTTCGGGCAATGGGCCGGGCGCTTGTTGAGATCGTAGAATTTCGCTTGGCAGTTGGGGCAGATCTGTTTGGAGCCCAGTTCGGGATTTGCCAAAGGCGGCGATCCTCTCGGTCGTTGTGATGATGTGGGCGGTTTTGCGAAGGCCGGCTCCCTTGCCACGCAGGGGCGTGACTGTCAAAAGCAAACCCCCTCGTGAACAACCCCGAAGACTGCGGGAGCTCGATTCCAGACATGACGGCGGCCCAGATGACCGCCAGGCGCTCCGGCCCGCTACGCGGGACCGTCCGCGCGCCGGGGGACAAGTCGATATCGCACCGCGCGCTCATCCTGGGCGCGCTGGCCCATGGCGTGACCGAGGTCGAGGGCCTGCTTGAGGGCGAGGACGTGCGCCGCTCCGCCGCGGCCATGACCGCCTTCGGGGCCAAGGTCGAACGCCTGGGCGAGGGCCGCTGGCGGGTCGAAGGCAAAGGCGGCTTTTCCGAGCCGGCCGACGTCATCGACTGCGGCAACGCCGGCACCGGCGTTCGCCTGATCATGGGAGCCATGGCCGGGTTCCGTCTGAACGCCACCTTCACCGGCGACGCCTCCCTGCGCGGGCGGCCGATGAACCGCGTGCTGAACCCGCTGGGCGAGATGGGGGCGACCTGGATCTGCCGCGAGGGCGGGCGGCTGCCGCTGACGCTGCGCGGCGGCGGCCTTCGCCACATCGCCTATACGGTCCCGGTCCCCTCGGCGCAGGTGAAGTCGGCGGTGCTGCTGGCCGGCCTGCACGCCGAGGGCGGGGTCGAGGTCATCGAACTGGAGGCCACGCGCGACCACACAGAACGCATGCTGCGGGCATTCGGCGCCCAGGTGGACGTAACGGAGGAGAGTCCAAGGCGCCACATCGTGCTGCCGGGCGGCCAGTCGCTGGGCGGAACCCGCGTGCGTGTGCCGGGTGATCCGTCGTCGGCCGCCTTCCCGCTGGTGGCGGCCCTGGTGACGCCAGGTTCGGAGGTCACCGTCGAGGGCATGCTGCTGAACGCGCTGCGCATCGGGCTGCTGGACACCCTGGGCGAGATGGGCGCCGACCTTTCGGTGACCAATATCCGCGAGGAAGGCGGCGAGACGGTCGCCGACGTCACCGCGCGCCATTCGGCGCTGGAGGGCGTGACGGTGCCGCCGGAACGCGCGCCCTCGATGATCGACGAATATCCGATCCTGGCGGTGGCCGCGGCCTTCGCCGAGGGCCCGACGGTGATGCGGGGCATCGGTGAGATGCGCGTCAAGGAGAGCGACCGGATCGCCCTGATGGCGGCGGGGCTGGCGGCCTGCGGGGTCGGCGTCGAGGAGGGCCCCGACAGCCTGACCGTCGTGGGCTCGGTTCGCGGCAACCACGGCGTCGCCGGCGGCGCGAGGGTGACCACCCACGGCGACCACCGCATCGCCATGAGCCACCTGATCCTGGGGCTGGCCTCGGAAGAGCCTGTGGCCGTTGATGAGCCGGGCATGATCGCCACCAGCTTCCCGGGGTTCGTGGACCTGATGCGCACACTGGGCGGGGAGATCGAGGCGTGACCCCCTCATCCCGGCGAAGGCCATGAGCGACGATCCGCGGGAGGACACCAGCGAGGGCGAGCGGTTCCTGGTGATCGCGGTCGACGGGCCGGCGGCGTCGGGCAAGGGGACGATCGCGGCGGGGCTGGCCCGGCATTACCGCCTGCCGGCGCTGGACACCGGCCTGCTCTATCGCTGCGTGGGCGTGCTGATGCGCAAGGCCGGCGAAGATCTCGACGACGAGGCGGTCGCCACCGCGGCGGCCGCCACGCTCACCGCCGACCAGCTCGAGGACCCCGCTCTGCGCACCCGGGCGGCGGGGGAGCTGGCCAGCCGGGTGGCCGTCCATCCCCGCGTGCGGGCCGCCCTGCTGGAATTCCAGCGCACCTTCGCGAACCAGGAGGGCGGGGCGGTTCTGGACGGGCGCGACATCGGCACGGTGATCGTGCCCGACGCGCCGGCCAAGCTCTATGTCACGGCCACGCCGGAGGTCCGCGCCGATCGCCGCTGGAAGCAGCTGGCGGGCCAGGGCGAGGCCGTGGCCTATGAGGACGTGCTGGCCGATATCCTCAAGCGCGACGCCCGCGACGGCGGCCGCGAGGCGGCGCCCATGCGCCCGGCCGCCGACGCCGTCTTGCTGGATACCTCCGAAATGACTATAGAGCAGGCCGCCGATGCGGCCCGCCGCATCGTCGAGGCGGCGCGCGCCAGGTGGCTTAAGGCCAACTGAGCAATCCCAACGCGCCTTTCCCTCGGACGGCTGCGGGCGATTTCATTAAGCGCGGGGTATCCTCCGCGCCTTCGGTTCAACCCTTAACCCGACGCGGGGACTCCGACCGACAGCGACGCTGTTCGGGCCCCAGGTCATTCGAAAGACAAGATATTCCATGGCTGACGATATGAGCATGAACCCGACCCGAGACGACTTCTCGGCCCTGCTGGACGAGTCCCTTGGCGGACGCGACTTCATGGAAGGTCAGGTTGTCCAGGGCAAGGTCGTGGCGATCGAGAAGGACATCGCCATCATCGACGTGGGCCTCAAGACCGAGGGGCGCGTCTCGCTGAAGGAATTCGGCGACGAGGAAGGCAAGCCCCCGATCAAGGTCGGCGACACCGTCGAGGTGTTCCTGGAGCGCGTCGAGAACGCGATGGGCGAGGCCGTCCTGAGCCGCGACAAGGCCCGCCGCGAGGAAGCCTGGACGCGCCTGGAAGCCGTCTATGAGAAGAACGAGCCCGTCATGGGCGCCATCGTCGGCCGCGTGAAGGGCGGCTTCACCGTTGACCTCGGCGGCGCATCGGCCTTCCTGCCGGGCAGCCAGGTCGATATCCGACCGGTCCGTGACGTGGGCCCGCTGATGGGCAAGGAACAGCCCTTCGCGATCCTCAAGATGGACCGCCCGCGCGGTAACATCGTCGTCTCGCGCCGCGCGATCCTCGAGGAAGCCCGCGCCGAACAGCGCACCGAGCTGGTCAGCCAGCTGCAAGAGGGCGAAGTCCGCGAAGGCGTGGTCAAGAACATCACCGACTACGGCGCGTTCGTGGACCTGGGCGGCATCGACGGCCTGCTGCA
>CANJXI010000090.1 GCA_947478785.1 Caulobacteraceae bacterium
GCCAAGCTCGTCCGCGACGCCCAGCGCGCCCTGCGCGAGGATCGCGATGACGCGGTGAAACAGCGGACCCTCCAGACCCAGGTGCGCCGGGCCAAGGTCAAGAGCGCGCTCAACCAGCTCGTCTGGAACGAATACGAGGGCGACGAAGCCGAGGCTTGGGAAATGGCCGTCGGCGAAAGCCTCGACGACGAGGAACTGGTCGACAGCTTCACCACCGAACCCCTCGACGCCCAGGTCGAGCGCATCCGCAAGTCCATCGGCCTCGGCAAGCCATCGCCGCCACCCGAGCCGGCCCCCGAACCGGACCGCGTCCCCCCGCCCATCGACGACGAGTGCTGGCGAAGCTCCGCCTAGCAAATAAAAGCGCTGTCATCCCGGAAAGCCGCGCAGCGGCTGTCCGGGATGACAGTCGTGGGCGGGGCCTTATCCGCTTTCCCCCGATTGCGCGGGGAGGAGCCGGGTCGTGTGTCGCGCTCAACCGCGCCCTTACCTCCCGCCCCCCTTCAAACACTTGTTCGCCCCTCGCCGGTCGCGCTAGTCTGACCGCGTCGCCGGGCCGTTCCGGCGGCACGCGTTCTCAGGGCGGGGTGAAACTCCCCACCGGCGGTAATGCCTCCTCGCGAGAGGGGGACGAGCCCGCGGGCGCCCTGCCTGGCTCCTCGGAGCGAGGCGGGGGACGAGCAGACACCGGTGCGATCCCGGGGCCGACGGTTAGAGTCCGGTTATGAGAACCGCTGACGGAGGGTTGGCTGGCGCATCGCGTTGGCGGCCCGCCTGCGGCGACCTCCCTGAGTCGTGGTTCATCCAACCCGTCAGGGAGAAGACCATGACCCAACCCACCCCCCTCTCCACACTCGAACTGCCGACCGCCAACGGCGCCTACCGCGCCGCCCGCATCGCCTTCGTCCACGCCCTCTGGCACCGCGAGATCGTCGAGGAGGCCTACGCGGGCTTCGTCGAGGAGATGGCGGCCCAGGGCTTTGGCGCGGACGCCATCGAGCGGTTCGAGACGCCGGGCGCCTTCGAAATCCCGCTGCACGCCCAGACCCTGGCCCGCACCGGCCGCTACGCCGCCATCGTCGGCGCGGCCCTGGTGGTCGACGGCGGCGTCTACCGCCACGAGTTCGTCGCCGAGACGGTGGTGGGCGCCCTCATGCAGGTGCAGCTCGCCACCGAGACGCCGGTGTTCTCGGTCGTGCTGACCCCGCACCATTTCCACGAGCACGACCTCCACCGCCGGCTCTTCCACGAGAACTTCCGGGTCAAGGGCCGCGAGGCCGCCAGGGCCTGCGTCGGGACGCTGGCGAGCCTCGCCAGGCTGGCGGCTGCGGCATGATGCCCGCCCGACCATTTGTTCCCTGTCCGTTCCCATGGTATCCCTGAGTCTGCGGACTACATTAGGCAGTCGCCTCGCGGACCTTTCGCGGGCGCGTGGGTGTTCCGGGACAAGATGGCCGACCAGCATAACCAGATCCGTGTGCGCGGCGCACGCGAGCACAACCTGAAAGACATCAGCGTCGACATCCCGCGCGGCGAGCTGGTGGTCCTCACCGGCCTCTCCGGCTCGGGCAAGAGCTCGCTGGCCTTCGACACCATCTACGCCGAAGGCCAGCGCCGCTACGTAGAGAGCCTCTCGGCCTACGCCCGCCAGTTCCTGGAGCTAATGAGCAAGCCCGACGTGGACCTGATCGAAGGCCTGTCGCCGGCTATCTCCATCGAGCAGAAGACCACCAGCCGCAACCCGCGCTCCACGGTCGGCACCGTCACCGAGATCCACGACTACATGCGCCTGCTCTGGGCGCGGGTGGGCGTGCCCTATTCCCCGGTCACGGGCCTGCCCATCGAGAGCCAGACCGTCTCGATGATGGTCGACAAGCTGGTAGCCCTGCCCGAGGGCGAGCGGCTCTACCTGCTGGCCCCCGTGGTGCGCGGCCGCAAGGGCGAGTACCGCAAGGAGATCGCCGAATGGCAGAAGGCGGGCTTCCAGCGGCTGAAGATCGATGGCGAATTCTACCCGATCGAGGACGCGCCGGTGCTCGACAAGAAGTTCAAGCACGACATCGACATCGTCGTCGACCGCCTAGTCACCAAGGCCGGGATGGAGACCCGCTACGCCGACTCCATCGAGACCGCCCTGAAGCTGGCCGACGGGATCGCGGTGGCCGAATGGGCCGACAAGCCGGCCGATGAGGACGAGCCTCGGCGCCTCCTGTTCTCCGAGAAGTTCGCCTGTCCGGTCTCCGGCTTCACCATCAGCGAGATCGAGCCGCGCCTGTTCTCGTTCAACAACCCCTATGGCGCCTGCCCGGTCTGCGATGGCCTCGGCATGAAACTCGCCTTCGACGCCGACATGGTGGTCCCCGACAAGGACAAGACCCTGCACAAGGGCGCCATCGCCCCCTGGGCCAAGGGCCCCTCGCCGCTCTACACCCAGACCCTGCAGGCGCTGGCCCGGCACTACGATTTCTCGATGGACACGCCGTTCTGGAAGCTGTCGGACCAGGCCCAGAAGGTCATCCTGCACGGCTCGGGCGGCGAGAAGATCCGCTTCATCTACGACGACAACGCCCGCAAGTACGAGGTCAACAAGACCTTCGAGGGCGTGCTGCCGAACCTCGAGCGCCGCTGGCGCGAGACCGACAGCGCCTGGGTCCGCGAGGAGCTCGGCCGCTACCAGTCCGAGACCCCCTGCGAGGCCTGCGACGGCTACCGCCTCAAGCCCGAGGCGCTCGCCGTGAAGGTCGCCGCCAGGCACGTGGGCGAGATCAGCCGGCTGTCCATCCGCCACGCCAAGGAATGGTTCGAGGGCCTGGAGAGCGAACTCACCGACAAGCAGATGGAGATCGCCCGGCGGATTCTGAAGGAGATCGTCGACCGGCTGCGGTTCCTGGTGAACGTCGGCCTCGACTACCTGAACCTCAGCCGCAACTCCGGCACGCTCTCCGGCGGCGAGAGCCAGCGCATCCGCCTGGCCAGCCAGATCGGTTCGGGCCTGACCGGCGTGCTCTACGTCCTCGACGAGCCCTCCATCGGCCTGCACCAGCGCGACAACGCCCGCCTGCTGGTCAGCCTCAAGGGCCTGCGCGACCTCGGCAACTCCGTGCTGGTGGTCGAGCACGACGAGGAGGCGATCCTCACCGCCGACCACGTCATCGACATGGGCCCCGCCGCCGGCGTCCACGGCGGCGAGATCATCGCCCAGGGCACGGCCGCGGACATCATGGCCGAGCCGCGCAGCATCACCGGCCAGTACCTCTCCGGTATGCGCGAGATCGAGGTGCCCCAGGAGAGGCGCGCGATATCGAAGAAGAACGTGCTGCGGATCATCGGGGCCACCGGCAACAACCTGAAGGGCGTCACCGGCGAGATCCCGCAGGGAACCTTCACCTGCGTCACCGGCGTCTCCGGCGGCGGCAAGTCCACCTTCACCATCGAGACCCTCTACAAGGCCGCCGCGCGGCGCCTGCACAACGCCTCCGACGCGCCCGCCCCGCACGAGCGGATCGAGGGTCTGGAGATGTTCGACAAGGTCATCGACATCGACCAGTCGCCCATCGGCCGCACGCCCCGGTCAAACCCCGCGACCTACACCGGCGCCTTCCAACCGATCCGCGACTGGTTCGCCGGCCTGCCGGAATCCAAGGCCCGCGGCTATGGCCCGGGCCGGTTCAGCTTCAACGTCAAGGGCGGCCGCTGCGAGGCCTGCCAGGGCGACGGCCTGATCAAGATCGAGATGCACTTCCTGCCCGACGTCTACGTCACCTGCGACGTCTGCCACGGCAAGCGCTACAACCGCGAGACCCTTGAAGTCCTGTTCAAGGGCAAGAGCATAGCCGACGTTCTTGACATGACGGTCGAGGAGGCCGCCGAGTTCTTCAAGGCCGTGCCCGTGCTGCGGGAGAAGATGCAGACCCTGAAGCGCGTGGGCCTGGGCTACGTCAAGGTCGGCCAGTCCTCGACCACGCTTTCGGGCGGCGAGGCCCAGCGCGTCAAGCTCTCCAAGGAGCTCTCCCGGCGCGCCACCGGCAAGACCCTCTACATCCTCGACGAGCCCACCACTGGCCTCCACTTCGAGGACACCCGGAAGCTCCTCGAGGTGCTCCACGAACTGGTCGACCAGGGCAACACCGTGGTGGTCATCGAGCACAACCTCGACGTCGTGAAGACCGCCGACTGGATACTGGACTTCGGGCCCGAGGGCGGCGACGGCGGCGGCGAGATCGTGGCCTCCGGCACCCCCGAACAGGTCGCCGCCAACCCCAAGAGCTGGACCGGCCGCTACCTCGCCGACCTGCTGGAGCGGCACGAGGATCGGCGCAAGGGGCGGGTCAAGAAGCTGGTCAGGGCCTAGGAGACACCATTGATCCTGCATACCGCGCAGAACCCCGCACCCAATCCGCGCCGGGTGAGGATCTTCCTGGCCGAAAAGGGCATCGAGGTTCCCGAGACCCGCGTCCAGATGATGAAAGGCGAGCACAAGTCGCCGGAATTCCTGGCGAAGAACTCCCTGGGTCAGGTGCCGACCCTGGAGCTCGACGACGGGACCTGCATCGCCGAGTCGGTCGCCATCTGCCGCTACTTCGACGAGATGCAGCCCGATCCACCGATGTTCGGGACCACGCCCGTCGAGAAGGCCCAGAGCGAAATGTGGCTGCGCCGGGTCGAGTTGAAGGTCTGGAAGCCAGTCCTCGATTTCTGGATGTACGCCCACCCGCGCACCGCTGCCGTGCTTCCCCGGTACGAGGACTTCGGCGCGACCAGTTGCGAGAACTACCGCAAGGCCCAGAAATGGGTGGACGACGAACTCAAGGGCAGGACCTGGCTGGCCGGCGACAGCTATTCCATGGCCGACGTCTGCCTGCTCACCTCCGTCGACTTCGCCGATTGGATCGGCCTGCCGGTGGACCCGGCCCTCGAGCGCCTCACCGCCTGGCGTGCACGCGCCACGGCGCGGCCCAGCGCCTCGGCCTAGGCAGGATCGGCCGACAGCGCCCTGTAGGCCGCTACCCACGGCGCCAGCAACAACACGAGAAAGACTGGGATCAGCATCATCTCGGTGACGACCTGGAACAACACCCGTCCGGGATGCGCCTCAAGGCTCGCCACGCCCGAGAGACTGAGATCCTGAAAACCAGTCAGGACGCCACCGAGCAAGAAGAGGCCAACCCAGCTTGCCCCGGCCATGAAGGCGACCAGACAGAAGGCGAGCAAGGCCATGCCTGCGAGTTGGACGGTGTGGCCGCGACCAAGCCGCCAGGCGGCCGCGAGGCGCAGTCTCCGGTCTGCGAAGGTCATCACCGGCGCCAACCCGAACCGGGCGGCCAAGGCGAAGAAGCTCAGAATCAGGATCACGCCGATCAGGATCGTCACCGCCATGCCGCCTTTTGCCGCCACGGCCACGAGCCCCGCCCCGGCCCACAGGATCAGCACCTTGCAGAGTCCCAGCGCCAACAGCACGGCCAGAATCCGTAACTCGTCGGCGCCTATCCGCAGGTAGAGGAACTCCGGCTGCTCCGAGCGCAACATGAGGCGAAAGAGGGCCGAGACCGTCAACGCCATCACTCCGATCATCCCCAGCGGCCAGATGATCGAGGCGACAGTGACCGCGTCATTGGACTCCGGGCCGCCGGCCAACAGTTGCATCGGCACAGCCACGATCACCGTCACGACGACCATCGCGATCACGGCTACGAAGGCAAAGCCTGCCCAGCCGACGACGACACGCCAGTGCTGGCGCAGCACCTGGAAGCCCTCGAGCGCCGCGTCGCTCGGCGAGAACCCGCGCATGGCGCTATCCGCGCTCCATCCGCGCCCGAAGCGGGTTGGCGGGCTGGTCGCCATGCAGCTGCTGATAGGCCACCGCGAAGGGCGCGTAGATCATCACCGACTGCAGGACGGGCAGCACCATCTGCAGCGCGAGCGTCAGGACCAGCGCCACCAGGGCCAGCGGCGCGAGCGAACGCCCGGTCATCGCCTCCGGCCCGCCGCCCAGCTGGGTCAGCGCCATGTAGATGATGAAGATCAGCGCCCAGATGATGATGTAGAAAATCACCGCCAGCACGATCATGCCGAACAGTGGCCAGAAGCGGCCCCGCGTCAGGCCCCAGGCGTCGCTCAGCGATATGCGGTGCTCGGCGAAGGTCATGGGCGTGGCCAGGCAAAGCCGCACGCCGATCCAGATCATCGGCACGGCGGCGACGGCGGCGGCCAGGACGCCGGCCTGGGCGCCGCTGCGCGCGGCCACCAGGTTGCCGACCATGTCCACGACCACCAGGAACACCAGGCCCAGCGGCAGGAGCATGAGGTTCACCGCGCTCAGCCGCAGCTCGTCGGCCCCAAGCCGCAGGTGCGCGAAGCCCCTCTCGTCGGGACGCAGGACGATCCGGCAGATCCCTGCGGTCATGATCGACAGGAACAGGACCACCACCGCCATGATCCCCAGGAACGCCGGCCACGACGCCGCCAGGACACCGGCCAGCTCCTCGGGGTGGATGGTCTTCAGCCCGCCCTTCTTGATGTAGTCGACGAACGGGGCGCCAAGGCTGGCCAGCATCAACCCGCCGATGGTCGTGACGCCCACGAAATTGATAATGCTCCAGGCCAGGATAGTGCCCGGCCGCTCGCGGGTGAGGCGAAAGCCCTCCAGGGCGGCCTCGCTCGCCGAAAAACCCTTCATCCTCGTCCCCAAGCTCGACTGTCTCCGGAAGAAACGAGTCGGCTACCCCTTTAGCTCCAACGTTAGGGGCCGCGTGGCGCTGTGCAAGGCCCTGCTCGCGAAGAGCGAATAACGTTGCTAGTTAGCCACGATGAAAACATCCCCCATCCACGTGATCGGCGGCGGCTTGGCCGGATCCGAAGCCGCCTGGCAGATCGCCGAGGCCGGCGTGCCGGTGATCCTGCACGAGATGCGCCCCGTGCGTGGCACCGACGCCCACCAGACCGACCACCTCGCCGAGCTCGTCTGCTCCAACTCCTTCCGCGCCGACGACTGGACTGGCAATGCGGTCGGCCTGCTGCATGCCGAGATGCGCCGGATGGGCTCGATCATCATGGCCTGCGCCGACGCCTGCCAGGTGCCGGCCGGCGGGGCGCTGGCGGTCGACCGCGACGGCTTCGCCCAGGCCGTCACCGCCCGCCTGGAGGACCACCCGCTGGTCACCATCGCGCGCGCAGAGGTAGCCGGATTGCCGCCCGCCGACTGGGACAGCGTCATCGTCGCCACCGGCCCCCTCACCTCGCCGGCTCTCTCCGACGCGATCCTTTCGCTGACCGGCGAGGACGAGCTCTCGTTCTTCGACGCCATCGCCCCCATCGTCCATCTCGACAGCATCGACATGGGCGTGGCCTGGCGCCAGTCGCGCTACGACAAGGAAGGTCCGGGGGGCGACGCGTCCGCCTACATCAACTGCCCGATGGACAAGGCCCAGTACGAGGCCTTCATCGACGCTCTGCTGGCCGGCCCCAAGGCGGAATTCAAGGACTGGGAACACGTCCCTTACTTCGACGGCTGCCTGCCCATCGAGGTGATGGCCGAGCGCGGCCGCGAGACCCTTCGGCACGGGCCGATGAAGCCGGTCGGCCTGACGAACGAGCACGACCCGCAGACCAAGGCCTGGGCGGTCGTCCAGCTGCGCCAGGACAATGCGCTGGGCACGCTGTGGAACATGGTGGGCTTCCAGACCAAGCTGAAGCACTCAGCCCAGACCGAGGTCTTCCGGACGATCCCGGGCCTGGAGAAGGCGGTCTTCGCCCGGCTTGGCGGCCTGCACCGCAACACCTTCCTGAACTCGCCCGCCCTGCTCGACGGCGCGCTCAGGCTCAAGGCCGACCCGCGCCTGCGCTTCGCCGGCCAGGTCACCGGCGTCGAGGGCTATGTGGAGAGCGCCGCCGTGGGCCTGCTGGCCGGCCGCTTCGCCGCGGCCGAGCGCCTCGGCCTGCCCGTGGTCATCCCGCCCGCCACCACCGCGTTGGGCGCGCTCATCGGCCACATCACCGGCGGCCACCTCGACGCCGGCAAGGGCTCGTTCCAGCCGATGAACATCAACTATGGTCTGATCCCGCCGCTGGACCCACCCAAGCATGGCGCCGACGGCAAGCGCCTGCCGCACAAGGAGCGCGGGCGGGCGAAGAAGCGGCTGATGGGCGAGCGCGCCCTGGCCGACCTCGATACCTGGATCGCGGCCTGATCAGATCCTGCCGCGCGCCACGGCGATCGTGAGCCGCAGACGCCTGGAGAAGTCAGCCTTCGTGGGCCGCCCCGCCAGCGCGGCGTGCGCCACGGCCGGAAAGGCCGCGACGCTGAGCGCCCGCGAGGCGCCGCGCGCCGCGTGGATCACCCGCAGGAAGGTCGGCCGCAGTGCTGGCATTTCCTCCAGCCGCTTGCCCAACGCCCAGGCCGAGCCCCCGGCCAGGGCCAGCCGTGCGTCGGTGGCCGGGTCCAGGATCTGGGCCGCCAGCTGGGCCGCGAGGCCACCGGTGTCGCGAGCCCAATCCAGCAATTCGTTCTCGCTTATCGGCGCGGGATCGAGTTCTCGATAGCGGGCGTCGATCATCGTCTCCATGACCGCCCTCGACAGCCCACGGCGGCGCACGACCTCGGCCAGCGCCTGCACGGTGGGATGGGCGCGCGCGGGCCGGTCCTCGAAGATCTCCTCCAGCGCCTCGCGCCACCAGGTGAGGCGGATCTCGGCCAGAAGCGCATTCGAGGCCACCCTCGGCGCCCGGGCGAGCTCATGGTCGAAGGCGTAGACCGCCAGCACGTCGGCGCGGGCCTGCGGCTCGGCGATGAACCGGCTGGACAGCCACCGGTCGGGATCCACGCGCCGGACTAGGTCCTCGATGTCGCCTGTCTCGCTCATGGGCCCCATATGAAAAGGCCCGCCGGTTAAGGCGGGCCTTCCCGATCGATAAAAACGTCGCGGCTACCCGAAGATCGTCTGCGACATGGTCATGCCGGTCAGCATCGGGATCGACAGCAGCATGTTGACCCGCGAGGCCAGCATCGCCACCCGCGTGGCCTTTGCCTTGGTGTCGGCATCGACCTCGACGATTCCCAGCGCGCGCTTCTGGTTCGGCCAGATGACGCCCCAGACGTTGAGCATCATGATGATGCCCAGCCACATGGCCAGGCCCAGCAGCATGTGTTGCTTCATGCTGGTGGGATCGGTCTCGCCGACCCGGCCGAAGGTCAAGGTCTGGACGAGGTAGCCGCGGCTGCCGGCGATCGCCAGGCCCATGATCACGGTGAGCAGCGCCGCCCAGCGGAACCAGAACAGCGCCTCGGGGGCGATGAACTTGGAGACCGCCGGCTTCAGCTCGGCGGGGATTTCCGGCATTTTCCGGATCTGGACGAAATTGAAGTAGTAGAGCAGCCCGATCCACAGGATGCCGAAGAACACGTGCAGCCAGCGGAACACCGCCTGCACGAAGATCGGCCCCGAGCCCTGCGGGCCAGTGGCGTAGGCCGCGACGATGACCAGCGCCAGGATGATGCTGACGATCACCGTGTTGCGGAAGTTGCTAAGTAGTCCAGCCATCGAAGGTGCCCTCGTTTCCTAACCCTGAGTCCTAAAGCATAGGGCGTTTCGCCGCATGCGCAAAGATAAGGCGCCCGGCCGCTAGTTTCCCGAAACCGAGTCCACCGCGCCGAACAGAGCCCGCAACCGCTCTGAAACCGCGACCGGCAGCGGCGCCTTCTGAATCGCCTCCACATTCGCCTGCAAATGCCCGACGCTGCCGGTGCCGGTGAGGATCACCTGCGCCCCCGGCTCATGGCGGCAGAAGCGATAGGCGGCCTCGACTTCCGAGCCTATGGCCTCGCGAAGGAAGCCCAGCGGGTCGGCAAGATCGATCGCGCCACCATCCACCTCGCCCGAGGCGACCAGCCTCGCCATCAGTTCGCGCAGGGCCTCGGGCTGGCTGATCGCACGGCGCACGGCGAACATGATCTGGGTCCCGATGTCATGCGCCAACGTCTGCGGAAAGACCGCCGCGCGGGCCGAGGGGTTGAGCAGGTTGAAGCCCACCATGACGACGTCGAAATGCCCGTCGGGAATGGCCCGGCTCAGCATCTCGTGGCGGGTGTCGCCCCCGAACTGTTCGGTGATCCCCAGGAACCGGATCTTCCCGGCCGCCTGCTGTCGCTTCAACTCGGGCAGCAGGACCTCGACGCAAGCCGCGTAGTGCGCCGCCGGCACACCGTGGAGATTGAACAGGTCCACCCGATCAGTCTTCAACCGCCGCAGGCTGGCTTCCAGATTCCACGTCAGCGCCTCGGGCGTGATCACCGCCTGATCCGCGCCATGGGTATGCGACTTGGTCGAGATGAACACCTGGTCGCGGCGGCCCGCGAGGCCCAGGCCCACCGCCTCTTCGGTGCCATAGGCCTGCGCCGTGTCGACGAAGCTGATCCCGAGATCCAGCGCCACCTGGACCAGTCGGGCCGCCTCTCCGGCCGTCGCGCCGTGCGCCAAGCCAAGCCGGCTGTGGCCGCCGCATCCAAGGCCCGCGACGCTCACCTGTGCATTGGTGCGACCCAGTCGGACGGATTGCATGAGGCCCTCCCTCAGACGGCGATCAGCGCGCAGGCGACCCTGCGGCCTTCGGCGGTCAGCACATTGTAGAGCCTGGCGGCGGCGGGGGTGTCCATGAACTCAAGGCCGATGCCGGCGGCCAGCAGGCCCTCGCGGATAGCGCGCGGAGGCTGGGCGTTCCTGGCGCCCACGCCCAGGAGCAGGAACTCGACCTCCGCCCGCCCGGCCTGGAATACGGGGGCGAGCGAGGCCGCCGTCAGGTCACCCAGGCTCGCGACGGACCAGGGCTCGGCCATGTCGCCGACGATCAGCAGCGAACCCGGGCGCCAGGCGCCCGACAGTCGGAATCCACCGCCACCGTAGGCGTCGATGCTCGGCGCGTCGCGGGCCACGGCGGACGCTCCGGCCCTAGCGGCGGGCGGGCGCGGGCTTGAGGACCTCCGGCTCTTCGTCGAGCCGCTTGACGCCCCACAGCATGATCACCGGGGCCGCGATGTAGATCGACGAGTAGGTGCCGATGACGATGCCGAACAGCATGATGATCGAAAGCCCGTAGAGCGACGGCCCGCCGAACACCGCCAGCGCGATCAGAGCCAGGACGGCGGTGAAGCTGGTGATGATCGTCCGGGTCAGCATCTCGTTGATCGACATGTCGATCACCTCGCCGAGCGGCATGCGCTTGTACTTGCGCAGGTTCTCGCGGAACCGGTCGAAGACCACAACGGTGTCGTTCATCGAATAGCCGATGATCGTCAGGATGGCGGCCACGGCCTTCAGGTCGAATTCGATCCGCAAGAGCGCGATCAGGCCGAACGTCAGCAAGACGTCGTGGAACAGGGCCGCCACCGCGCCCAGGCCGAACTGCAGCTCGAAGCGGAACCAGATGTAGAATAGCATCGCCAGGATCGCGAGGCCGAGACCCAGCAGACCCTTGCCCAGGAGTTCGTTGGAGACCTTCGGTCCCACCAGGTCGGTGCGCACGAACTTCACCGCGCCCAGGCTGTCGGTCAGGTGCGACTGCACCAATCGGATGGTCCCGGACCCATCGCGGCCGGCAGGCGTCTGGAAGCGGATCATCGCCGAGGACGGCGCGCCGAACGCCTGCACCTGAACATCGCCGATGCCCAGGCCTCGCAGGCCTTCGCGGGCCTTGGCCAGGTCGACGGCCTTGGGCGCGGTGGATATCTCAAGCACTGTGCCGCCTTCGAAGTCGATGCCGCAGGCAAGCCCCCCGCAGGGCGCCTTGAACGGCAACAGGCTCGCCGCCAGCGAGCCCACGACCGCGATCACCGACAGGAGCGCGGCGATCTTCGCCAGCCGCACGAACCGGAAGTGGGTGCGGATCGGCAGGACCTTGATGAGGGGCCAGAAATCCATGAGCTGGGCTCCCTAAGCGATCGGCAGGGTCTTCGGACGGGCGGCGCGGAACCACCAGGCCAGGAGCACCTGCGTGACAAGGACGGCGGAGAACACCGTCGTGAAGACCCCGATGGCCAGGGTCCAGGCGAAGCCCTTCACCGGGCCGGAGCCCAGGTTGAACATGATCAGGGCCGAGAAGATGTGGGTCATGTTGGCGTCGAAGATCGTGCCCATGGCTCGGCTGAAGCCGGCGTCCATCGCCGTGATCAGGCTGCGGCCTGCCCGCAGTTCGTCACGCATCCGCTCGTAGATCAGCACGTTGGCGTCCACCGCCACCGCCAACGTAAGGATCAGGCCGGCGATACCCGGCAGGGTGAGCGTCGCCTGGGTAAAGCTCATCACCCCGATGATCATCAGGGCGTTGACGCCCAGCGCGATCAGCGAAATCCCGCCGAACAGGCCTCCGTAGATCAGCAGCATGAAGACCATCGTGGCCACCAGGCCTACGATCGCCGAGGTGGTGCCGGCCTGCACGGCGTCGGCGCCCAGCTCAGCCCCCACGGTCCGCTGTTCCTCGACCTTCAGCGGGGCCGGCAGGGCGCCGGCGCGCAGCAGGACGGACAGGTCGTTGGCGCTTTCCGGCGTGAAGTGGCCGGTGATCTCGCCCGACCCGCCGGTGATCGCCGACTGGATGACCGGCGCGGAGATGACCTTCTTGTCCAGCACGATGGCGAAGCGCTTGCCGATATTGTCACGGGTGACGTCGCCAAAGCGCCGGGCGCCCACGCCGTTGAAGCGGAAGTGCACCGCCGAGGCGCCGTTCTGGTCGAAGCTGGGCTGGGCGCTGGTCAGCATCTCGCCGGTGACCACCGAGCGGCGCTTGACGATGTAGTTCGGCGAGAAACCATCGGTCGATGGCAGGATTTCCGAGCCCGGCGGCACGCGGCCGGCGGCCACGTCCTGTGGCGTGGCGCTGTCGTCGACCATCTGGAAGGTCAGCTTGGCGGTCTGGCCGATGACGTTCTGCAGCCGCTGCGGATCGCTCTCGCCGGCCGCCTGGATGACGATCCGGTCCTTGCCCTGGCGGGCGATGTCCGGCTCCTTGGTGCCCATCTGGTCGATGCGTCGCCGCACGATCTCGATGGACTGCTCCACGGCGCTGGCGGTGGCGGCGTCCAGCGCCTCGGGCACGAATGCCACGCGCAGGCGCTGGTCCGGGGCCGTGGCGATGGTCACGTCGCGGCCACCCGCGGCGCCGGCCAGGGGAGTCCCGACGGTGCGGCGAAGCAGGTTCGCGGCCTCTGACACCTTGGCCTGATCCGTGACCCGCAGACCGATCTGCCCGCCGGCCACGGCCAGGTCGCTGAACGCGATTTCCTTTTCCCGCAACGTCGTGCGGATGTCCTCGGCCAGGTTATTCAGGCGCTCGGTGCGCAGCGCCTCGGCGTCCACCGAATAGAGCAGGTAGGAGCCACCCTGCAGGTCGAGCCCAAGGTTCAGGGTCTTATGCGGCATGAAGGCCGGCAGCTTCGAGCGGATATCCGACGGCAGCAGGTTGGGCAGAGTGAACAGGAAACCCAGCACGGTCGCCAGGATGACGAGCACCACCTTCCAGCGTGAAATGGTCATCATGGCGGGAAGGGTGTCCTAGGTCTTGGAATCGTTCGCGGGCGCCGGCTCGCCGCGCGTGCGGACCTCGCCGATCATGCCCTTGATCACCTTGACGGTGACCCCGGTGGCGATCTCGACGCCGACCTCGCGCTCCTCGACGCGCACGACCTTGCCGATCAGGCCAGACGACAGCACCACCGTGTCGCCACGCTTGACCGCGCCGATCATCGCCTGGTGGCGCTTGGCGCGCTGCTGCTGCGGACGGATCAGCAGGAAGTAGAACAGCAGGATCATCGGAACGATGAAGATCGCCTGCTGCAGGAGCCCGTCCATGGGGCTGGCGCCGGCGGCGCCGGCGGCTTGGGCGAAAGCGGGGGTGGCGAACATGGCCTCTCCGGGAAGCAGGGCTGACGGCGGCTTTGGGGGCCCCCGTTCGAAGTCGGCGGAAGCTATGCGTTGCGACCCCGATTTGCAATGCAAGCAGGCCGGGTTATGCGTCGCGGCCATGACCTATGAACTGGAGCCGGTGCTTACAAGGATCGCCGAGGCGCTTGAACGCCTCGCCCCACCCCGTCCGGCCGAACCGGCGTTCGGCGCGTCGAGCCTTTTCCGGCACGATCCGGCCACCGGCGCCTTCCATCCGGCGCCGGACTATCCACTGCCGCTGGCCAGCCTGGTGGGCGTCGACCGGCAGAAGGCGCGTTTCGTGGAGAACCTGGAGCGGTTCGCTCGTGGCCTGCCGGCCAACCACGCCTTGCTCTGGGGCGTACGTGGCACGGGCAAGAGCTCCCTCGCCAAGGCCGCCTTCACGGCGGTCGCCGCCGAGGCCACGACCCTAAAGCTCGTGGAGGTGGACCGCGACCAGGTCACCGCCCTCCCCGGCCTCTTCGACGTGCTCCGCAGCCGCGACGAGCGCTTCGTGGTGCTCTGCGACGACCTCTCCTTCGAGGAAGGCGCCGCGGCGGCCAAGGCGCTGAAGTCGGCGCTGGAGGGCGGCGTCTCAGGTCCGCCGGCCAATGTGCTCTTCGTGGCCACCTCCAACCGCCGCCACCTGATGCCCCGGGGTCACGCCGAGGATCGCGGCCTGGTCGCCACCGCCGAGGACGCCGAGGAAGAGGTCAGTGTCTCCGACCGATTCGGTCTGTGGATCGGCTTCCCGCCCATGGACCAGGACACCTATCTGGCCGCCGTGCGCGGCTACGCCAAACACTACAAGCTGAAGACGACGGATCTGGACCGCCGGGCCCTGCAATGGGCGCAGCTGCGCGGCGCCCGCTCGGGCCGCGTCGCCTGGCAGTTCATCCGCGACCTGGCCGGCGAGCAGGGCAAGGCCCTGCCCCTCTAGGGGCTGTGGACTCTTAGGATTCCCCACGCCTGCGAAGCGTGATTCAAGACTGTCTTTTGGAGGCAGTCTTGGGTGTGATGGATCGGCTGGTGCTGAGCGATGGTCA
>CANJXI010000091.1 GCA_947478785.1 Caulobacteraceae bacterium
CGTCGGTCTTCCTGATGACCGGGTTCGCCAACGGCGGGGAGGCGGCGTTCACCAGCTTCCTGGCCAACTGCTACCACAAGCCCTGCGACGACCTCTCCCTGCCCATCGACTGGAACGCGGGCGCGCGGTTCGTGCGGATCAACTATGAACTGACCCGTGAGCTTGCCGAGGCGCGCAAACGCCCGACCTGGAACAAGGGTGACTTCTTCGCCCGGAAGTACGCGGCCGGACTTCAGCGCCAGCCGTAGTTGAAGCTGATCGAGATGCGGTCGGCCTTGGCCCGGTTGGCCGGCGCTTCATGGCGCAGCCAGCTCTCCCACATCAGCACGGTTCCGGGCTCGGGGTTCAGATAGACGAAGGGACGGGTTTCCTCCGGGGCGTCGGGCAGCCTGGTCGGCGCGGCCATCATCAACGGCAGCCGCGGGTCCTCCAGCCGAAGCCCGCTGGCGCCCGGCGGCATGGCGACATAGGCCGTGCCGGAGATCACGCTGTGGGGGTGGATATGGCCCGAGTGCGCGGCTCCGGGCTTCAGGATGTTGACCCACAGGCTGTCGAGCTTCAGGCGCCGTCCTCCGAGGTCGAAGGCCAACGCCTTGGCGAAGCTGGCCGCGTGCCGATCGAGCATCCGCTTCAGGTCCGCGAAGACGGTGGCCCGCCGGGGCAGGTCGTCCAGCGAGGCGTAGGAGGTGTAGCCGCCGTAGCCGTTCGCGCGGCTCCAGGCGCGGCCCGCCTGGTCCTCGTCGGCCAGCATGCGGCAGGCGGCCTCCAGCTCGGATCGAAAATCCTCGAACCCCGGCGCGGCGCCGAGGGCGGCTTCGTAGATCGGTGTTGCGAACAGCAGGCGCACGGTCATCCGCGGGCGCTAGTCGCCCTGGGTCCGAATGTCAAAAGGCGGCGCGGGTCAGCTCGACTGCAGGTCCAGCAGCGACTGCCACATCTTGTCGGCGATGCGGATGACGCCGGCGTTGGCGGTGAAGGCTGTCTTGGCCTGGACCTGGGTGACGGCCTCCTGGGCCAGATCGACGCCCGGGTCGTCGGCCATGCGCGCCACGCGGGTGGCGGATTCGGCGAGGCGGTTTTGGGCGGCCTGCATGCCGTAGCGGGCGGTGGCGAGCGGATCCATGACCCCATCTTGCCCCGGACGGGCTTAAGCCATCGCCACCATTCGTGATGAACGGCGCTTAGGTATATGTTGGGGCGTCAAGGGGCGGGGTGATCGACAGGAGTGTGCCCATGAGACCTTTCACCATGCGCCTGGGCGCCGCCCTCAGCCTCCTGGCGGGCGTGGCCTGCGCGCGGCCGGCCAGCGGGACGCCAGGCACGGCCGTCCTTTGCCTGGACGTGGGCGGCCGCATCCTGCCCACCGTCTGCAGGACATCGGCCAGCCGGCTCGACCAGCGCCAGGATATCTGTCTTTGCCCGGCGGAGGGCGAGCGTGTGATCGCCTCGATCTGCGCGCCGGGCGTCAAGCCACCGCCGGACAGCGCCGCGCTGATGCGGGCGCGTCATGCCGCTGTCAGCCATGGCAGCCTGGTCGGCGCGACCTACGAGGGCCGGCCGCTGTGCGTGGACCCGCGCAACGCCGGGCGGAACTGAGGCCCTATTTGCCGAGCGCCGCGTAGATCGCCTTCAGGAAGGCGGGTTGGACCGCGCGGGCGGTCGAGACGCGACGCTCGGTGTTGGCGGACACCGAACCGGGGCTCAGCGGCATGGAATCCTGGATCAGGTAGATGGCGATGAGATCCTCCGCGGGATCGGCCTGCCACCAGGTGCCGAAGGCCCCCGGCCAGCCGAAGGCGCCGTTGGAGCCGGCTCCCATCCAGGCGTGCTTCTCGGCGTCGGTGATCACCGAGACGCCGAGACCGAAGCCCTGGCTCATCCAGTAGGGCATGCCGAGGAAGGGCTGCTGCAACTGGGCCTCGGTGAGATGGTTGGCGGTCATCGTCTCGACCGTCGCGGGCTTCAGCAGCCGGACTCCGTCGACCTCGCCCTTGCCCAGCAGCATGCGGGCGAACCGCAGGTAGTCGTCGGCCGTGGAGATCAGGCCCCCGCCGCCGGATTCGAAGGCCGGCGAGCGATCGGAGTGGGGCATGGAGTTGTCGACGAGCTTTCCCGTCTCGAGGTCCATCCGGTAAAGCTTGGCCATCCGGTTGCGTTTCCCGGGCGGGCAGAAGAAGGCGGTGTCCTTCATCCCCAGCGGCCCGAAGATTCGGTCCTGCAGCACCTGTCCAAGCGTCTTGCCCTCGATCCGCGCGACCAGGAAGCCCAGGACCTCGCTCGCATGGCTGTAGTGCATCGTCTGGCCCGGCGGCAGCATCAGCGGCAGCGTGCCCAGCGCCTTCAGCCAGTGGTCCGGCGATTGCGGGGCGCCGAGCGGCGGCCCCAGGCGCGCCTCGTAGGCCTGCGCCAGCGGGCCGCTGGCGCTGAACGCATAGGCGAGGCCGCCACGATGGGTCAGCAGGTCATTGACGGTGATGTCCCGGGCGGCGGGGACCGTGTCGTCGAGGGACCCGGAAGGGTCGCGCAGCACCTGCAGGTTGGCGAGCTCGGGAATCCATCGGGTTATCGGATCGTCGAGCTTCAGTTTGCCTTCCTCAATCAGCATCAGGGCCGCGACGGAGGTCACCGGCTTGGTCATCGAGGCGATGCGGAACATCGTGTCGCGGGTTATCGGCGCATGAGCTTCCAGGTCGCGGTAGCCCGTGGCGTTGACCTGAACGACCTCGCCCTTGCGCCAGATCAGGGTGACCATGCCCGCCAGGTCGCCGGCGTCCACCGCGGCCTGCAGGAGCTTGGGGATCTCGGCCAGCCCCGCGGCCGTGAAGCCGTCCCGCGCCTGATCGCCGTCCATCATCCTGCTCCCGTAAGGCCGCCTGTTATCGGCGTTCAGGTCGCCATAGCGCAGGGGAGGGGCCAGTCCGTCAAGCCGCCCTGAAGGCCGCTCAGGTCTTTCGCCACGGCGTCGCGTCCCGGTCCATGCATCTTCCGTACATCCCAACGCGCTTAAGGATGATTGCGATAGGCGCGGGGCTGACTTAGCTGGGGACCATGAGCGAGACCGGGAAGTTGACGCGCCGGCTGGGGCTGGCCACCGCGGGGGCGACGCTGGCGGCGGCTTGCGCCCCGCTCAGCCTGTTCGCCACCCTGGCGCCCAAGGATCCGGCCGCCCGCAGCGCCCGCAACGTGGACTATGGGCCGAAGCCCTGGCAGCGGCTGGACGTCTACGGGCCCAAGCGGGCGAAACAGCCGGCGCCGCTGGCGGTGTTCTTCTACGGCGGGTCGTGGGACAGCGGGCGGCGCCAGGACTACAGCTGGGTTGGCCAGGCGCTGGCGTCGCGGGGCTTCGTCACCATCCTGCCGGACTACGGGCTCTATCCGGCGGTGCGCTATCCGGGATTCCTGGAGGACGGCGCGCTGGCCGTGCGCTGGGCGCAGGACCATGCCGCGGCGTTCGGCGGCGACCCCGCGCGGATCGTGCTGGTAGGCCATTCGGCCGGCGCCTACAACGCCGCCATGCTAGCGCTGGACCGCCGCTACCTCACCGCCGCCGGGGTCGATCCACACAGCATCAAGGCGCTGGCCGGGCTCTCTGGGCCCTATGACTTCCTGCCGCTGACCGACCCGATCGCGCAGCGCACCTTCGGCGAGGCCGCCGACGTGGCCGGCACCCAGCCCACCGCCTTCGTGACCTCGCAGTCGCCCGCGGCCTTCCTGGCCACCGGCGATCAGGACACCATGGTCTATCCGCGCAACACCACCAAGCTCGCCCAGCGCTTGCGCGAGGCCGGCGTCGAGGTCGAGGAGCGGCACTATCCCGGGGTCGATCATGTGCGCATGGTGCTGGCGCTGTCGCGGGTGTTCCGCGGCCGGGCTCCCGTGCTGGACGAGATGACGGCCTTTCTCCACGCCCACGCCGGCTGATGCGCCGGCAAGCGCGCCTTTCCCAGCTCGTCCTGGCCGTCTCGGCGCTCGGCCTTTCGGCCTGCGACCCCGGCGCGCCCAGGGGCGTCGACAAGGCCACGCTGGACGAGGCCGTCTCGCGGGCCATCGGCGATCCCAACACCTGTGTGCTGATCGCCGAACAGGCCGGCGGCAAGCTGGTCTACCGCTACAACAACCACACCGCCTGCGGGCAGCGCTGGCCGGCCTGCGAGACGGCCGAGCGGCGCAACGCGGGCGACCTGCTGGACGCGACGCTGAAGGACGGCCGGGCGCGCCGGCTCTCCTGCAACACCCAGGCGGACGCCTCGCGCGGCGTCGGCTGGGCCTCGGGCCCGATCCCCGGCAAGGGGCTGGTCTACGCCGCGGTCATGGAGGGCGACCGCGGCTTTCCCGGCCGGGTGATGGCAGACCGGCTGGAACGGGCGTTCAAGGACGCCGGGCTGTAGACCGCGATCAGCGGGTGAGTTCGTAGAGGCCGCTGACGTCGATCCGCACCTTCAGCTCGCCGGGCGAGACCGGGGTGTCGGCCTTCATCCGGGCCATGGCCATCATCGGCATGGGCTGCGGGGCGGAATAGCCGCCGCCTTCGCTCAGCGAGACCAGCCGGCCGATCCGGTAGCCGGTCGCGCGCGCATAGAGCTCGGCCTTGGCGGCGAGCGCCTTCACGGCGGTCTCTCGCGCGGCGTTCTCGGCGGCCGTCGGGTCGTTCAGGCCGAAGCTTATGCCGTTCACCTGGTTGGCGCCGGCATTGACGGTGGCGTCCACCGCCGCCCCCAGCCGGGCCAGGTCGTGGACGGTGACGGTGACCTGGTTGCTCACCTGGTAGCCGGTCAGCCGGGGCGGCAGGTTCTGCTCGTAGGCGTACTGCGGGCTGAGGTTCAGCCCCGAGGTCTGGATATCCCTGGCCGCGATCCCGGCGGCCTTCAGCGCGGCCATCACTTGGCTCATCTTCTGGGCGTTGGCCGACATGGCGCCGGCCGCGGACTTGGCCTGGATCGTGACGCCCAGGCTGATCGTCGCCATGTCGGGGGCGATCTCGGTCTCGCCGTAGGCGGCCAGGTTGAGGGTGGTCGCTTTGAACAGGCTGTCGGCGGCGGGCGGGGCGGCCTGGGCGAGGGCGCCGGGCGCGGCGGACGCGGCCAGCGCGAGGCCGAGGGCCAAGGCGGTGAACCGGGTCCGAATAAGGACGGTCTTCATGGATGTCTCCGAGCGATGGCGTCGGCCCGTGGGCCACGGGCCAGACTTCGCAGGTCGCACATGAACGCAAGCTTTAAGCCCCGTGCGGCGCGTGCTAACCGCCGAGGCGCATCGCTGCAGGGGCCTGTAGCTCAATGGTTAGAGCCGGCCGCTCATAACGGTCTGGTTGTAGGTTCGAGTCCTACCGGGCCCACCAGCTGCTGTCCGAGGCCATGTTCTGCTTGCGAACCCGCCATGATCTGGCGTTCTCCCCTGGCGACGGCGCGCGATCCCGATCTGACCATGTCCGCCTTCCCGTTCGGGCCGACAACGGGCATGGTGCTGTCCGACCCTCTCGTGGCCCTGGGCGCCGGGCTTTCTTGGCGGTCCCATCGACCGAACCGCGGCTGGAATGTCTGAGCCTGGAGTATTCCCGCGTCCCACGCTTTCGCGCCGGCCCTTGGCCTGGCTCCGCAGGCGCCTTCGTTCGAGCGAAATCTGGTTCATCGCACTGGCGGTGATCGTCGGCGCGACGGCGGGTCTGATCTCTGTCCTGCAGAACGTCATCGCCCATGGGCTTCAGTCGCGTCTTTATGGGTTTTCGATCGACGATCGTCTGAGCGCCCTGCCGAAGGTTCACACCCTCGCGCTTCTGTGGCTGCCAGCCGGCGGGCTGTTGCTCGGCGGGCTCACCTGGCTCGCCGGGAAGTGGCGGCCGCGGCAGTTGATCGATGTGGTCGAAGCCAACGCTCTTTACGGCGGGATTCTCTCATTCCGCGACAGCATCGTGGTCTGCGCCCAGACCCTGCTGTCCAACGGCTTTGGCGCGTCCGTGGGGCTGGAGGCGGCATATGCCCAGGCCGGCGGGGCCATAGCGTCCGGACTTGGCCAGCGCTTGAAATTGCGGCGTCCGGACCTGCGGACCTTGGTCGGCGCGGGCGCGGGCGCCGCGATTGGCGCTGCGTTTGGCGCGCCGCTCACGGGCGCCTTCTACGCCTTTGAGATCGTCATCGGCTCCTATGCGCCGTCCATGATCGCCCCGGTCGCAGCCGCCGCCTTGGCCAGTGTGCTGGTCGCCCGGTTGATGGGGGCGGCGCCTTACTCGATCCAGATCGTGGTCCTCCAGGCCCCGGGGGCGCTGGACTATGTCCTCTACGCGGGCCTTGGCCTGATCTGCGCCGTCGTCGGCATCGCCATCATGCGCCTTGTCGGGACGGCGGAACGGCTGGTGCGCCTAACGCAAATCCCGATCTGGATGCGGCCAGCCATCGGGGGGCTTCTGCTCGCCGGTCTTGCCTACCTCTCGCCTCAAACCCTCTCGTCCGGCCACGGCGCGCTGCACGCCGACCTGGCCACAACACTCGGGCTGGGCGCGCTCGCCGGGGTTCTCATCCTGAAGACCGGCGCCTCCGTCGTCTCACTGAGATTCGGCTTTCGGGGGGGCCTGTTTTTCGCCTCGCTCTTCCTCGGCTCCCTCGTCGGCCAGCTCTATGCGCGCGTTGTCGAGCTCACGGGACTGCCCCTGCTGCTGCATCCTGAGAACGCCGCGCTGGTCGGGATGGGCGCTCTGGCTGTCGCGGTGGTCGGCGGGCCGCTGACAATGTCGTTCCTGGTCCTTGAGACCACCCGGGACTTCGGGGTGTCGGCCGCCACCCTGGCGGCGTCGCTGATCGCCAGCACCATCGTGCGCGAGCGCTTCGGCTATTCCTTCTCCACGTGGCGTCTGCACCTGCGGGGCGAGACGATCCGGAGCGCGCGCGATGTCGGCTGGATCCGTTCCTTGACGGCCGGCAGGATGATGCGCGCGGACACCGCGGCGATCGCAGCCTCCGCGACCGTGGCGGAGTTTCGGCGGCGCTTTCCCCTGGGATCGACCAGCCGCGTGATCCTGCTGGACGACGCTCTGCGCTACGCCGGCATCGTCGTGACCTCAAGCGCCTACCTGCAGGGGCCGAAGGACGACAGTCCGGTCAGCGCCCTGGCGACGAACACCGACATCGTACTGAGCGCGGAGATGAACATCGAGCAGGTGATGCAAACCTTCGATCGCACGGAGACCGAGGAACTGGCGGTCACCGACGCGACCGGCAAAGTCCTGGGTCTGTTGGCGGAGGTCCATGTCGCGCGCCGTTACGCCAGGGAGCTCGAAAAGGTTCAGCAGGGCCTGTTTGGGGAACACTGAGGTGGCAAATCGTCCATCCGCCACGGCTCGATGCGGTTGTCGCAAAAGGATGGCGCTTGCTCTTACCAACCAAGCGGTTGATTGCGACTTGAGCGAAGGCGTATGTTTTGTCGCCGAAGGGGTGGGGGTACTCGGCCGCCACGTGTCGAGAAGGCAGTTCGACGACCGACGGTCGTCAGTCCACTCAGTGGCCTTCCGATGCGATCGCGCGTGTTGCGTCAGTTCCGCTAATCTCCAGCAGCATCCGAAGGCGGCGCCATGATCAAATCCGACGTTGGGCGACGCCAGGTCCTGAAGACAGCCGCCTCCGCCGCCATCACCGCGGTACTTCCCGATCCCGGGTCGGCCGCTCCCCAAGGAGGAGTCATGCACGTCACGGGCCCGATCCCGGTCACCGCCACGTCCCAGCCCTTCGGCGCCTCGATGGTCGAGGGAACCCATGCCGCGGCCATGCTGGAGGAATACGACTACGTCGAGGAGGAGTACTTCGCCTCCGGAACCTGCAACGTATATGGACCGGGCGTGAAGGTCGAAACCGTGAAGACGGGCGAGGCGTTCGCCTCCATCAAGCCATTTTCCCAGGTCATGCGCTCCGGCGTTCCTTACCGCACCCGGATCCTGGTGATCCGGCCGCGAGACCTCGCGAAGTTCAGCGGCAACGTCCACGCGATCGCCTTCCATAACGTGGGCGCGGGCTCCTCGGTGGAACGCCACATCCTGCGCAACGGCGACGCCTGGATGGGGATCGAGGCCTCGAACGGCACCAAGTTCGGCCCGCAGGAGACGTTGAGCGGCGGCGTCGCCCAGCTGCACAAATTCGACATGGCGCGCTACGGCGAACTGTCGCTTCCTGGCGGGCTGCCCGAGGACTGGCCGGACCTCACGCCGGGCAATCTCGGCCGCATCGCCACGACCCTGAATTTCGCCGATCAGAACAGCTATCCGATGGCGGTGTTCCTGCAGGAGATTCACCGTGGCTACGCCCAGGGACCGGACCTGCTGTCCCAACTGGCGCACCTGCTGAAGGAGGGAAGCCCTTCGGGTCCGCTGCGAGGGGCGAAGGTGCGGCGGACGTTCAATTCCGGGGCCTCCGGCGGCACGACCCTGCTGACCCCCTACATCCAGCACCACCACGACCGGGCCATGCTGCCGGACGGGCGCCCGCCCTTCGACGGCTATCTCGTGATGGTGGGCAACCAGCCGAGCAACCGGCCCAAGAAGGCGGTCCTGGTGTTCCTCAACAGCGAGGCCGAGGCGGCCGGGGCGGCGCTGCCGCTGCCCAAGAACACCGACGAGCCGCGCTTCCGCTACTATGAACTTCCCAGCACGGGGCACGGCATGTCGACCCCCGCGGAACAGTTGTCTGATACGGAACGCGCCACTCAGGCCGGCAAGATGGCCGCCGTCCTGCCCGCGGGGATTGTCGGCCTGACCGATCGTGGCCAATCCAACGAGTACGAGGTCTACGACAAGGTCAACGCCCCGATCATCTGGGGCATTTGGGCCAACATGTACGCCTGGCTCGAGACCGGGGTTCCGATGCCCGTGGCCCCGCCGATCACGCGGGACGCCTCGGCCCCCGACGGCCTGGCCCGCGACGAGCACGGCAACGCCAAGGGTGGCATCCGCACGCCCTGGGTCGAGGTTCCGGAAGCCCGTTACGTCTCGCGCATCTCCGTGCAGAACCCGCTGACGGCGGGGATGAAGCGGTTCGACGCGGCGAAGATCGACGCCCTCTACGGCAGCCGCGAGGGCTATGTGGAGCGCTGCCGGGCCGCCGTGGACGCCATGGTCCCCGGACGCTGGATCCAGGCCCGCGACACCGCCCTGATGAAGCAGTCCTGCAAATAGGCGCGCATTCCATAGGGCCAAACCAAACGCTTGATAGGGTAAGTGGGCAGGCCTATGCAGTGCTCATGACGCCCCGCTCGCGTCTGCGCTTCGGAGCCCGACGCGCGCGGCGGACCCAGCGTGACCGCGTCGGGGGCGACATTGAAGCGGAGAGGCGAGTTCATGAGCGTTGTCGATGACGTTGACGTCAATAAGAAGGTCGAAGCCGCCCCGCGCGTGGCGCCTCATGTCGTTGATGCCGACGCCCATGTGAATCCGCCGCCCGGCATGTGGCGCGACTACCTCTCGCCGCAGTTCCGGAATCTGGCGCCCGTCGTGGAATCCGATGGAGAATTCGACTACGTCGTCTTCGAGGGCCACCGCCGCAAGCTCAACCTGATGAGCTCGCAGGCCGGCCGCAAGTTCAACGAGTACAAGAACAACGGCCGCCTGTCTGACATGCGTCTCGGTGGCTGGATGGCGCCGGCGCGGCTGGACGACATGGACCGTGACGGCATCGACGTGGCGGTGGTGTTTGGCGGCGGGCCGCTGGGAACCGGCAATTTCGATCTCTATGTCGACAGCTTCGCCGGCTACAATCGCTGGGCCGCCGACTTCTGCGGCCACGATCCCCGGCGCCTTCGGCAGGTGGGCTACATCCCCATGCTGGACGTCGACCTGGCGGTGCAGATGATGCGTGAGGCCGCCAAGGGCGGGGCCACGGCGATCAATATCCCGGCCTTCCCGCAATCGGCGGCGGCTTTCAACAAGGCCGACGCCCAGGCCCAGGCGCTGTCAGGCGACCAGCAGAGCGCGCGCCAGTACCGCGACCCTGAGTTCGACCCGCTCTGGAAGGCGGCCTGCGAACTTGACCTTGCCGTCACCTTCCACCTTGGGGCCCGCGTCTCGCGGTTCACCGACAAGACCAACTTCCTGCCCGACATCTCGATGGGCAAGGTCGCCATGCTCGAGATGGTCGGGATCCTGATCTACGGCGGGGTGTTCGACCGATTCCCCGATCTCCGCGTCGGCCTGATCGAGTCCGGCTGCGGCTGGCTGCCCTGGGCGGCGGAGTACATGGACCGGACGTGGGAGATGCAGCGGCATTGGACCGAGTGCAAGATCGAGCACCCGCCCAGCTACTACTACGACCGGAACATCTACGCCTCGTTCATCAACGACCCGGTGGGCGTCCAGTTGCGCCACAACACGGGCTGCAAGAACATCATGTGGTCGTCGGACTATCCGCACTCGGAGACGACCTTTCCGCACTCTCACGAGGTGATCGCCAAGAACTTCAAGGGTGTGCCGCCGGCTGAACGCGACTGGATCATCGCCGGCTGCGCTGAGAAGTTCTATCGTTTGGGCTAGTTTGCAGCTCAGAAGAGCGACCACAGGCGTCCACTGTTGGTCATCGTCGATGTGGATTTCCGGCAGGAGGCGAATAACATCCGGCCGCCAGCCGGAGCGGAGACAGGATGCGCAAAGCAAAGCTCGTTCCCGCCCTGGCCGTAGGGGTGATCGGGGCCGCCCTGGCCTCGCCGGCCTTTGCCGCCGCCCCATCGGAGGCCTGTGACACAGCTTCGGTGCAGGCCATGGCCCCGCCGGATACGACCGTCGCCTTCGCCGCCCGACAAGCGGGTGTTTGCCTTGTCCATGGCTATGTGACGACGCGCGATCCCGGACCCAACCAGGTCCTTTTCGTGCTGTCGATGCCGGACAATTTCAACGGCAGGTACCTTTATCAGGGCGTCGGCGGCGCGGCCGGCCAGTTGCCGCCCATTTCCCAGGAGCTTACCCGCGAGGGCTACGCCGTGGCCGGCAGCGACGGCGGTTCCGGCTCCAAGAACGGGGCCGACTTCAGCTTTCAAAGCGATCCCGCCAGAGCGTTGGACTTCGCATGGCGCGGGGTGCACGTGAGCGCCACGGCCACCCAGAAGATCGCCAAGGCCTACTACAAGCGTGACGCGATCAACCGATACATCGCGGGATGTTCCGGCGGCGGACACATGGGCCTGGAGAATGCCGGGCGATTCGCGCGCGAGGATTTCGACGGTTTCATCGTCGGGGCGACGCCCTTCGTGGGCTCGCCCTACATGGCCAACACCTTCCGGATCGCGCAATATCTGCAGACCCACCCGGAGGGATGGATACCGCCTGACCTCCTGCGGAAGGCCGACGCGGCCATCCTGGCGCGGTATGACGAGGTCGATGGCGCGCGCGACGGGATCATCGCAGACAGCCGCGACATCGGCGACTTCGATGTGGGCATCCTGCGGGAGGTGGGCTTCACCCCAGCCCAGATCGCCACGTTCAACGCCATCCGCCAGCCCTACAGATTCTCGGCGCCAGGGGTGGCCGGCGACGGCGTCATGCCGGGCTATCCGATCACCAACGTCGCGGCATGGTCCGGCTTCCTGACCGGAACCGGCCCGCCCCCCTGGCCCAGCACGGCGACCACGCCGGTGAACACCCTGTTCGCCAAGGGTGCGCCGTTCATCCACATGATGTCCGATTCCATGCTGAGGTCCCGGCATCCCGACCTCTACTATGTGGACGTCGGCAAGCCCGGCGAACTCGCGCGACTGGCGCTGGAGCCCAACGCCGCCGCCACGGCGGACTACGAGAAGCTGGCGAAGAGCGGCGCCAGGATGATCGTCTATCACGGCGTCAACGACCAGGCTGACAGCTACCTCGACACCCTGAAGAGCACCGAGGCGCTGAGGGCCAGGTATCCGAACGCCGGAGAATGGCTGCGGGTGTTTCCGGTGGCCGGCATGATGCATTGCGCCGGCGGGCCGGGCCCGACCGAGATCGAGGAACCGCTCATCGACGCCCTGGTGGCCTGGGTCGAGCAGGGTCTGCCGCCCGAGACCGTGGTGGCGCCCCGGCGGAGCCGGGACCGGGGTGTGGAACGGACGTTCCGTCTCTGCGCCGAGCCTGCCCGAACGGCCCTGAGGGCGCCTGGTCTGGATCCCAGGAACGCGGAGAACTGGGTCTGCCGCGCGCCATCCCCGCAAACGCGGCCCTAGACATTCCCGGTTCAGATGGAATCATCTGAACCGGAGAAGAAGGGTCTATATTCATAGGTTTAGAGCGCGTCGTACGGGCGAACCGGTATCCACTTCACCCTGACGCGCTCTGGGCGGTCGCCGCCCACACGACCGGCAACCTCTCGGTGACGATCCTATCGCCCTCCTTCAGGCCGAGATCGCGCATCCAGCCATGATAAAGATGGTTCTTCGGAACCCAGCGCACGTCGTCTCCGAAGAACCGGATCGAGAAGCTGCGGCGCGCGTGGTCGTCCGACGAGCCGTGCGCGCTGTGGAAGGCGCGCGGGTGGAAGATGATGGCGTCGCCGGGTCGGGCGTCGGTAAGGACAAACGTGAACCGCCCTTCGTCCGCGTCGAGGTCGGGAATGGCGCCGCCTGTCCAGTATCTTGCGTCATCGCCGGCGTCTTCAAGCGGGATGCTCTTGGGGTGGTAGAGCGGCCCGAGATGGGTGCCCCTGACAAAGCGCATGGCGCCCGTCCGCGGGTCAACGTCTTCCAGGCTGAACCAGACGCTCGAGAGTTGACGGCCACTGACCGGCCAGGTTGGTTCGTCCTGATGCCAACTCAACGGTGTCTGCACGCCGGCCTGCTCGGTGAGCAGAAGGTCCTCGTAGAGCTGGGCGGTCCGGGAGCGCATGAGGGCGGCGGCCGCGCGCGCGATGGGCGAGTCGAACAAGAAGGCGCGGAAGCGGTCGTCGTCGCGCCACATGCCATCCCGCACGGTGATGCGCCGCGCAGACTTGTCCTGGAATTTGTCGTGGTCGGCGTAGGGCGCGGCCGCCGCCTTCGCCCAGTCATCGTAGCAATCCCGCAGGCCAGCAATCCATTCAGGACCGATAAGGTCTCGGATGATGCACGCGCCGACCGACTCATACGCCTTTATCGTCGCTTCATCAGGCCGGTCCGATAGGAGGGCCGCAGCGGTGGTTTCGGGAGCCCGGACGGTTGGCATTCATATCCCTCCCTAAATAACCCCGCGAGGCGGGGGAGCGCGGGTAGAGTGCTTGATCAATAAGAGACACGGCAATTGATGAGGTCAACGAGTGGACCACTCCACTGATGCATCTGGAAGCAATCTACGTGGCTCGGCATCGCCCTCGGAGCTCGGGTTCGACGAGCGGCGGTTGGACGCCTTTGCGCGAGCGGTTCGCGACGGCATCGGCGCTCGCCAGTTCGATGGGGCGCGTATCCTCGTCGCACGGCATGGGCAGGTCGCCTTCGACGGCACGTTCGGCTACGCCGACCGGGCCAAGGGCCGGTTGCTCAAGGACGACGACGTCTTTGTCGTAATGTCGCTGGTCAAGTCCTGGACGACGGTCGCGGCGCTTCGCCTGGTGGAGCGGGGCGACATGCAATTCACGACGCGGCTTGCCGAAGTCATTCCGGAGTTCTCGGTCAATGGTAAGCAGCGGATCACGCTTTTCCATGTGCTGACCCACACCAGCGGAATGCCGCTCGGTTGGCCGCCCGGCATCACCTATGAAACCATGGGCGATCTGGACGCCAACATGCGGGCCATCTTTTCGATGGCGCCTCAGTCCACACCCGGGGAAGTGGTCAGCTACAGCGCCACGATCGGCTACGCCATTCTTGGGGATCTCGTCAGGCGCTTCGACAAGCAGGGGCGAAGCTATCGTGAGATTCTCAACGATGACCTTTTGGCCCCGCTCGGCATGCGGGACTCGACCATAGGATCGCGGCCTGAACTCGAGGCGCGGCGGGTTCCGGTCGTCGTCACGGACACCGCGCCCAACGTGTTTGGCGTTCCCATGCTCGTCAAGATGAACGAATTGGTGAATGAGACCGCCGAGATTCCCGGAAGCGGGGGCTTGTCGACTGGGCCGGACATGCTGCGGTTTGCCGAAATGCTGAGGCGTGGCGGCGAGCTTGACGGCGCGCGGATTCTTTCACCCGCCATGCTGGAGCTGGCGACGACGATCCATACCGGCGATCGTCCCAACAGCCTCTATGTGATGATGCGTGAAGAGAACCTCTTCGACGCTTCGCCCGCCAACCTGGGCCTAGGCTTCACGATCCGTGGTCCCGGCATCCACCTGACGCCGTTTGGAACCCTGTCGTCGCCTTCGACCTTCGGCGCTCTCGGCATCGGCTCCATGGCCTATTGGGTCGATCCGGAACGGGGCCTGAGCGTGGTCATGCTCACCGCCGGTCTCATCGGCCAATATAACAACTATTCGAGATTTCAGAGGTGGTCAGACATGATCACGGCATCCATCGGCGAGATGTGAACTTGGAATACCGCGATGTCCCCAGCGACACTCAGGCGGTGGCGGCGAGGTTGGTCAGCGCTGAGCCGATGCGAACGTTGCCCATCGGGTTGAGACCGAAGAGTTCCCTTGTCTCGTCATCCATCGCGGACTGGACATCGCCCGGCAGGGACATGGCCCAGTTCATCTGCGGCCGAATGAAATCGCTGGAATAGTAGGCGAACAGCATGCGCCGGCGCTCATCGGCCGTCACGTTCTTGCCGGAGGTGTGCCAAAGACGGCCCTCCATGACGATGAAGGAACCGGCCGGCGCTTCGAACGCGACGGTTTGGTCCAGCGCATCGGCGGGGACATCGTCGTGGCCTGCCCCTTTGGGGTGATCCATCTTCAATGTTAGTTCATGGCGGCCTCTGACGCCAAGGGTTGGGTGGGCGAGCGCGCGCCCTCAACGGCTGGCGCGCTCGCCCATGGCACGATGCCGCCGCTGCGCGGGACGAA
>CANJXI010000092.1 GCA_947478785.1 Caulobacteraceae bacterium
CCGGCCCTGACCGGTCAGCACATCAACCTGACGCAGCTTGCCGACGATCTCTTCCGGCTTGTGGTGCTTCCTTGCCATCGTTCCATCCATCCAAAATGGTCCTCGGACCAACATAAGCGATGGATCACCTCAAGGGGCGCAGACCAACATCGCACGCACCCCCACAAGGCCACCGACCATCGCCACCGCCACGCCCGAATTCAAGGGCGCTGAGGCGCCTATTTAGGCAGGTCCGGACCGGCCGCGATGGACCGTCCGGCCGCGCCCGGTCGCGCAAACAACACTGGACGCATCGCCAAATTGAGGCTTGTTTGACGTGTGTGCGGGTATGTTAATGACGTGCGCCGAGGCCGCCGCCACATACGAGGCGGTCAACCACCGAGCGTAGCGCGCCGACGTCGGCTACCGGATGTTCCTGAACCCCTGGGAGGGTGACGCAGAATGGCCTCGACGATCGTATCCACCCGCAACATGGCGATCGAGGGTGTCGCCCCGTCCTGGCAACGCCAGTTCAACGGCGCGCAGGCGAAGGTGCCGGAGGGCACGATCATCGTGTCGGCCGACAACCACTGGAGCCTGGCCGAGGATCCCTGGAAGGCCCGGGCGCCGGCCAGCATGCAGGATCGCCTGCCGCACGTCTGGTGGGACGAGGCGCTGGGCGTCAACAACATCGGTTTCAACGGCGTGGGCGTCTACAACGAGCTGCGCGCGCAGGGCATCAAGAGCATCGAGGCCCGCCCCGGCACGCACAGGATCAAGGAGCGCATGGCCGACCTCGACGCCGACGGCGTCGCGATGGAGATCGTCTTTCCGCAACTGCTGCTGATGTTCAACGCGCATCCCGACATCGAGGCACGCGAGCTGATCTTCCGGACCTACAACGAATATCTCGCCGACCTGCAGAAGGAATCCGGCGGCCGCTATTTCGGCGTCGGCTTCCCGAACTTCTGGGACCCCAGCAAGACCCGGGAGTCGATCCACCACATCAAGGACCTGGGGCTGAAGAGCTTCGTCACGCCGCTGAGCCCCGGCGTCTTCCCCGACAGCGGAGCCCCGATCTGGTACGCCAGCCAGGAGATGGATGTCCTGTGGTCGGCGGCGGAAGAGTGCAACCTGCCCGTCTGGTTCCATGCGGGCGAATCCCTGCCGGTGGGCAACCCGGGCGGAGCCGGCGCCCTGATGCTCGGCATCTTCATGCCGTTCCGCAAGCAGTGGGGCGAGCTGGTGTTCGGCGGCGTGTTCGACCGCCACCCGAACCTGCGCGTCGCCTTCGCGGAGGCCGGGATCAACTGGGTGCCCGGCATGCTGCAGGATGCGGAGATGATCGTCGACACGATCGGGGCGAATCTCATGCCCGGGATCAAGCATCGCCCGTCCGACTATTGGCATCAGAACTGCTACTCCACCTTCATGGCGGACAATGTCGGCCTGGAGATGCTGAAATATATCGGCTCCGACCGGGTGATGTGGGCCACGGACTATCCGCACAGCGAGGGCGTGCACGGCTATTCCAAGGCGATCATCGAGGACGTGGTGGCGCGGGTGTCGCCGGCCGAGGCCAAGCGCATCCTGGGCGGCACGGCGATCGAGCTGTTCGACCTGGTCTAGGCGCCCGGCGCCGCCACACGGGCGGGGACTGCGCTAACTTTGGGCGCCGCGCGCCGATCGGCGGCGGCTGACTTGACGGCGGTGTCGAATTTCGGACCCGCGCCGGCCCCGTTCGGCATAGGATTGCCGACCAGCCAACCCCCGAGGTCTCCACCTGTCCGTCATCGCCGCCCTCAATCACGTCACGCAGTACCGGTACGATGAACCGGTGGAACTGGGCCCCCACGTGGTGCGGTTGCGCCCGGCGCCCCACACCCGGACGCGAATCCCCAGCTACTCGCTGAAGGTCACGCCGGCCGAGCACTTCATCAACTGGCAGCAGGACCCGCACGGCAACTGGCTGGCGCGGATCGTCTTCCCCGAGCCTGCCTTGGAATTCAGCATCACCGTCGACCTCACCGCCGAGATGGTGGTGATCAACCCCTTCGACTTCTTCGTGGAGCCCTCCGCCGAGCGGCTGCCGATCACCTATCCCGCCGACCTCGCCCAGGAGCTCGCGCCCTACCTGGCGCTCGACGAGGGCGGCCCCCGCCTCGAGGCGGCCGTAGCGGAGCTGGAACCCGAAGGCCAGGGCACGGTGGACTTCATCGTCGGCCTGAACGCCAACATCGCCCAGCGGATCGGCTATGTGGTCCGCATGGAGCCGGGGGTGCAGAGCCCCGACGCCACGCTTTCGATCGGGACCGGCTCGTGCCGCGACAGCGCCTGGCTGCTGGTCCAGATGTTGCGGCGCCTCGGGCTCGCCGCCCGCTTCGTGTCCGGCTACCTGCTGCAGCTGCGGGCCGACATCGATCCGATCGAGGGCGCGCAAGGGACTCGGACCGACTTCACCGACCTGCACGCCTGGGCCGAGGTCTATATCCCCGGCGCGGGATGGATCGGGCTGGACGCCACGTCGGGACTGCTGTGCGGAGAGGGGCACATCCCGCTCGCCGCCTCGCCGCACTACCGCAACGCCGCCGCGATCACCGGCATGGCCAGCCGGCCGGCGGACCATTTCCACTTCTCGATGACGGTGAGCCGGCTGGTCGAGCCGATCCGCATCACCCGGCCGTTCGAGGAGGCCGACTGGGAGGCCCTGGTGGCGGTGGGCGAGACGGTCGAGGCCGACCTCCAGCGCCAGGACGTCCGCCTGACCATGGGCGGAGAGCCCACCTTCGTGTCGATCGACGACTTCGAGTCGGCGGATTGGAACATCGACGCCTCGGGTCCGACCAAGCCGCGGATCGCGGCCGAACTGCTGGATCGGCTCCGGGCGCGCTTCGGTCCCGGCGGGCTGCTGCATCACGGCCAGGGCAAGTGGTATCCGGGCGAGCCCCTGCCGCGCTGGGCCCAGGCGCTCTACTGGCGCCGCGACGGGCGGCCGGTGTGGCGCGGCGCCACCGCCAAGGCCGGCGACAAGGCCGTCACGTCGGGCGAAGCCCTCCAGGTCATCGAGCGGCTGGCCGTCCTGCTGGGTGTCGATCCGGCCATGGTGCTGCCGGCGCGGGAGGACCCGCTGCGGCTGATCAAGTCCGAGGCCGACCTGCCGGAAGCGGCCGAACTCGACGACGAGACGATCGACGAGCCGGCCGCCCGCGTGCGGGTGCGCAAGATCATGGAGGGCGGGCTTTCGAAGCCGGTCGGCTATGTGTTGCCGATCAGACGAGCGGTCTCGAAAGCCGAGGGCGGCGGCTGGCTCAGCGAGACCTGGCGGTTCGCGCGCGAGCGGCTGTTCCTGGCGCCCGGCGACTCGCCCGTGGGCCTTCGGCTGCCGCTGGATAGCCTGCCGGTGCTGAAGCCCAAGGACTATCCGCACATCACGCCGGTCGACCCGTACGAGGAACGCGGAGCCCTGCCGACCTACGACGACGTCTACGCCGCGGATGAGGCGCCGCCCGCGCCGCCGGCCCCGGGCCGCCGCAAGGCGCCGCCCGTGCGCACCGCCATTACCGTCGAGGTCCGCGAGGGCCTGATCTATGTCTTCATGCCGCCGGTCTCGCGCCTGGAGGACTACCTCGAGCTGGTGGCCAAGCTGGAGGTGGCCGCCCAGGGCCTGCCGATCCGCATCGAGGGCTATCCGCCGCCGGCCGACACGCGGATCGACGTCCTGAAGGTCACGCCCGACCCGGGGGTCATCGAGGTCAACGTCCAGCCGGCCGCCAACTGGGCCGAGGCCGTGGCGATCACCACCGGGGTCTACGAGGACGCGCGCGCCACCCGGCTGGGCGCCGACAAGTTCATGACCGACGGGCGGCACACCGGCACCGGCGGCGGGGCGCATGTCGTGGTGGGCGGATCGAGCCCGGCCGACTCGCCGTTCCTGCGCCGGCCCGACGTCCTGAAGAGCCTGCTGCTCTACTGGCAGCAGCACCCCGCGCTCTCCTACCTCTTCTCCGGCCTCTTCGTCGGCCCCACCAGCCAGGCGCCCCGGATCGACGAAGCGCGGCACGACGCGCTCTACGAACTCGACATCGCGCTCGGCCTCATCCAGTCGGGGAAACGCCGCAGGCCGCCCGCGCCCTGGCTGGTCGACCGGCTGCTGCGCAACCTGCTGGCCGACGTGAGCGGCAACACCCACCGCTCCGAGATCTGCATCGACAAACTCTATTCCCCGGACGGCCCGACCGGGCGCCTGGGCCTGCTGGAGTTCCGGGGCTTCGAGATGCCGCCGGACGCCCGGATGAGCCTGGCCCAGCACCTCCTGATCCGCGCCCTGATCGCCTGGTTCTGGCGCGAGCCCAGGGAAGGCCACCTGGTGCGCTGGGGCACGGCGCTGCACGACCGGTTCATGCTGCCGCATTTCGTCTGGAGCGATTTCCGCGAGGTGATCGCTGACCTCAACGGCGCGGGCTACGCCTTCGACCTGCGCTGGTACGAGGCGCAGCGCGCCTTCCGCTTCCCGGTCCACGGACGGGTGGAGTATGGCCCGGTGACACTGGAGCTGCGGCACGCGCTGGAGCCCTGGCACGTGATGGCCGAGGAGAATTCCGGGTCGGGAACGGTCCGCTTCGTGGATTCCTCGGTGGAGCGGCTGCAGGTCCTGGCCGAAGGCTTCGCGCCGGAACGCTACGTCATCGCCTGCAACGGCCGGGCGATGCCGATGACGCCGACAGGCGCCTCCATGGAGGCCGTCGCCGGGGTCCGCTACAAGGCCTGGAAGCTGCGCAGCGGCCTGCATCCGACCTTGCCCGTGAATGCGCCTCTCACCTTCGACATCATCGACCGCGCCAACCGCCGCTCGATCGGCGGCTGCGTCTACCACGTGGCCCATCCGGGCGGCCGGAGCTATGATACCTTTCCCGTCAACTCCTATGAGGCGCAGGCGCGGCGCAAGGCGCGCTTCGAATCCCAGGGCCATACGCCGGGGCTGGTTCACCCGCCGGAGCCCGAGACGTCGCCCGAGTTTCCCCTGACGCTGGACCTGAGGACCACGCGTGGCCGCTGACACCGCCGCCCGGACCCGCCGCGAGGAGAACCTTGAGCCCTCAGCGGCCAAGCGGCTCTCAGGGTGGCTGCGTGGCTACCGGCCGGTCCAGGGCATACCCGACGAACTGTTCGACCCCATGGGCCGGCCCAGGGCGGACTGGCTGAGCTTCCTCGGGGACTTCGCGGAGTATCCGGAAGGGGAGTTCAAGAGCCGGTTCGAACTGGCCACGCGGCACATCCGCGACACCGGCGTATCCTACCGCGTCTATGGCGAGGAGCATGAGCGCAGCTGGCCGCTCAACCCCCTGCCGCTGATTCTCGGCCAGGACGAGTGGCGCCAGATCGCCAGCGGCGTCGAGCAGCGGGCCAACCTGATCGAGGCCCTGCTGCAGAACCTCTACGGCGACGCCTCGCTGGTCTCGGACGGCGCCCTGCCGGCCGCCGCGCTCACCGGCAGCGTCGACTTCATCCAGGCGATGCGCGGCGTCAAACCGCGCGGCGGGCGCTTCCTGCAGTTCTACGCCGCCGACCTCGGCCGGGGCCCGGACGGCCGCTGGTGGGTGCTCGACGACCGCACCCAGGCGCCCTCGGGCGCCGGCTATGCGCTGGAGAACCGCCTGGTGCTCTCCAGGGCCTATCCGAACCTCTACAACGCCATGAACGTCGAGCGGCTGGCGGGGTTTTTCGACGGGTTCCGCAAGGGGCTGGCGGCCACCGCCGACCGGGCCGACCCGCGGATCTGCCTGCTCACGCCCGGGCCGTTGAGCGAGACCTATTTCGAGCAGGCCCACCTGGCCCGCTATCTGGGCTTCCTGCTCATCGAGGGCGATGACCTGATCGCCCGCGACGGCCGGGCCTATGTGCGCACCATCGCGGGACTGAAGCGCGCCGATGTCATCCTGCGCCGCGTGGACGCCGACTTCATCGATCCCCTGGAACTGAACAGCGCCTCGCACCTGGGCACCCCCGGCATGCTCGACGTGATCCGCGCGGGCGGGGTTTCGATGCTCAACATGCCGGGCTCCGGCGTGGCGGAATCCAAGGCCCTGCTGGGCTTCATGCCGCGCCTGTGCCGCCGCCTGCTGGGCGAGGAACTGCGGATGCCGAACGTCGCCACCTGGTGGTGCGGCCAGCCGCGCGAGCGGGAGATCGTCGAGCGCAACTTCGACGAAATGGCCATCGGGCCGGCCTTCAACGGCCAGGGCGAGGACGGCGCCCTGTCCCGGCCCAGGCTGATGGCGGACCTGTCGCCGGCCGAGCGGGACAAGGTCCGCCAACAGCTTCGCGACCGGCCCGGCGACTTCGTGGGCCAGGAGGTCGTGCGCCTGTCGACCATGCCGGCGCTGCGCGACGGAAACCTGGAGCCGGCGCCCTTCGTCCTGCGGGTCTTCGCCGCCTGGACGGAGGACGGGATGAAGATCATGCCGGGCGGCTTCTGCCGGACCTCCGAGCGCCTGGACGTGCGCGCCATATCCATGGGGGCGGAGGCCCGCACGGCCGATGTCTGGGTGATCGGCGACCGGCCCGTGGAGCGCGTCACCCTGCTGGCCAGCAAGGAGGAGGTGAAGGTCCGGCGGATCATGGGCCACCTTCCCAGCCGGGCCGCGGACAACCTCTTCTGGCTGGGCCGCTACCTCGAGCGCGCCGAGGCCACCCTGCGGCTCGCGCGCAGCCTCTGCTCCAGCCTGATGGATTCGGAATCGGCTATCCACACGGCCGGCGAGACCCTGACCAGCCTGCAGCAGATGCTGATCGACTGGGGCGCGCTCGACGAGGAACGGCTGGGCGTCGGCGCGCTGGAATCGGCGCGCGACAGCCTGCACGACCAGGACGCCTACGGTTCGGTGATCTATCTGGTCCGCGCCGCGCGGCGCACGGCGTCGACGATGCGGGAGCGCCTGTCCGCCGACTTCTGGGCCTTGCTGATCAACCTCGAGAAGGAGCTGGTCGAAGGCGCCCAGTCGCCGATCTCCGAAGCCGAGGCGCTGCAGCAGGTCGAAAGCGCCCTGCAGATCCTGGCCGCCCTGGCCGGCCTGGCGCAGGAGAACATGAACCGGGTGGCCGGCTGGCGCTTCCTGGACATGGGCCGGCGCATCGAGCGGGGGATCAACATCTGCCGCATGACCCGCGCCTTCGCCCATGACGAGGCCACCACCGACGACCTGGACCTGCTGCTGGACCTGGCCGACAGTCAGATCACCTACCGGGCGCGTTACCTGGTGGGACTGGCGCTGACGCCGGTGCGGGACATGATCATGCTGGACCCGTTCAACACCCGGTCCCTGGCCTTCCAGGTGCAGACCTTGAAGGAGCACCTGGCGGTGCTGCCGTCGCTCCAGGCCGACGGCATGCTGGAGGAGCCCAGCCGCCTGCTGCTGCCCCTGGCGGCGTCCGTCGATACGGCCGACGCGGCGCGCCTGGCCAGCGAACAGATCCAGGGTTTCGAACGCACGCTCCTGAAACTGTCGGGCGCGGTGGCCGACCGCTACTTCCTGCAAGGCGCGCACGCCGTCCCGACGGTCAAATTAGCCGGCCTTGCGTGATCTACGCGCTGCGGCATCGAACGACCTATTCCTACGGCGCGCCGGTGACCTTCGCGCGCTGCGTGCTGCGCCTTACGCCCAGCCAGTCCGCCAGCCAGACCGTGCTCGAGAGCCAGATCGCCGTGACGCCCCAGCCGGCCAGCGCTCAGGATGGCGTGGGCGCGTTCGGCGAACACACGCGCACCGTCACCATCGACGTCCCTCACGAGACCCTGATCATCGAGGCCCGCTCGCGGGTGGACGTGCACGCCGCCCCGGTGGGGGATCCCGTGAACAGCTACCCGTGGGAGGTTGTCCGCGCCCTGGCCTATGAAAGCCGCGCCCTGGGGCCGGAGGGGCCGGCCGCCTATCTCTACCCGACCCGCCGCACGCCGGCCGCGCCCGCCATCACCGACTATGCGCGGGCCAGCTTTTCGCCTGACCGCCCGATCATCGCCGCCGCGGTCCACCTGATGCAGCGGATCCGCTGGGACTTCGTCTACGATCCCGAGGCGACGACGGTCTCGACGCCCGTGCAGGAAGTCTTCAAGGCGCGGCGCGGGGTCTGCCAGGACTTCGCCCACCTGATGATCTCCAGCCTGCGGGGCCTGGGCCTGCCGGCCGCCTACGTCAGCGGCTATCTGCGGACCGTGCCGCCGCCGGGCAAGCCGCGGCTGGAGGGCGCCGACGCCACCCATGCCTGGGTGTCCATATGGTGCGGGCCAGATCATGGCTGGATCGGTTTCGACCCCACCAACGCCATGCTCGTGCAGAACGACCACATCGTGCTCGCCGTCGGGCGCGACTACGCCGACGTGGCGCCGATCGACGGCATCATCCTGGCGCCCGGCGCCCAGACGCTGGAGGTGGAGGTCGACGTCATTCCGGAAGGGGATCCCCTTCCACAGCCCCGCCCGGCGCGGGCGGCCGGCTGACCATCCCGGGCCCGGTCAGAAGATCAGCTTGCGCAGGGTCAGGCGCACCGAGCGGCCGACCGGGTCGAGAAGGTCCGGCTGGTAGCTGACCGGGGTCGCGCCGGCCGCGGTCCGCACCTGCTGGCGGCTGTCGAACAGGTTGTCGATCAACAGGGTCGCCCGGGCGCCGCGCAGCCAGGGATGGCTGCGGGCGAGCGGCTGCTGGCCGAGATCGGCGAACAGCCGCACGTTGACCGTCGTCAGGTCCGAGAACCGCAGGTCGTCGGCGACGCCGGCCCCATCCACATGGGTCCCGCTCTGCCATTTGGCGTTCAGGGCGACGCCAAGCCCGGCCTTGGTGAAGTTGCTCTGCAGGTCCACCTGGTTGCGCGGCGAGCCGCCGCCCGCGCCGAGCGCCGCGCCGTCCAGAAGGTCGAGCTTCGGCAGCCCGCCGCGGATCAGCACGTCGTCGCGGAACGCGAGCGTGTGATAGAGGCCGATCTGGAACACCCCGCCGCGCGGGCCGCCGCCGCCGAAGCCGCCGAAGCCGCCGAAGCCACCCCGGCGACCGCCGCCAGGCCCGCCGGCGCCGCCCTGGCCACCGCCCGGCCCGCCGCCGAAGGCGCGGCTGTCCGATCCGGGCGGCGCGGGGGGCGCGTCGCCCGGACCGGGTCCCGCGCCCTCTCCGGCGGGTCGCTCGCCGCCCGGGGGCGGCGGCTGCGCGGGCTCCGGCGAGGCCGTCTGGCCGGCGCCCGAAGGCGCGCCCGTCGCGGGCTGGCCTGACCTTGCCCGCCGCGCCTCCTGGCCCGCCGCGTCCTGGGACGGACGGCCGCCTTCACTGGCGAAACGCCGGCGCATGGCCGCCAGCTGATCGGGGCTGGGGGTCGGCCCGACCGGGCGCGAATAGGTGAACCCCCAGCGCAACTCGTCGCGCGACTGCCGCGCGAAGTTCACCGGCCGGGCGTCGATCTGCAGCAGCGCGCCATCGGCGCCGCGGGTGAACCGCTCGGGAAAAGCGCTTTCCACCTGGGTCGAGGCCGACGGGAAGGCGACGATGGCGTCGTGCGTGCGGCTGGAGACATAGTTGGCCTGGACGGTCAGGTTGGTCTTCTCGAACGGCTGGTAGGTGACCCCCAGCTTGAAGACATCGCGCCGCGCGCTGTCCAGCGCGCGCGAGCCGCCGGTGACCCGGATGACCTCGACGCTCTCGCCGCGCATCAGGTCGAACACCCGGACGCCCGGCGTGGCCGTGACCGGATCGCCCAGCTGGTTGATGGTCGGCGCCTGGTCGGTGCGGCTGAACGCGCCCAGCACGCGGACGGCCTTCACCGGCGTCCAGTTCAGGCCATAGCCGATCGTCTCGAGATTTCCGAAGTCCGACAGGTGCTGGACGTTGAGGTTCACGTTTCCCGATAGCTTGCCGATCACGGCGCCCGGGCCCTGGCCAGCACGGGTCAGGGGCACGTCCACGCTGGCCTGCAGCTGGCCGATGCCGCGGGTGAGGGCGGTGGAGAGGCTGGCGCCGGCGCGCAGGGCGTCGCTGTCGAGCTCGACGGTGGAGGCGCGCGCCGTGAGGGTGGCGCTGATCTGGCCGGCGGGCAGGCGCCACAGGGCGCGGTTCAGCACGATGTCCGACTGGGCCGAGGTGGTCGCCGCCCGTGTCCGGTCGGCGTAGGCCAGGCCGGTCAGGGCGCGGTCGGTCTTCGACCGGGCGACATTGCGCTCGATGTCGCCGGTGTAGGACCACTGCCACCCGGCGTAGGCGCCGCTGGCCGTCGCGCCCAGGTGTCCGTTCTCGGTCTCGGAATGCCGCACCAGCGGCTGGCCGGACAGCGGCGAGCGGCCTAGCCTGGCGTCGCTGTCGGTGGCTTCCAGCACGCCGTTGAGCGAACCCGACACCCCGCCGCCCAGCGGCCGCGCCAGAACCGCGTTGAGCACGACGTCCGTCGACTTCGGCTGAAGGGTGCGGAACGCGCCGTCGCCGCCAACCACGTCGCGGTCGCTCTCCAGGATCGGCTGGACCTGGGTCGCCTTGGCGTCGAGCAGCAGGCGCTCGCCCCGCAGGATATGGAACAGGGACGCGTGCGCCGCCTCTGTCGCGCCCCCGCCAGACTGGGTCGGCGATGTCAGGGATCCCTCGGCCAGCCTGGCGTGGAAGCGCTGGCGCAGGACGATGTTCACGACCTTCTGCTCGGCCGGATAGCCATATTTCAGCGAGACCTCCTCGGGCAGGATCTCGACGCGGGCGATGGCCTCGGTCGGCAGGTCGCGGATCTCGGAGAAGCTGGAGACCCGGCCGCCGTTGATCAGCGTCACCGGATGGCCGCTGCCCTGGCCGCTGGTGGTCTGCGGCGACAGGGCGTCGAGGAGCTCCGAGACGTTGGCCGCCCCGTAGGCGCGGATCTCGCGGGGCGACAGGGTGATCTCGGGCGCGATATCGCCGATGACCTTGCCCGGCAGGGTGCGCACCCCGTCGATCACCACCTCCTCCACCTCGTTCTCCACGGTCGGGTCGGCCGCCTGGGCCAGGGCCGCGGCGCCGGGCAGGGCCGCGGCGGCCACACCGGCGAGCAGACGTAGGGCGAGGGCAGCCGGAGCGCACGGGCGGGCGGGACGTGTACGCAAGGCGACGATCCTGAACTGGGGAAGGCGGGGAAACGGAGACATGGGTGGTGTCGGAACAGCTTGGCCTTATGAAGGCGCCGATGAACCGGGGATGACGCTCGCCGGGACGCCGCCTGGTCCCGGATGGAAAAAAGGTTGTGATCGGCCACGGCGAGGTCGACGATGGGGGCCCCGGAGGGTGACGATGCTACAAGAGCTGCAGGCGGAATTCCGGGCTCATGCCCGGGCGGTGACCCAGGACGAGATCGACTTCTACCGCAAGAACGGCTGGGTGCACCTGAAGGCGCTCATCCCCGAGGCCGAGGCTGCCGCGATCCTGCGCGAGATCGACCGGCAGCGGGGCGGCGGCCGGCCCGGCTTCGCCCACGGCGACATGTTCTCGGCCATGTGGGAGAACGTCCCCGACCCTTCTCGCCAGTCGCCGGCCCTGCGGGCCTTCACCCATGGCCGTGAGCTCGGAGACGCCGCCGCCGCCCTGCAGGGTGGGGCCGTCCGCTACTGGCGCGACGAGGTGCTTCTCAAGATGCCGGCGGACCGTCGGGGCGGCGAAACCCCATGGCACCAGGATCATCCGTACACCGCCTTCGACCGCAGCGGCCGGCCGCAGTTCTGGATCGCGCTCATGGACATCCCGCCGGAGCGGGGATCCTTGGTCTTCCTGTCCGGCTCCCATAAGTCCGGCGTGCTGGGCCGGGCCTTCCACGACGATTCCGACGCCATGAAGAACCGGATCGCCTCGGTGCGCGCGGAATATCCCCAGTCGCCGCCGCTGCATCTGCGCCCCGGCGACGCGACGGTGCATGACGGCATGACCATCCATTCGGCGCCGCCCAACGTCACCAGCGATCCCCGCTGGGCCTATGTCGTCCAGTTCTTCGTCGCCGACGCCCTCTACAACGGCGCGCCGAGCCCGGTGATCGAGGGCCTCGGACTTGAGGTCAACATGCCGTTCAGCGACGAGCGCTTCCCCATCGTGGGCTGGCCCCCGAACGCCAGGGCCTGACGCCGGGCCAACTAATTCGGCAGGGTGGTCTGGTAGCCGACCAGTTTCCAGCCCTGCGCGTCGCGGGCCCACACCCCCATGTGGAGCAGGGTCACGCTGTGCTCGACGCCCGCCGAGCGGACCCTGGCGCTGAAGCGGCCATGGACGATGCCCGCGTCGGGCCCGAGCTGGATCGTCGCCTGCTCGTCCCAGGTGACGGCGAGGTAGCGGACCCGGCCCTCGCGCATCGGGACCAGCAAGCTGGCCTTGTCGTCGATCGCGCCGGACGCATGAACATAGTGGAGGCGGTCGTCGAGCAGCCCCGCCATCGCCTCCATGTCGTTGTCCAGCAGCGCCTTGCAGCGCCGTTGCTCAGCCTGGCGCAGCGCCCCGTCGATGGTGTTGGTCATGGCGATTTCCTCCAGCCCCCGGTTTGTCCGATGCGCTAGCACGGACAGGACTCGACAGCCCATGCCGAGTTTCGGATGAATTGCGCCGGACGCCGCCCGGGCTCCCGTCGCGGCCAAGGAGAGGATCACCGATGGAGCCTTCAGCCCCGCCGAAGGGACTACGGTTCGTCCATATCGACGACGTGGCGCCGCGGGAACTGCTCGCCCAGAAGCACGGCGAGCGCCGCGTGGGCGTGCATTGCCGGGTCCTCGAGTGGAACGCCGACCGCTTCGTGTCGCACACCCGCTACGATCCGGGCGTGATCATCTCGCGGCATTCCCACAAGAGCGACTCCCTCATCTACATCCTGGAGGGGGCCGTGCAGGTCGGCGACCGCCCCTGCGGCCCCGGCACCCAGATCGTCCTCGAGAAGGACGTCGTCTTCGGCCCGCTGATCGCCGGTCCCGAAGGCTGCACGTTCCTCGAGAGCTACGCGGGGCCCGTGACCTCGGTCCGCGAGGACGAGGAGGGCTACCAGCGGATGCTCGCCGAGCGGGGGATCGTCTCGGTTCCGCGCGAGACGGCTTAGCCGTCAGACCAGCACGGCGCCGCCGTCCACCAGGATCGTCTCGCCCGTGATGAATGGGTTGGTCATCAGGAACATCCCGGTCTGGGCGATGTCTTCCGGGACGCCGACCCGCCTGACGGGCAGCCGCGCGGCGATGGCCGCCTTGAGATCCTCCCGCGCCGTCTCCGTCCGCCCTCGCGCCAGCAGCGGCGTATCGACCGCGCCGGGCACGATGCCGTTGACGCGGACCGGGGCCAGTTCGATCGCCAGCGCGCGGACGGCCGCCTCCACGCCGGAAAGCGCGATCGTCCCCCAGGTGGAGCCCGGCAGGATCTTGCGCGAGACGGTGCCCGAGACCAGGACGACCGACGTGGCGGGAGCCAGGCGCTTGACCAGCAGCATCGGCCCGATCAGCCGCTCCTCCAGCATAGTCCGCCAGTCCTGCGGCCCCGTTTCGGCAAAGGCGGCCGCGCGATACTCGCCGGCGGTCACCACCAGGTGATCGACGCCGCCCAGGCCTTCGCAGGCCGCGACCACCGTCGCCTCCTGACGCAGGTCGCAGGTGCGCACGGCCGCCCCGCCGACCTCACGCGCCGCCCTCGCCAGCTTCTCCGGGTCCCGAGCCATGAGGGTCAGCCGGGCTCCGGCCCGCGCGGCGCGCGCCGCCAGCGCCAGGCCCATCCCGGACGATCCGCCCACGACGACCACGTGGCTGCCCGCCAGGGTCTCGTCCGCCTGCTGCAAGCTGGCCTCCCGCGATGAGACGTCAAATCCGGATCGCAGGTTATCACGGCCGGCGGCGCATCTGGCGATCGGGCATTTGCGGGATCGACGCGGTCCGCCGAGGCTCGTAGTTTTGTCGGCAAGCGCCTCGAACAGAGGGCGCGCGCCCGGACGGCGCCAGCGGGACGGAAGGACCAGGATGCGTGAACTGCTGATCGAGGACGACCCCTACGAGGAGATGTTCCAGATCGAGGACGAGGTGAAGCGCTCCGGCACGGCGTTCATCGACGACCCCTATCCCGTGTGGGCCGAGCTGCAGGCCAAGGCCCCCGTGCATGCGGGCACCCTGACAGAAACCATGGGCCTGCGGCCGGAGGACGGCGGCCTCTATATCCCCGGCGGCAAGTATTTCTCGGTGTTCAGCTTCGCCGCGGTCAGCGACGTGTTCACGCGGAAGGACGACTTCGGGTCGGAGTTCTACGTCGACCTCGGCTTGACGAACCTGCTGGGCGACACCCTCCTCAGCATGGATGGCCTGCGGCACCGCCGGTACCGAAACCTGGTGCAGGAGTATTTCCAGCCGGCCGCGGCGAGCGGCTGGTGGCACGACAAGGTCATCGGCGATCTCGTCGACGAACTGATCGGACGCTTCGAGACGGCGCCGGGCGCCGACCTGAACGCCCAGCTGTTCGCGCCCCTGCCGATGCATGTGGTGACCGCGGGCTTCGGCCTCTCGCCCAGCGACGGGGTGGCTTTCCGCCGGCACATGAAAACCACCCAGCGCCTGGACCTGGCGCCGGCGCAGGGCGCGGCCGCCGCGGCCGGCGTCGACGAGATCCTGGAACGCACCGTCCGCGAGCGGCAGGCCGCGCCGCAGGACGACATCATCTCACGGCTGGCCGCGGCCTCGCTCGAGGAGGACGACGGCTCCACGCGTCCGCTGACCGTGCGTGAGATCAAGGACTTCTGCAGGCTGATCGTCTTTGCCGGCGGCGGGACGACATGGCGCCAGCTGGGCGTCACGCTGTTCGCCCTGTTGAACAACCCCGAGCAACTGGCGGCGGTGAAGGCCGACCCCTCGCTGCTGCCCAAGGCGACCCTCGAGGCCGCGCGCTGGTATGCGAACCAGCCGTTGTTCTCGCGCAAGGCCAAGCGCGACAC
>CANJXI010000093.1 GCA_947478785.1 Caulobacteraceae bacterium
AGCCCGCCACCGCGATCAGCGGGACCGAGCCATCATCGCGCCGCAACCGGCCGATATCGGAATAAACCCGCTCCACCGCCCGCTCGCGGATGTGGCAGGTGTTCAGCACCACCAGGTCCGCGCCCTCCGGCGCATCGGCCATGGCATAGCCCAGCGGGCTCAGCACATCGGCCATCCGCTCGCTGTCATAGACGTTCATCTGACAGCCGTAGGTCTTGATGAAGAGGCGCTTTTGGGGTGTCGGCGCGGTCATGGGATCGGTGGGAACAGGGCGCAACGCGCTCAAGTCTCCTCGAGGGGAACGCCGTAGAGTTCCATCCGGTGGTCCACCAGCCGGTAGCCCAGCCGGCGCGCGATGGCCTCCTGCAGGGCCTCGATCTCGTCATCGACGAACTCCACGACATTGCCTGTCCTGGTGTCGATCAGGTGGTCGTGGTGGACTTTCGTGTGTTCCTCGTAGCGCGAGCGGCCGTCGCGGAAATCCAGGCGCGAGATGATGCCGCCTTCCTCGAACAGCCGCACCGTCCGGTAGACCGTGGCGATGGAGATGTGCGGATCGACGGCGTGGGCCCGGCGGTGCAGTTCTTCCACGTCGGGATGGTCATGCGCCTCGGACAGCACGCGGGCGATGACCCGGCGCTGTTCAGTCATGCGCATGCCCTTTTCGGCGCAGAGCTTTTCGATGCGGTCCGGCACGGTCGTGCTCCAAGTCTCAGGGCAGAATAGGCTTAAGCCGTGATCGGCCCAAGGTCGAGACGCATGACATGTGCGTGCGCCGTCCCGGCCGGCCCCCGGTCGTAGTAGTGCAGCCGCTTGCCGGCCCGATGGAACCCCAGGCGCTCGTAGAGGCCGATGGCCGGGTCGTTGTCCTCGGCGACCTCGAGGAAGGCCTGGGCGACGCCGGCCTGGCGGGCGACCCCGAGCGCGGCGGCCATCAGCGCCTGGGCGATCCCCTGGCGCCGAGCGGCTTCGGTGACGCCCACGGTCAGCACCTCGACCTCGTCGGCGGCGATGCGGCACAGGATCACGCCCGCCGGCTCGTCGCCCGACACCAGGAAGCCGTAGATGCCCGCCCCGTCCAAGAGGTCCTCGAACTCGTCCTCGCGCCAGGACGCGGCGAAGGCCCCGGCGTGGGCCTCGGCCATGGCGGGGGCGTCGGCCGGCGTGCAGGCGATCAGCTTCATGCGGGCAGCTTGGCGTCCGGCGCGCGCAGGTAGAGCGGCCTGAGCGGCGCTGGGTCGCGGGCGGCGGCCAGCCGGGCGACGTGGCGCGCGTCACAACCCTCGGCCAGGATGATCCGCGCGTCCGGGACGAAGCCTGCCAGCAACGGCGCGCCCGACCCCACCAGCGTAAGGGCCCGGCCCATGGCCAGTTCCGCGATCCGGGCGGCGGCGGTCTCGGCGCCCAGCGCATCGGGCGCCATCACGGCCCGGCCATCCTCGAAGCCCTGCAGGTAGACCTGGCCGCGGCGCGCATCGACGATGGCGAAGACAAGGCCAGCGGCCTCGGCGGCCAGCGCCTCCAGCGTGCCGACGCCGGCCGCGGGCAGGCTCAGGGCCGAAGCCAGGCCCTTGGCGAAGGCGATACCGACCCGCAGGCCGGTGAACGAGCCTGGCCCGACCGTGACCCCGATGCGCTCCAGCCGGTCGAAGGAAACGCCCGCCTCGGCCATCACCGCCCGCGCCATCGGGGCCAGCCGCTCCTGGTGGCCCCGCGCCATCACCTCGCGGGCCGAGGCCAGCACGCGCCCGCCGTCCGCCACGGCCACCGCGCAGGACGCAAGGCAGGTATCGAGTCCGAGAACGATCAATTCAGGTTCCGCCCATCCCGGCGAAGGCCGGGATCCAGATCGCAACCGCCCATGGGGAATGGAAATCCACTGCGCCGATCGAACTCACCTCTGAGCCACTCCATCTGGGTCCCGACCTTCGCCGGGACGAGCGGCGTCTTAAAGCGTTTGCTCGACCCCGGTCACTTCCGGGACGTAGTGCTTGAGCATGTTCTCCACGCCGGACTTCAGCGTGGCGGTCGATGACGGGCAGCCCGAACAGGCGCCGCGCATGTTGAGCCAGACCACGCCGGTCTTCACGTCGAAGCGGGAGAACAGTATGTCGCCGCCGTCCTGGGCCACGGCCGGGCGGATGCGGGTGTCGAGCAGGTCCTTGATCTCGGCCACGATCTGGGCGGTCTCGCCCTCGTAGACGGTGTCGTCGTGGCCGCCCGCCTGGTCGCCCTCGCCGGCGAACAGCGGCTCGCCCGAGGTGAAGTGGTCCATGACGGCGGCCAGTATCGGCGCCTTCAGGTGGCTCCAGTCGTGCCCCTCGGTCTTGCCCACCGTCAGGAAGTCGGGCCCGAAGAACACCCGGTCGACGCCCTCGATGGTGAACAGCTCGCGCGCCAGGGTCGAGGCCTGGGCCGCCTCGGCATCGCGGAAGTCGCGGGTCCCCTCGCCCATGACGTCGCGGCCGGGCAGGAACTTCAGGACCTCGGGGTTCGGCGTGGCTTCGGTCTGGATGAACATGCGCCAGATGTGGCGCGGCGAGGCGACCGGCGCAAGTGTCCTACCCTCTCCCCGGGCTTCGGCTCGGGGGCGGGGAAGGCTATTCCCCCCAGTACCCCACGATCTTCTTCACCTCGGCCAGCGTCGGGGCGGCCACCGCGCGCGCCCGCTCCGCGCCCGCGCCAAGGATGCGGTCGATCTCCGCCGGATCGGCCAGCAGCCGGCGCATCTCGCCGCCGATCGGGCCCATCACCGAGACGGCGAGGTCCGCGAGCTTCGGCTTGAGCGCCCCGAATCCCTGGCCGGCGAATTCGCTCAGCACGTCCTGGGCGGCGCGCTGGGACAGCGCCGCATAGACGCCGATCAGGTTCAGCGCCTCGGCCCGGCCGGCCAGGTCTTCCAGCTTTTCCGGCAGGACGTCGGCGTCGGTTCTAGCCTTCCTGATCTTCTGGCTGATCGCGTCGGCGTCGTCGGTGAGGTTGATCCGCGAATTGTCCGAGGGGTCGGACTTGGACATCTTCACCGACCCGTCGCGCAGGCTCATGATCCGCGCGCCCGGCCCCTGGGTCAGGGCCTCGGGCAGGGGGAAGAACCCCTCGGCGTCGAAGTCGTGGTTGAACTTGGCGGCGATGTCGCGGGTGAGTTCGAGGTGCTGGCGCTGGTCCTCCCCCACGGGCACGTGGGTCGCCTTGTAGATCAGGATGTCGGCGGCCTGCAGCACCGGGTAGGTGTAGAGGCCGACGCTCTCGCGCTCCTTGTGCTTGCCGGCCTTGTCCTTGAACTGGGTCATCCGGTCCAGCCAGCCCAGACGGGCCACGCAGTTGAACACCCAGGCGAGCTCGGCGTGCGCCGGCACGGCGGACTGGGCGAAGATGGTGGCGACCTTCGGGTCGAGCCCGGTGGCCAGATAGGCCGCGGCGATCTCGCGGACCTGCTGCTTCAGCTTCTTCGGGTCCTGCCAGGCGGTGATGGCGTGCAGGTCGGCCACGAAGATGAACGTCTCCATCTCGTGCTGCAGGCGGGCGAACTTCACCAGCGCGCCCAGGTAGTTGCCCAGGTGCAGGTCGCCGGAGGGCTGCACGCCGGAGAGCACGCGCTTATTGCCCGCGTAGGGGGCTGGGGCTTGGTCGGTCATGATGGGGGGCTTCTGAGGCTAGAGGGCATGCGGGCGCAAGGCCCGAGTGGAACGGGTCAGTCGTTCAGCGCCATCGCCAGGTCGTGGTGAGCCTAGGGGCCATGACGGCTCGATAATCCCCCACGCGACCTAGGACAAGTCCGTGGCGGTGGGCGCGGGATCGCCCTTGTTGCGCCTGAGCGCCGCGCGGGCCTCGGCCGGCGTGACACCCCCGAAGGCGAACAGCAGCGCCGGATAGAGCGCCGCGCCCGCCAGGCAGACCAGCAGCACCGTGATCTCCTTGGCGTGGAACGGGCCCAGCCGGACTGCCGCGAACGGCGCCTCGACAGCCGGGCGGAAGTGCGACGTCAGCGCGAGCGCCGCGCCCAGCGCCAGGCAGGCCAGGCCCACCCGGATCATCTTGCCCGCCGCCCGCGCCGAGGGCCGCCAGGTCTTCCGCCGCCAGAGCCGCGCGACCATCTGCAGCACCGTGATCCAGGACGCCGCCGAGGTGGCCAGCGCGATGCCCGGGAAGCCGATGGTGTAGAACAGCGCCACGCCCAGGCCGATGTTCACCGCCACCGAGATCAGCGCGAAGTTCATCGGGGTGCGCGTATCGCCGCGCGAGAAGAAGGCCGGCTGCAGGATCTTGATCAGCACGAAGGCCGGCAGGCCCCAGCCGTAGTGGAACAGCAGCGCCGCCGAATTGGCCGCGTCTCCGTGTGTGAAGGCGCCCCGCGCGAAGAAGCCGTCCACCAGGTAGCCCGGCATGGCCATCAGCGCGGCGGCCGCCGGCAGCGTCAGCGCCAGGCCGAACACCACCGCCTGATCCATGGTTGCCTGGGCCTCGGCGTGGTCGGTCTTCTGCAGGGCGGTGGACAGGCGCGGCAGAAGGGCAACCCCGATGGCCACGCCCACGAGGCTGAGCGGCAGCTGGTAGAACCGCTCGGCAATCGACAGCCATACCCGCATGCCGGCCACCTGGCTGGCCAGGATCGCGGAGATGAACAGGTTGATCTGGGTGACGCTGGAGGCGATCACGCCGGGAACCATGCGCCGCGCCAGCATGCGCATGTCGGGGGTGAGCTTCAGGTGGCGCGGATGGATGCGCGCGCCGGTCATACGCGCGCCCCACCAGCACAGCGCCGCCTGGCCGACGCCGGCCACAATCACCCCGATCGAGGCCGCGTAGGCCGCCCGGGTCGGGTCCTTCTGCGGCAGCACGGCGGCCAGCATCACCACGTTCAGGATGGTCGGGTAGAAGCCGTAGATGATGAACCGGCCCCGCGCGGTCAGCACGCCCGCGAACAGGCCGGCGATCACCATGCAGGGCAGGTACGGCATGGTAATTTGGGTCAGCACGACGGCCAGCTTGAACTTCGCCGGATTGGCCACGTAGCCGTAGCTGTAGGCGTACATCAGCCAGGGCATCGCCAGCTGGCAGACGAGCGTGATCGCCACGGTCAGCGCCACCATGCTGGCCAGCGCGTCGGAGGCGAACCGGTCGGCCGCCTCCGGCCCGTCCTTGGCCAGCCGCTTGGAATAGTCCGGCACGAAGGCCGCCGAGAAGGCGCCCTCCACGAACATCCGCCGGAACAGGTTCGGGAAGGTCAGCGCGGTATAGTAGGCGTCGGCCGCGATCACCCCGCTGGCGCCCAGCCTGGAGGTGATCACCAGGTCGCGGGCCAAGCCCATGAACCGGCTGACCAGGGTCAGCGCCGAATAGATCGCCGAGGAGCGCAGCAGGCCTTGGGGCTTGGGCGTCGATGGGCTGGGCTTGCGGGTCACGGGGCGTAGGTCGGCTGCGTCGGGACCGGCGTCAAGCGGGGGCGCTCACCCGGCCACCCGCTCGATCCGGCGGTCGGGGACGATCCACATCAGCGCCACCACCGCGTAGAGCAGGAGCGAGATCGCCGGCTGATAGAAGGCCGCGGCGATGGCGACCGCGTAGATCACCATCGACAGCTTGGACTTCAGGTCCGGGCCCAGCGCGCGCGCCAAGGTGGACTCCACGCCTTCGTGCCGCACCATCATCCGCGACAGCAGGGTGAAGGCCACCGCGTTCATGAACAGCACGACCCCGTAGAGCGCCACCGGCACGGTGTCGGCGTGGTGCTCGCCCATCCAGGCCGAGGTGAACGGCACCATGGAGAGCCAGAACAGCAGGTGCAGGTTCGCCCACAGGATCGGGCCGGTGACCGAGCGGGTCACGGTCAGGATGTGATGGTGGTTGGTCCAGTAGATGCCGACGTAGATGAAGCTCAGCACATAGCTGGCGAACACCGGGACCATGGGCGCGAGATCGCCCAGCGAGACGCCCTCCGGGACCCTCAGCTCCAGCACCATGATGGTGATGATGATGGCGATCACGCCGTCGCTGAAGGCTTCCAGGCGTCCTTTGTGCATGGCCGGAGCATCCCACGTTCCGGCCCGCTTGCCACCCCGTCCGGATTCAAGCCTCAGGCGAGTGCGCTTCACACGCCCGCGACTTTCGTTAGGCTTAAGTCGGCTGGGGGTAGCCCATGTTGACGCACGCCTTGAGACTCGCCGAAAGCGCGCTCGCCGCCACCACGGCCGAGGACGCCAGCGCGGCCTTCCACGCCTCCATGAGCACCCTGGGCGCCACCTACCTGCAGACCCGCCTCTACCGCCGGCCGGTCACGCCGCTGACCTCGTCCAGCCATTGGCAGGCGGGCGGCTTCATCGCCCGGTTCTCGCCGCCGGCCTGGCCTGGCAGTCCGGCGTTCAACTACATCTGCTTCGACTGCAATCCGTTGCTGGGCGCGATCCGCTCCGGTCTGACCCGCTACCGGTTCAGCGACTTCGCGCCGAAGGACGATCCGCGCTACGGCGCCTATTGGGAGGCGATGAGCGAGGCGGGCATGGACGACGCGCTGTGCGCCACCTCCTACGGCCCCGGCCGGGCGATCGCCTCACTGCACCTGGGCTTCGAGCGGCGCAGCTTTTCCCCCGACGAGGCGCTGTCGATCCACATGGCGGGCCTGATGCTCACCGAGCGCATCATGAGCCTGGCCGAACCCCCGGAGGGCGAGACCGTCCACCTGACGGACCGCGAGCGCGACGCCCTGGCCTGGGTCGCCGAGGGCAAGTCCGACTGGGAAATCTCGGTGATCCTGGGCGTCTCGGAATCCACCGCCCGCTTCCACGTCGACAACGCCCGCAAGAAGCTGGGCGCCGTCAACCGCGCCCACGCCGTGGCGAGGATGACCGCCGCGCGGCTGTGAATCCGCCTCTCCCTCTCGCTCGCGGTGGAGAGGGGGCGTAGCGCATAGCCTACCCGTTGGCCTTGCGGCGCTTGGGCGGCGGGCCGCCGCGCTTGAAGGGCGGACGGGGCGGGCCGTCGCCGGGGGGCCTGGGCCGGATCTGCGGCTTGGGGCCCGGACGAGGACCCGCCGCCTGCGGGCGAGGGCATGGAGCGCCGGGGGCGCCGGCGGGCGCCACGCGCATGTCGCCGGCATCGCCGGCCGCCTTGATCGCCGCCAGGAAGCGCGGCTCGGCCTCCCGCGTGATCTCGAACTTGGTCTCGTTGTCGAAGATCCGGATCTGGCCGATGTCGTTCTTGGTGACATGGCCAAGGCGGCAGATCAGCGGCACCAGCCATTTCGGGTCGGCGTTGTTGCGCCGTCCGACCGCCAGCCGGAACCAAGCGGTGTCGGCGCCTTCCGCGCCGTGCTTGGGCGTGCGCTCGCGGGGCGGGCGCGGCGCGTCGGGACGCGCGTCGCGGACGTCGTCGAACATCTCCTCCGGCTCGGGGAGGCGCTGGCGGTGCAGGCGGATGAGGGCCGCGGCCACCGCCTCGGGGCTGCGGCCCTCCAGGATCCGCTGGGCCAGCACCTGGTCCTCAGGGCTCAGGGCTTCCGTGAGGATGGGATCGTCCAACAGGCGCTGCTGGTCCTTGGCGCGGATCTCGTCGGCCGAGGGCGGGCCGGACCATTCGGCGTCGATGTTGGCGGACGCCAGCAGCTGCTCGGCCTTGCGCCGGCGGGTGTAGGGCACCACCAGCACCGAGACGCCCTTGCGACCGGCCCGCCCGGTGCGGCCAGAACGGTGCAGCAGGCCTGCCTTGTTGACCGGGATCTCGGCGTGGATCACCAGGCCCAGGTCCGGCAGGTCGAGCCCCCGGGCCGCCACGTCGGTGGCCACGCAGGCCCGGGCGTGGCCGTCGCGCAGCGCCTGGAGCGCGTCGGTGCGCTCCTTCTGGGAAAGCTCGCCCGACAGCGCCACCGCCGCGAAACCGCGCTCGCGAAGCGCGCCGTGCAGGTGGCGGACCGCCTCGCGGGTGGCGCAGAAGATCAGCGCGCCGGGGGCCTCGAAATAGCGCAGCAGGTTGACCACCGCGTTCTCGACCTCGTTGGGCGCCACGCGGACGGCGCGGTACTCGATGTCGCCGTGCGCCTCGTTGGTCCGGGTGGTGTCGATGCGCACCGCCTCGCGCTGGTAGCGCCGCGCCAGGGTCGCGATATCCTTGGCGATGGTCGCCGAGAACAGCAGCGTGCGGCGTTCCTTGGGCGTGGAGTCCAGGATCTCCTCGAGGTCCTCGCGGAAGCCCATGTCGAGCATCTCGTCGGCCTCGTCGATCACCGCCACGCGCAGGGCCGACAGGTCGAGGTTGCCGCGTTCCAGGTGGTCGCGCAGGCGTCCCGGCGTGCCGACCACGATGTGGGCGCCCAGCCCGAGCGCCCGCTGCTCGCGGCGCGCGTCCATGCCGCCCACGCAGGTGGCGATCAGCCCGCCCGCGCCCTTGTAGAGCCACTCCAGCTCGCGGCTCACCTGCATGGCGAGCTCGCGGGTCGGCGCGATCACCAGGCAGAGCGGCGCGCCCGCCCGTTCGAAACGCGCGGCCTCGCCCAGCAGCGGCCCCGCGGCGGCCAGGCCGAAGGCCACCGTCTTGCCGGAACCGGTCTGGGCGGAGACCAGCAGGTCATGGTCGGCGGGCGCGGCGAGCACGGCGGCCTGGACAGGCGTCGGCTCCTTGTAGCCTTGCGCTTCGAGCGCGCTGGCGAGCGCGGTATGGAGGACTGGGAACGGCATGGGTGGTCCTTGCGCCGCCTATCGCGAAAACGCAAAGCGGCGCGCCATGGACCGGATACCGCGCCGGAATGCAAGCGATTGATGCGCGCTCGGCGCGACGCCTACCGCGCGACGCTGGCCCTGGCCCGCTGCAGGTTGCCCTTGCGGCCGGCGGTCTCGGCTTGCTCGGCGTCGACCAGCACGCCCATCAGCGCGGCCCGCAGCGTGTTGCCCTTGCGGGCGTCGGCGACCTTCCCGCCGTCCGCGCCCACCACATAGAAGGCGTCCACCGCGCGCTCGCCATAGCCGTCGATGTGGGCCGACAGGATCGACAGGTCGGCGTCGGCCAGGGTGCGGGCCAGCGCCGCCAGCAGGCCAGGCCGGTCGCGCCCGGAGGCCTCGACGACGGTGGAGGTCTCCGAGGCGTCGTTGTCCAGCATCACCGCGGGCTCGATGGAGAAGGCGGCCGCGCGCGCCTGGTCGGCGGATCGGCGGGGCTCGCGCGGCACCGGCTCGCCGCGCGCCGCGGCCTCCAGCGCCTCGACCAGCCGGGTCAGCGAGCGGGCGTTGTCGGCGCCGTAGGGCTGGCCGGTGACGTCCTGCACGTTGAACACGTCCAGCGCCTGGCCGGCGCGGGAGGTGAACACCCGGGCGCCGACGATATTGGCCCCGGCCCCGGTGATCGCCTCGGCGAGGTCGACGAACAGGCGCGGGCGGTCGGTGGCGGCGACCACCACCTCGGCGGCGTTGCGGTCGGGCCGCACCCGGCCCTCGGCGGCGGCGCCGGCTTGCGCGACAGCGCGGCGCGACAGCGCCGCGTGCGCCAGCACCTCGGCCTCGCTGAAGGCCGAGAAATAGGCGTCCTCCATGGCGTCGGCCCAGGTCGCCGAGGCCTTGTCGGCCTTGGCGACGCCGACGCGGGCGTCATAGGCGTGGTTCTCGTGATAGCGCCTGAGCGCGGCCGCGGCGTCGGAACCGCGCCCGCCCCGGAAAACGGCCTCGGTGGCGCCGTAGAGCTCGCGCATCAACTGGCCCTTCCAGCCGTTCCAGACGCCGGGGCCGACGGCGCGGATGTCGGCCACGGTCAGCACCAGCAGCAGGCGCAGGCGCTCCGGGGTCTCGATGATCCGGGCGAAATCGGTGACCGTGCGCGGGTCGGAGATGTCGCGCTTCTGGGCGGTGTCGCTCATCACCAAGTGGTGCTCGACCAGCCAGGCGACGAGCTCGATCTTGGCGCGCTCCAGTCCCAGCCGTTCGCACGCCTGACGGGCGGCCCGGGCCCCGGCCACCTCCTGGCCGCCGGCCCCGCCCTTGCCGGTGTCGTGCAGCAGCATGGCCAGGAACAGGGCCTCGCGGTCGACGATCAGCGGCATGACGGCGGTCGCCAGCGGATGGTCGTCGGGGAACCGGCCGGCGGCGATGTCGGCGATCACGCCCACGGCCCGCAAGGTGTGCTCGTCCACCGTGTAGGAGTGGTACATGTTGAACTGCATCTGGGCGACGATGCGCCCGAACTCCGGCAGGTAGCGGCCGAGCACGCCGGCCTCGGTCATCAGCGTCAGCGTCCGCTGCGGGTCGCGGCCCCGGGCCAGGATGTCGAGGAACACCCGGGCGGCGACCGGATCGCGCCGGATCCGCGAGGTGATCAGGTTGGTCGCCCGGGTGGCGGCGGTGAAGGCGTCGGGGTGCAGGTCGAGATTGCGCTCGTCGGCCACCTTGAAGAGCCGCAGCAGGTTGACCGGGTCGGCCTCGAAGATCCCCGGGCCCTCGATGTCGAGCCGGCCGCTCAACTCATGGAAACCGGGCTCGTCCAGGGGTTTGCGCTTCGGCCGCCTGGCCGGCAGCAGGCGCGAGAGGCCGCGCGGCGCCAGCTTCACCCGCTCCGACTCCAGCTTGGCCGCGAAGACGCGGGTCAGCGCCCCCACCTCCTTGGCCATCAGGAAATAGCGCCGCATGAACCGCTCGACGGCCGGCGCGTCGCCCCGGTCGCCGTAGCCCATCCGCCGGGCGATCTCCGGCTGAAGGTCGAAGGTCAGCCGCTCTTCCGGCCGGCCGGTTGTGAAATGCAGGTGGCTTCTGACCGCCCACAGGAAGTCGAAAGCCTGGAGGAAGGCGCGCACCTCGCGGCGCTCGAACATTTCCAGCTGCATGATCTTCTCGATCGACTGGCCGGGATGCAGGTACTGGGCGATCCAGAAGAGCGTGTTGAGGTCGCGAAGCCCGCCCTTGCCCTCCTTGATGTTGGGCTCGACCATGTAGCGGCTGGCCCCGGCGCGGGCGTGGCGCTCGTCTCGCTCCTTCAGCTTGGCGGCGACGAATTCGGCCCCCGTGCCCCTGACCACCTCGTTCTCGAAGCGCCGGATCAGCTCCTCGGCCAGGCCGACGTCGCCGGTCAGCCGCCGGGCCTCCAGGATCGAGGTGCGGATCGTGAAATCCTCGCGGCTGAGCCGGACGCATTCCTCGATTGTCCGCGAGGCGTGGCCCACCTTGAAGCCCAGGTCCCACAGCGCATAGAGCATATATTCGATGACGCTCTCGGCGTGCGCCGTCTGCTTGTAGGGACGCAGGAACAGCAGATCGAGGTCGGAGAAGGGGGCCAGCGTGCCCCGCCCATACCCGCCCACCGCCATCAGGCTCAGCCGCTCGCCCTCGGTGGGGTTGCGGGCGCGGAACACGTGGACGGTGGTGAAGTCCCAGAGCGCCGAGACCACCTCGTCGGTGACGCCGGACAGCAGGCGCGCGGTCTCGATGCCGCCGGCCCCGTTTTCCAGCCGCTCCTTGGCGATCATCCGGCCCCGGAACAGCGACGCCTTGAGGATTTCCAGGGCAGCCTTGCGCTGCGCCGGACCGTCGCCCGCCTCCAGCGCGGCGGCCGAAAGCTGGGCGCGTAGCTTCATCCCGTCGACGACATATTCCAGGCGGGTCGGACGAAGGCGTGGCGGCATGGCGACCGGTATAGGCGAGTTCTCGCCCCTGTGCATCCGGCGCCCGATTCTTCAACAATCGAAGCCCCACGACGCCGGACCGTCGGAAAGCGGCCGCGGTTAAGGTTTTGGTCGCCAGTGCATGCCACTCCGGAACGGCTTAACATCGGATAATCCGCGCCTTGCCGAAGCCCGAAGCCCCGCCCCGCATTCGCGCACCGGATCACCGGGTGTTGGCGCTGGCGCTCTGCGTGGCGGTGATGGTCACGGCCTACGCCTGCGTGGTGTTTCCGCGCGACCAGGGCCGGATCGCCCCGATCTGGCTGGCCAACGCCTGGACCGTGGCGGCGCTCCTGCGGACGCCGACCCGGCGCTGGTGGCTGCTCGCGCTGGCCGCCGTGGGCGGCAATGTCGCGGCCAATCTCCTGGCCGGTGACCCCGCAACGGTGGCGGCCGGCCTGGCGGGCTGCAATATCCTGGAGGGCCTGGCCTGCGCCTGGCTGGTCCGGCGGCGTTGCGGCGACGCCTTCGACATCGGGCGGATCGACCATCTGGCGGCGTTCGTCGGCTCGGCACTCGCCGCGTCGGCGCTGAGCGCGGGGGCGGCGGCCAGCCTGCTGGGCTTTGTCGACCACGCCAACGTGGCGCGCGGCCTGGCCGTCTGGGCTATCGCCGACGTGCTTGGCCTGCTGACCCTCGCGCCCTCGCTCCTGGTGCTCAGCCAGAAGTCCCGCACCCCCTTCGTCTGGCGCGAGGCCTGGACGCTCGCCGTGCTGGCGGCGGTCGCCGTCCTGGTCCTGTTCTTCACCCACTATCCGCTGCTGTTCGTGATCTCGGCGGTGCTGATGTTGCCGACCTGGCGGATGGGCCTGCCCGGCGCGGTGGCGGGGGTCGCGATCCTGGCCCTGCTGGGCGCCGTGGCGGTGCTCACCGGCCATGGCCCCGTCATGGTCGCGGCGACCTCGGACCGCATGATCGGCCTTCAGGTCTTCCTGATCGTCTGCTTCCTCTCCAGCGTGCCCGTCGCCGTGGCCCGCGACGCCGGCGAGCGGCTAAGGGGCCGCCTGCGCGGGGCCCTCGCCGAGGCGCGCGCCGCCCGGGCCGAGGCCGAGACGGCCGCCGCGGTGAAGGGCGAGTTCCTGGCCAACATGAGCCACGAGCTGCGCACGCCGCTGACCAGCGTCGTGGGCTTCACCCGGCTGGCCGCCGAACAGACCGACCTCTCGCCGCTCAGCCGGACCTATATCGACCGGGTGGGGGAGGCCAGCCGCGCCCTGCTCTGCGCCGTCAACGACATCCTCGATTTCTCCAAGCTCGAGGCCGGCCAGGTCAGCCTGCGCCCCGAACCCGTGGCGCTGCACGGCCTGCTCAGCGGAACGCTGGAGCTGTTCATGCCCCAGGCGGCGGCCAAGGACCTGACGCTTCGCCTGCTGGATACGACCCCGCACGGCCTGGTGGTGGCCGCCGACCCGGACCGCCTGCGGCAGGTTCTGCTGAACCTGGTCGGCAACGCCGTGAAGTTCACCACCGTCGGCGAGGTGACCCTGTGCGCCGACTATGACGAGGACGCCGGCCGGCTGATGCTGGAGATCGTCGACACCGGCCCGGGCATCTCGCCCGACCATATCGGCCGGCTGTTCCAGCGCTTCTCGCAGGTGGACGGCGGATTGAACCGCAATCACGGCGGCACCGGCCTGGGACTGGCCATCTGCAAGGGCATCGTCGAGGCCATGGGCGGCGACATCTCCGCCGCCAGCATCATCGGCGAAGGCAGCTGCTTCTCGGTGATCATCCCCGCGCCCCGGGCCGAGGGCGCGGAGGCGGCGCCCAGCGGCGAGGGCGTGGCCATCACCCGCCCCGGCGTCAGGGTCCTCGTCGCCGACGACCATGCGGCCAACCGCGAACTCGTCCGCCTGTTCCTGGCCGGAATCGGCGCGGAGGTCATCGAGGCCGCCGACGGCGAGGCCGCGGTCGAGCTCGCCGCCGGCCACCCCTTCGACGTCATCCTGATGGACCTGCGGATGCCGGGCCTCGACGGGGTCGGCGCCCTGGCCCGCATCCGCGCCCAGGACGGCCCGAACCTGGCGACACCGGTCCTGGCCTTCACCGCGGACGCCGAAAGCGCCTCGGACAACCGCCTGCAGGCCGTGGGCTTCGACGGCGTCGTCGCCAAGCCCGTCGACCCCGGCCAGCTGATCGCCGAGGTCCTGGGCGCCCGGCGCCTGCCGGACGACGACGAGGCCCGGGCGAGCGCTTAGGCCAGCGCCAGGACATCCCCCAGCCGCGCCTTGCCGGTCCACAGGACGCCGCGCCAACCGGCCACCCACGCAGCCTCGACGTTTTCCACCTTGTCGTCGATCAAAACCATCTCATCGGGCGCCAGGCCGGTGCGCTCGCCCACCCTTGCGAAGAAGGCCAGGTCCGGCTTCCCGCAGCCGAGGTCGGCGGAGTAGTGCATGGCAAAGAAGTGTTCGGCCAGCGTAGCGGGGGAAAGTCCGAGGTCGCTCTCCATATCGACGGCCCAGCCGCCTGGGCGCGGCTTGATGAGGACACCATCGACATCGACCATGAGGGCCTTCAACGGCGACATTCTCAGGAATGATTCCTGGCCATGAATCCCATGGTCAGATGCGAGCCTGCGGGTCTCGGCGTGTCAAGGACGCGCCTGCGGCGTGCCGCCCCGCGGCTGGCCTTCGGCCAGTCCTTGAGACGCCGAGACCCGCAGGCAAACATGGCCGCCATGAGATTTAAAGCGCGATGCGGCGAGTTCTCCCTTCCCCAAACCCGTCATCCCCCGGCTTGTCCGGGGGATCCATAGACACGGGCAAAGCTGGTGGCGCTCGAGCCGCGCCGTCGCATTCCAGTCTGCGCCACGGAGATCATGGGTGGCCCGGACAAGCCGGGCCATGACGCGTGAAATTTTGGATGCGCTAGGGGCTGTGGACTCTTAGGATTCCCCACGCCTGCGAAGCGTGATTCAAGACTGTCTTTTGGAGGCAGTCTTGGGTGTGATGGATCGGCTGGTGCTGAGCGATGGTCAGTGGGAGCGGATCGCGCCGCTGATCATCGGCCGCCCG
>CANJXI010000094.1 GCA_947478785.1 Caulobacteraceae bacterium
CCGCTACATGACCCTGGAAACCCTCGCCCCCTTGAGCGATGATCCCCTCGTCAGCCTGTCTATCCCGGCAAGCTGAACGATCCCGGCCCCGCCGGAGATCGCGGTGATCACGACGCCGCAGTTACACCACGCGATGGGACACGACCGATTCTGCGGCGGGTTTCGCGCGAATTCGATGAAACCTATGGTGCGAATATCAGCTCAAAGCTTCCACCGCCGAACGACACCAAGGCCGGACCTCCGCCACCTGATTAGTGGAGCATTCTAGTTGCCTCAGGCGGAGAAGAAGCTCAGCGAAAAATGGCTGTGGTACACGAGCCGGACGCCGCGCGGCGTCCCGTTGGACCCTCGCGCCTATCCATCCGCGGTCTTTGACCGTGAAGTCATCCCCTGGCCCGATTGGGCCTGCAAGGCGCCGGATGGCGGCGTGCACATCGACGCGCGCATCGGCGCGATCGACGTTCACCTGGCGAAGGCGCCCAGCAGTCGCGATGAGATATCCTGGACCCGTGGGTTTCAAGTCAGACTTGTCTCGAGCGAATGGTTGGCGCAGATCGAGGATCTGATTGACGGGCGCAATGTCGCCCGTGGTCAGGTCTTTGTCGATGGTCGGGCGTTGACGGATTGGGCGACCATCCACGAGGCCCACGCGACCCGATTGTTCTCAGACGACGAACGGTCAAAGGTCTGTCCGATCTGCGGAGACCTCTATGCCGTTCTGTACGGCAAGACATTCTTCGTCGATCCTGCCGTTCAGGGCAGGCGATTAATCGTTACATCCAATGGCATTTTCGTGCGCGAAGACGAAGCCATCCGGCGCAGGCTCCGCACCCCTGCCGGCGCCTACAAGCCGTCGCTCGTAGGGCTTCGGCGCGGCGGCCCGACCGCGCAATGACCTAGGGGTGAGCTTCCCCCCCTAGTTTGGGACCAACTTTCGAAACGAAAACCGGGTCGGTGGATATCCCGAAAGTTCGGCTCAGGCCTCTTCCGCCTCGCTGGCCGGCTTGGCGACGCGCTTGCGGCGGGGCTTCGGGGCGTCTTCGGCGGAGGCTTCGGCGCGCGGCGCTGGGGCTTGCAGGAACGCCGGGGCGTGGCTTTCGCCGCCATCGGCGTCGCGCAGGACGCGGGCCGGGCGGTCCTCGCGCGGGGCGCGGGGTTCGCGGGCGGGACGCTCCTCGCGGGGCGCGGGGGCTTCGCTGACTAGCGGGGCGGAGGCCTGGGGCTCGACGACGGCCAGCGGATCGCGGGCCGGACGGTCGTCGCGGTTGCGGTCGAAGCGCGGACGGTCGTCGCGGGGCCGGTCGTTGCGCGGGCGGTCATCCCGTTGCCGGTCGTCGCGAGGCTGACGGTCGTCGCGGCTCTGGTCGTTGCGCGGGCGGTCGGCCTGTTGCTGGTTGTCGTCGCGCGGACGCTCGTCACGCCACGGGCGGTCGCGGCGGTTCTGGCCGTCGCGGTTCTGGCCGTTCTGGCCGTCGCGGTTCTGGCCGTCGCCCCGGTCGCGGTTCTCGTAGCGCGGGCGTTCGTCGCGTTGCTGGCCGTTCTGTTGTGGCTGGCCGCCCTGCTGCGCCTGGCCCTCGCGGGCCTGCCAGCTCTCGGCAGTGTCGCCGGCCTCGGCGGCGGCCTCGTCGGCTGCGGCCGCCTGGGCCTGGGCGCCCTCATCCTCGAAATCGATGTCGAAACCGGACGAGAAGTGGTCGCGGCCGAGGATCTCGCTGGCCGGGCGGGTGGGCTGCATGGCCCGCAGTAGGCGGAAATAGTGCTCGGCGTGCTGCAGGTAGTTCTCGCCGAGAACCCGGTCGCCGGCCGCCGAGGCGTCGCGGGCGAGCTGCTGGTATTTCTCGAAGACGTGCTGGGCGTTGCCGCGGACCTTGGAGCCCTCGGGCCCGTTGGAGTCGAACGCCCGGTTGGCGTTCTGCGCCTGGGGCTTGCCGCCGCCACCGCCACCGCCGCCACCGCCGCGATTGCGGCCGCGCTGGCGCTTCATACCCTTGAAATCTCTCATTATTTAATAACCGTTTGGTTCTTCCCTCGGCGGACCCGCCTTAAGCGGTCGGCCTGTGCGCTCGGCTTCAGCAGTCGGGCGGCGCGCCCGGTTGGAATGTTGAAGACGCTAAGTGTTCCCCGTCTTCCCACCCGGAAGGTTCAGCGAGAGGCCTTTGAGAGAAGCGTCGCGCCTGTCGGGACCGGCGGGCGTCCTTATGATCGGACGCGTCTGCCTGAAGCCGACGAATTGAGTGGAGACATCCTCTACCTAGCGATTCAAGCGGTGATTTCCAAGAGCTTTTTCGCGCCTGCGACAACCCGGTCGTGATCGCTCAGGTCGCGGAAGGTCGCCACGTCCTGGGCGCCGGCCTCCCTGAACAGCGCCTCCACCGCGTCCTTCTGGTCGTACCCGATCTCAACGGCGAACCGGCCGCCGGGTTTCAGGACCCGCAGGATCTCCGGCGCCAGGGTCCGGTAGTGATCCAGGCCGTCCTCGCCGCCGTCCAGCGCCAGCCGCGGTTCGTGCACGCGCACCTCGGGCTCCAGGGTCTCGATCACCTCGGTGGCGATGTAGGGCGGGTTTGAGACCACCAGGTCGAACGTGCCGTCGCCCAGGCCCGTGGTCCAGTCGCCGCGCAGCAGGGCCAGGCGCCCGGCCAGGCCCAGGGAGGCGGCGTTGTCGCGCGCCACGGCCAGCGCCTCCTCGGAGACGTCGATGCCGAGCCCCCTGGCCGCCGGCCGCTCCGCCAGGATCGCCAGCAGGATCGCGCCCGAGCCCACGCCCAGGTCCAGCACCGACCATGCCGCGTGTTCCGGAAAGTCGCGCAGCACCAGCTCGACCACCGTCTCGGTGTCGGGCCTGGGCGTCAGCACATTGGCGTTGACCCGCAGCATGATCTTCCAGAACCCCTTGCGGCCCAGGATGTGGCTGACCGGCTCGCGGTGCTCGCGGCGGGTGAGATAGGTTTCAAGGGTGTCTTCCTGCTCCGGCGTCAGCGCCCGGTAGGGGTCGCCGACAATGTCGGCGCGGGTGGCGTCGGCGGCGGCCTCCACCAGCAGGCGCGCGTCGATCACCGGGCCGGCCAGGCCCGCGGCCTCCAGACGCCGCTTGGCGCCCTGCCAGGCCGTGAGCAGGGTCAGTCCCATGCCGCCTCCCGGGTCATGCTTGCGCCCTGGGCGCGGGGATCATGTCGCCTATTCCCAGCTTTCCGGGGCGCGTCACCTGCACATAGATCCCGCAGTGCATGTGGCCATAGTTGTCGAACAGCGCCTTGTTGATGTCGAGGTCGCGGACCGCCGTGGTCGGGTCCACATGGGTGGCCGCGCAGCGCACGATCGGCTTGAACACCTCGGCCTCGGCGCCGCCCAGCGCCAGCCGCTCGCCGACCCAGTCGTTTTCCGCCCAGGCCGGCCAGCCCTCCACATAGAGGTTGGCGCGGAAGCGCATGGGGTCGAGTTCGGCGCCCATCGCCCGTGAGAGATCGCGCAAGGTCGCCAGGTTGATGATCGAGACCTGGCCCTTCGGATGGTCGGTGAAGCGGTATCGCCCGGGCGCCGCCAGCACCTTCAGCGCGCCCCGCACGTCCTCACCCAGGAATTCGGTGAGCCAGCCCTCGAGGGCCACGCGGCCCTCCGGGACGCCCAGGTCGGCGGACAGCGGCGCAATACCCTCGGCCGAGACGTGCAAGGTCCCGGTCGCGTCGTCGAACCGCGTCCGGGCGCTAGCCACCCTGGGCATGTGCGCCAGCACCGTGAACTTCTGCTTGGGGACGTGCGCCGGCGCCGAGGGATCGAACCCGCATGGCCCGTTCTCCACCGCATAGATCCGGTCGGCGGGGAAACCCTCGCCGGGCGCCAGCGTCACTGTCTCCAACCGCTCCGGCGTGAACCCCTTCACCGGGTGTCGGAAGATGCCCGTGACGTGGCCGGCCATGGTCAGCTGAACTCGTCTTCCAGCGCCGACAGCCGGGCGGCCTGGTCCTCGGCGATCAGCGGATTGATCACGTCGTCCAGCGCCTCGCCCTCCATGACCTTGGGCAGGTTGTAGAGCGTCAGGTTGATGCGGTGGTCGGTGACGCGCCCTTGCGGGAAGTTGTAGGTGCGGATCCGCTCGGAGCGGTCGCCGGAGCCCACCTGACTCTTGCGCGCGTCGGACCGCGCGGTGTCCAGCGCCTCGCGCTGCTGGTCGTAGAGCTTGACCTTCAGCGCCTTCATGGCCCTGGCCCGGTTCTGGTGCTGCGACTTCTCCGAGCTCGTCACCACGATGCCCGACGGCATGTGGGTGATGCGCACGGCCGAGTCGGTCTTGTTGACGTGCTGGCCGCCGGCCCCGGAGGAGCGATAGGTGTCGATCCGGAGATCCTCGGTCTTGATCTCGATCTCGACGTCCTCGGGCTCGGGCAGGACCGCGACCGTGGCGGCCGAGGTGTGGATGCGCCCTTGCGCCTCGGTGGCGGGCACCCGCTGCACCCGGTGGACGCCGCTCTCGAACTTCAGCCGGCCGAACACCCCGTCGCCTGTCACCGAGGCGATGATCTCCTTGTAGCCGCCCATCTCGCCCTCGGAGAGCGAGTCGATCTCCACGCGCCAGCCCCGGAGCGCCGCGTAGCGCTGGTACATGCGGAACAGGTCGCCCGCGAACAACGCCGCCTCGTCGCCCCCCGTGCCGGCCCGCACCTCGAGGATGGCCGACGCGTTCTCGTCGCGGTCCTTGGGCGCCAGCAACAGCGCCACCTCGTGCTCCAGGTCGGGCAGGCGGCCATGCAGGACCTGCAGTTCCTCGCGCGCCAGCGTCGCCATCTCAGCGTCGTCCGCCCCGGCCATCTCCTCCAGCTCCGGCAGTTCGGCCCGCGCCTGGGCCAGCGCCTGCACCGCGTCCGCCACCGGCTTCAGCTCGGCGTGCTCCTTGCCTAGCCGCACGATTTCCGGGCCCTCGCTGGCAGCCCCCATCCGCGCCTCGATCTCGTGGAAGCGGTCGAGCACCTGGTCGAGCCTGGCCTGGGGAAGTCGCAAGGGGTCTGACGCCTGAAGGGAAGGGGAGCTTCCTCTAGCCTCCTGACGCCCGCTTGCCAAACAGGCCGGGGCAAACCAGCCGGAACATCCGAAGGCCGTCGTCCGTTAGGGCGCCAGTGACATCCAGGAGGCATTGAACATGGCGACCGAACGCGTGACGATCACAGAGCGCGAAGACGGCGGCGTCACCTACGTCGATCACGGCCCGAAGTCGGGCCTCGGCGGGGTGCTCATCGGAATAGCGCTCCTGGCGCTCGTGGCCGTCGTGGCGTTCTTCCTGCTCAACGCCAACCACAACGACGCCCTGCGCACAGACGCTGTCACCAGCGCCGCGTCCAGCATCGCGGGCTCCACCACCAGCGCCGCCAAGAGCGTCGGCGACGCGGTCGATCCCGCCCGCTAGAGTTCCTTGCTAGGCCCGGACGCCGCTCAGCGCGGCGTTGCCGAAGGCGCCCAGCTTGACGTTGCCGGTCATGGCGTCGCCATCGACCTTCGCCTCGAATTCCAGCGTCAGCGGCATGGGGCTGGTGATGTTGGCCGACCAGGTCAGGGTGTCTCCGGCCACCTTGCCGGTGATTTCCTGGTCGCCCATGGGACCGGAGGTCTTGCCGGTGAAACTGTCGCCGCTGGTGGTGATCGAGGCGTTGACCACCTGCGCGCCCATCGGCGTGTTGATGGTGATCTTCCAGTTGCCGTCCGCGGACATCAGTCCCTCCCGAGAAATTTTGGAGCGCCACCTAAGCCCGGATGCCCGGACCGCGCAAGAGTGACGCCACCGTCATTTTAGAAGACAGGGTCTACTCCGCCGCCTGAAGCGCCTCGGCCGCCGTGATCTCGGCCGCGCGAGCCTCGACCAGGCCCACGATGTGGTCGACCATGCCGTCGTTGTCCATCTTGTGGTCGGGCCGGCCGGCCACATAGACCATGCCCGATCCCTTGCCGCCGCCGGTGAACCCCAGGTCGGTCATCAGCGCCTCGCCCGGTCCGTTCACCACGCAGCCGATGATCGACAGGCTCATCGGCGTGGCGATGTGCGCCAGCCGCGCCTCCAGCGCCTCCACGGTTGCGATCACGTTGAACCCCTGCCGGGCGCAGGAGGGGCAGGCGATGATGTTGACGCCGCGGTGCCGCAGGCCCAGTGACTTCAGGAGGTCGAAGCCGACCTTGATCTCCTCGACGGGGTCGGCGGCGAGCGAGACCCGGATGGTGTCGCCGATGCCGGCCCACAGCATGGCGCCCATGCCGATGGAAGACTTCACGGTGCCGGTGCGGAGCGCGCCGGCCTCGGTGATCCCCAGGTGCAGCGGGCAGTCGATCGCGTCTGCCAGCAACTGGTAGGCGGCCACCGTCATGAAGACGTCGGAGGCCTTCACGCTGATCTTGAACTCGTGGAAGTCGTGGTCCTGCAGGATGCGGGCGTGGCGCAGCGCGCTCTCGACCATGGCGTCGGGGCAGGGCTCGCCGTATTTCTCCAGCAGGTCGCGCTCAAGCGAGCCCGCGTTGACCCCGATCCGCATGGAGCAGCCGTTGTCGCGGGCAGCCGCGATCACCTCGCGCACCCGGTCGGGCGACCCGATGTTGCCGGGGTTGATCCTGAGGCACGCCGCGCCGGCCTTGGCCGCCTCGACGCCGCGCTTGTAGTGGAAATGGATGTCGGCCACGAGCGGGACCTTGGCCGCCCGGACGATCGCCCCGAACGCCCGCGTCGAGTCCTCGTCGGGGCAGGAGACCCGGACGATATCCGCCCCGGCCTCCTCCAGTTCGCGGACCTGGTTGATGGTCGCCTGGGCGTCGGCGGTCAGCGTGTTGGTCATCGACTGGACGGTGATTGGCGCATCGCCGCCCACCTCCACCGAGCCCACCCGGATCTTCCGCGAGGGCCTGCGCCGGATCGCCCGCCAGGGGCGGACGGCGGTGTGATCCTGCAGGTGGTCTTTCTTGGCGCTCATGACGGGCGGGAAAATAGGCGCTTACGCCCGCGAACCCAAGCTCTCGATCTATTCGACGAGCGCGCTGAGCGAGGCCTTGGCCGACGGCAGGAGGCCCTGCGACTGGCCGGCCACGAAGACCTGGAAGGCGTCGGGCTCGGAGACATCGACGCTGAGGCCGGCGAACTGCGGCGCGCGGTAGGCTTCGCCGGCGGCCAGTTGGCGGGCGAAATAGACCGCGCCGTCGGGGCCGCGCACGATCAGCGACGCGGATTTCAGCGCCTGGAGGGTGACGCTGGAGGGTTGCGCCGCCGTCGCGCCATAGACCTTGCCGTTGGCCTGGAAGTTGAGCGGCAGGCTGGCCACGTCGACCGGCGGCTCGCCGTCGGGCCGGGCGCCGATGGCGGCGGGCGCGGAATGGTTGACCCCGTCTTCGCCGGCCTCCGCCAGGCCCGGCGTCTCGTAGGGTGCGGGCGTGGTCGATTCCACCGGCGCGGGCAGCGGCGCGCCCAGCGCCACCGGCCCGGATTTCTGGGCGTCCAGTGCAAGGGCGGTCGCCTTGGCCGGCGCGGTGGGCGAGGGCGGGGCGCTTTCGCTCATGGCCCGCTGGGCGATGTTCCACAGCACGATGGCGCCCACGATCACCATCGCGACGATGACGATCATCATCAGCCTGGGGTCGCTCTGGTCGCCCACGCCGACCGGCGCGCGCAACGGCTCGTCCAGCACCGGCTCCTCGGCCTTGAAGCGTTCGACCGCGATGTCGCCGCTGTCGCCGAGCGCCTCGGCGTAGGCCCGGATATAGCCGATGGTGAACGGCCGGGACGGCAGCTTGTCGAGGTGCATGGCCTCGATGGCCATCAGGTACGTCCGGCGCACCCGGGTGATCTCCGCGACCTCCTCGATGGACAGGCCTCGGAATTCGCGGATGGCTTTCAAAGCTTGTCCAATATCGGACCCGGCCTGCAGCGAAGGTTGATAGATTTCGGGCGTGTCTGACCCGCGGCTCTCGTCCGCGCGCCTCGGCAGATCGGCAACCCCGCCAGTATCAAGCGGCATGGCTACTCTCACTCTTGGCCCCGCGTCGCGCCCCAACGGCTGCGACGACGCCCAGCTAGACCTTTTAGGCGAATTCTAGATTTGATGGTCCGGTAACACGCGCTCCACTGGTCTTCAATGCGATCTTCCGTCACGTGAGTCGTCTGACAGAGTTTAGATCGCAACGTAGATTTTGCGCGCCAAGGTTTCGATTTCGTTTCGAATGGAGCCGGCGGCGCTCTTGATCAGGGCGGACACACCGCGCCGCGCCGCTTCGCGGTCGCAGGACAGCACCATCTGCTTGACCGGTCCGACGCCGGCTGGCGGCATGGAGAGCCGGTTGAAGCCCAGCGCGACCAGGGCGAAGGCCTCCAGCGGACGGCCGGCCATCTCGCCGCAGACGCTGACTGGCGTTCCGGTTTCCGCGCAGGCCCGCTGGATCTGTTCCAGGGCGCGCAGCGCCGGCGGCGACAGGGGGTCGTAGCGCTCAGCCACCCGCGGGTTCCCCCGGTCTGCGGCGAACAGGTACTGCATCATGTCGTTGGTGCCGACGCTGACGAAGTCGGTCATCGGCAGCAGCGCGTCCAGGTGCCAGATCAGCGAGGGCGCCTCGATCATCGCGCCCACGTCCAGCCGGGACGGCGCCTTGCGGCCGCGCCGTTCGGCCCATGCCACCTCGATGTCCACCAGGGCGCGGGCGGCGCGGAACTCGTCGACGTTGGCGACCAGCGGGAACATAATCCGCAAGGGCCGTCCGCCCGCCGCCGCGATCAGCGCGCGCAGCTGCAGGCGCAACAGGGCCGGGCGGTCCAGCCCCATGCGGATCGCCCGCCAGCCCAGGGCGGGATTGTCCTCCCGCTCGGCCTCCATGTAAGGCAGCACCTTGTCGCCGCCGAGGTCCAGGGTGCGGAAGGTCACCGGCAGGTCGCCGGCGGCGTCCATCACCCGGCCATAGAGCGCGGTCTGGGCGTTGAAGCGCGGCATCTCCTCGGCGACCATGAACTGGAACTCGGTGCGGAACAGGCCGATGCCCTCGGCCCCCGTCTCGCCCAGGATGTCCAGGTCGACGTCGAGGCCGGCGTTCATCAGCAGCGTGATCTTCGCCCCGTCGCGGGTGAAGGCCGGCGTGTCGCGCAGCTTGGCGAACTCGGCGCGGCGCTGGCGGCGCACGTCGATGCGGGCCTGGATGGCCTTCACCACGTCGGTGCGGGGGCGCAGGTAAGCCTCGCCGGTCTCGGCATCGACGATCACCATGTCGCCTTCCGAAACGCGGTCTCGCAGGCCGGGCAGGCGTCCGACGCAGGGGATATCGAGCGCGCGCGCCACGATCGCCGCATGGCTGGCCGCCGTGCCTTCCTCCAGCAACAGGCCGCGCAGCTTGGTGCGGTCGTATTCCAGCAGGTCGGCCGGTCCCAGGTTCCGGGCGATCAGGATCGCGTTCTCGGGCAGCTCGCGGGCCACGTGGCCGTCGCCCGACAGGTGGCGCAACAGCCGGTCGTTGAGATCCTCCAGGTCGTGCAGGCGCTCGCGCAGATAGGGGTCGCGGGCCTGGCCCAGCCTGGCGCGGTGCTCGGAGCGCACGCGTTCCACCGCCGCCTCCGCGGTCAGCCCATTGCGCACCGCGTCCTCGAGGCTGCGGTTCCAGCCCCGGTCGTGGGCGAACATCCGGTAGGTGTCGAGCACCTCGAAGGAGGCGTCCACCAGGCCGGCCTGGCCCTCCAGCATGCTGTCGATCTGGGCCTGCAGGGAATCCACCGCCGTCTTCAGCCGGACTTCCTCGGCGGCCACGTCGTCGGACAGCAGCTGGCTGGGCGCCACCGGCGGCTCGTGCAGCACGGCCACGCCATAGGCCAGGCCGTCGCCGAACTTCGAGCCCTTCAGCCGCTCCGGCCGGTGGGGCGCGATCTCCACGCCCTTCAGTTCGGCGCCGACCAGCTCGCCCGCCGCCACCATCTCGGCCAGCACCATGGCGACGATCTGCAGGTCCTCGACCTCGTCCTCGGTGTAGTTGCGCGCCGTGCGGTTCTGCACGACCAGCACCCCGATGGCGCGCCCGCCGCGCAGCAGGGGGACGCCCAGGAAGGCGTGGTAGGGGTCTTCGCCGGTTTCCGGCCGATAGGAGAAGGCCGGGTGCTCGGGCGCGTCGGCCAGGTTCAGCGGCCGGCCCAGCTTCATGATCTCGCCGACCAGGCCCTCGCCCTGCTTCATCCGGGTCACGTGGACGGCCGCCGGGTCCAGGCCCTCGGTGGCGAACAGCTCCATCTCGTCGGCGGCGCGGCGCATGTAGAGCGAGCACACCTCGGCCACCATGGAACGCGCGATGATCCGCACCACCATGTCCAGGCGCAGCTGCGCCGGGCCGCCGCCCGCGAGCGCTTCCCGGATCTGCCGAAGCAGGCTGCGTTGACCGCGTATGGCTACGCTCGGCTGCGCCATGGGTTCGGGTGGCCTCCCTCTCTCTAGAACGACGCCTCCCGAAGCGACGTCGTGCCCTCAAGGCTCTCACTTTGAACCATTTTCCCGGTGGAAACGATTCCACATCGTGAAGAAGGCCAGAGCCGCTCCCTAACAGTCTTATGCTTGAGAACGGATAGGAAAAGGGGGGTTTTCGTCGTTTGCCAAAGGCGCCGCGAAAATAGGCGTCTGGTCGCCATGCCCGAGAAGGGTTCAGGCCTTCGGCCGGGCGGCCCGCGGCCCCGGACCACGGTCGCGCATGAACGCCAGCAGGGGGATGCACAGCAGGGCCGCGACGAACATCACCCGGTAGTTGTCTACGAACGCCACCATGGTCGCCTGCCGGGTGATCTCGGCGTTGAGCGCGATCGCGCCCTGCACGGTGTCGGGCGACAGATAGGTAGGCAGGCCGGCCCGCGTGACGGGATTGTCGGCCGATATGTGCGCCGCCAGCGAGGCGTGCATCCGCTGGCCGTTGAACACCATGAACCACTGCGAGATCGATATCCCCACGCTGCCGGCCACGTTGCGCAGCAGGCTGGAGACCGTCGAGGCGTCGGTCCGCAGGCCGGCGCCCAGCGTCAGGAACGCCAGTGTGGAGATCGGCACGTTCACGAACCCCTGTCCGAGGCCCTGGACCAGGGTAGCGGAGATGATGGTCTGCGGTCCCATCGACAGGTCGTAGCCCGACATCAGCCAGCAGGAGACGGCGAAGACCGCCAGGCCGAAGCCGCCCAGCAGCCGGCGGTCCGCCATGGTGTCGAGCCGCCCCATCATCTGCAGAATGACGATCACCAGGATGGAGCGGGGCACGTTCAGGACGCCGGCCTGGGCCGCCGAATATCCCATGGTGTTCTGCAGGATCAGCGGCAGCAAGGCCACGGAGCAGTAGAACAGCATCGTGAACAGGAACTGCAGCGTCATGCCGACGACGAAGTTGCGGTCTCGCAGGAGGGACCGCTCGAAAAGCGGCGCCCTGGCCGTCAGGGTATGGGTGATGAAGATCCAGATCCCCGAGGCCGCCACGATCAGCTCGGCCCAGATCTCGCGGGAGTTGAACCAGTCCTGCGACGGTCCGCGGTCCAGCACCAGCTGCAGCGCCGCGATCCCCAGCGCCAGCGAGGTGAACCCCAGGAAGTCGAAGCGCCGCGGCTCCGGCGCCTCCTTGGGCATGAACAGCCAAAGCAGCAGGAACGAGATCACCCCTGTCGGCAGGTTGATGTAGAAGCACCATCTCCACGACAGGTGGTCGGTGATGTAGCCCCCCAGCGCCGGGCCGATCACCGGCCCCGCGATCGAGGCCATGGCGAAGACGGCCATCGCGCGTCCGAACCGTTCCGGCGGATAGACCCGCAGCAGCACCGCCTGCGCCAGCGGCTGGATCGGCGCGTAGGTCATGCCTTGCGCGAATCGCAGCAGCACCATCTCCGGCATGTTCGTGGCCATGCCGCACAGCACCGAGGTGAGGGTGAAGAGGCCGATGCAGGTCAGCACCATGGAGCGGATGCCGAACCGTCCCGCCAGCCAGCCCGAGATCGGCATCGTCACCGCCGTGGCCACCATGTAGGACGTCACCACCCAGGTGACCTGGTCCTGGCTGGCCGAGAGGCTCCCCTGCACGTGGGGCAGCGAGACATTGACCACCGTCTGGTCCAGCGTGCCCATGAACATCGCGATCATCACGCCGAGCGTGATCAGGCCCCGGCGTGGCGCGACGTCGCTCACCGGTCTGCGCGCCGCGCCAGGCGATGTCGCGAATAATCCAAACCGTTTCCCCCGGCCCGGACTCCGCGCGGTCTGCGTCCGTGGCCTGACGGGAATAGGAGCCAGCATTGGACGAGGGTCAAGCTCGCGTCGGGGCCCCCGGCATGGCATGGCAAGACCCGCCGGACGGTCTGGCTAGCCGACCTGAACGAGGGACGACGTGGGCGAGGCGAGGGCGCGGAACGGTTGGGCGGACCTGCTGGCCGATGGGCGTCTGCCGCGGTTCGCCCTGATCTGCCTGGGCGTTTGGCTCAACGCCGCCGACAGCCTGGTCACCGCCACTATCATGCCCAGCGTCGGCGCCGACCTGGGCGGCTACGGCTATTTCAGCTGGGCGACCGCCGGCTTCCTGGTCGGCGCGATCCTGGCCGGGGCCAGCGCCGGCCGGCTCTCGGAACGCTTTGGCCTGCGCGCGGCGACAGCCATCGCCGGGGTCATCATGGCCGGGGGCTGCTTGATGAGCGCGCTCGCGCCCGACGTCGGGGTCTTCCTCGCGGGCCGGCTCATCCAGGGCCTGGGTTCGGGCTGGATCTCGGGGTTCGCCATGGTCGCAGTGGCGCTGCTGTTCCCGGAGCGGCACCTGGCGCGGGTGTTCGCCACGGTCACCTTCATCTGGGGGATCGCCACCCTGATCGGCCCGCTGTTCGGCGGCGTTGTGCTTGAGGTCGGCGGCTGGCGCGACGTCTTCTGGCTCTTCGCCCTGCAGGCCGCCGCCTTCAGCGCCGCCGCGCCCTTCCTGCTGAGCGGCTCGGCGAAGGGCGACGGCGGGCCGGGCATCCCCTGGCTGCAGCTCGCAGTGCTCGGCCTGGGCGTCGGCGCGATCGCTGTGGCCGACATCCTGAAGGGGGCCGCAGTCTCCATCGGCCTGGTCGTCTTAGGCCTGGCGGTCCTGGCTCTTGTCGTCCGAATCGACCGCCGCGCCAGGGTGCGCCTGCTGCCGCATCGCGCCGGCGATCTGACGACCATCGTGGGATCGGGATACTTCGCTATGTTCGCGCTCACCGCCGCGTCCATGGGGTTCGCCATTTACGGGCCGGCGATCCTGCAACAGCTACGCGGGTTCTCCCCGCTCTGGGCCGGTTACGCCATCGGCGCGGAGTCCCTCGCCTGGACCGTGGCGGGCATGGCGGTGGCCCATGTCACCGGCGCCTGGGACGCGCGCTGGACGCGGTTCGGCGCACTCTGTCTCATCGCCAGCCTCGTCCTGCTGACCGGGCAGATGGCCGACGGGCCGTTGGCGGTGGTGCTGGTCGGCGGCGCCTTGCTGGGGGCCGCCTTCGGATTCTCATGGGCTTTCATGAGCCGGCGCGTGCTGGCCGCGCTGCAGGACGAGGACCGCGCCATCGGCGCCTCGGCCATCGCCGCCGTGCGCCAGACCGGGGCCGCGGCCGGCGCGGCGATCTCGGGCGTCGCGGCCAACCTGGCGGGCTTCTCCCACGGGCTGAACCCCGATAGCGCGCGCTCGGGCGCCTTCTGGGTCTTCGCCTCGGTGATCCCGCTGGCGGTCCTGGGCGCCTGGGCGACCTTCCGTCTGACGGGCTCGGCGGAGAAAGCCTAAAGCTCGTCCAGGCCGTACGCCGCGTGCAGGGCGCGGACGGCGAGCTCGGTATAGGCCGCGTCGATCAGGACGCTGATCTTGATCTCCGACGTCGAGATCACCTGGATGTTGACGCCCTTCTCGGCCAGCGCCCCGAACATCGTTTTGGCGACGCCCGTGTGGCTGCGCATGCCGACCCCGATCACCGAGACCTTGGAGACCTCGTCGTTGACCTGCACGTCGTCGAAGCCGATCTGCGGCTGGGCGGCCCGGACGATCTCGACGGCGCGCTGGGCGTCACGCTTGCCCACCGTGAATTCCATGTTGGCGGTGTCCGCCGTGCGCGCATGGCTCTGGACGATCATGTCCACATTGACGTTGGCGTCGGCCAGCGCCCCGAAGATCGTCGACGACACGCCCGGATGGTC
>CANJXI010000095.1 GCA_947478785.1 Caulobacteraceae bacterium
GCCTGCATCGCGGGTTCGAGCGCGGTGATCTTCTGAACCCGCGCGTTCATCGCCCTGACCTTGCGGTCGTTGGAAGTGCCGAAGAACCGTTGGAAGATGCTCAAGGGGAGGTGTCCGGTTGGATGGCGGGGCCGGGCGGGCGCATAGAAGCCCCACGCTGCCGGAATATTTCGCTCATTTGAGGGCGCGCGAGACTTAAGGAGCGCGCCCCCCGGTGTCAACGCGGCGCCGCCCCGCAGGCGAGCGGGCTTTGCATCGCGGTGCGGAAATGGCTAGGGACGGGCGGCGCCCCGCGTGGCGCCCCCAATAGGCTTGCGAGGTGATCCGCATGGCGGCTGAGCGCCCCTTCCGCCCCGCGTTCCTGGCCGGCCTGGCGCTGGCCGCCGTGCTGGGCCTGGCGGCCTGCAGCCGCGCGGGCGGCGCCGACCAGGCGCCCGAGCGCGGCGACCGGGCGGTGGCCAAGGTGGACAAGACCACCGTCTGGACCTCCGACGTGAAGCGCGAGGCGGTGGCCCAGGGGCTGATCGGCGAGGGCGAGCCGCTGGATGTCTCCTCCGACCTGTTCCGCCGGGTGCTGGACGAGGTGGTCGACCAGAAGCTGCTGGCCGCCGAGGCGCTGAAGCGCAAGCTCGACAAGGACCCGGCGGCGCAGCGCCGGCTGGCGGCCGCCCGCGAGCGCATCCTGGGCGACATGCTGGTGGAGAGCGTGGTCTCCGAGGCGGTCAACGACGGGGCGATCCGCGGCCTCTACCAGGAGCAGCAGAAGCTCGCCAAACGCTCCGAGGAGATTAAGGCTCGCCAGATCGTGCTGGCCACCGCCGCGGACGCCGAGGCGGTGAAGAAGCTGCTGGCGTCGGGCGCCTCCTTCGAGGCGCTGGCCATGGAGCGCTCGACGGACGCGGCCACCCGGTTCAACGGCGGCGACCTGGGCTATTTCACCGTCGATGTGATGCCCGAGGCCTATGACGCGGCGCTGAAGACCGCCAAGCCCGGCCAGGTGGTGGGCCCGTTCCCCGTGGAGGGCGGCGTCGCCCTCGTCAAGGTCGAGGACCGCCGGCTTGAGCAGCCGATCACGCTGGAGGCCGCCCGGCCACAGATCGTCCGTTTCCTGACCTACGACCAGATCCGCGACCTCCTGGAGAAGTTGCGCAGCAAGTCGAAGGTGCAGCTGCTGGTTAAGCCGGCCGACGGGGCGGTGCGCGCCACCCCGCCCGCCGACGCGCCCAAGACCCCGCCCGCGCCGCCTGTCGTTCCACCGCCCGCCAAGGCCGCCAAGCCATGAGCCGTCGTCCCACCAAGCCTGCCGCCAAACCCGCCGCCAAGCCGGCCAAGAGCGGGGCGCTGAAGCCCGCCGCCAAGGCGCTGGAGGCGGCGGCCAAGCCCGTGGAGGTCATGGGCCAGACCCTGGAGCGGGCGTTCGACCCGCTGACCAGCGCCTGGAAGCGCGCGGCGCTGAAGCGCGCCGACAAGCAGGCCCGCCAGTTCGGCGACACCCATGCCGCCGCCGCCGCGCCGCAGGCCAAGGGCGACATGCCGGTCTCGCCGCTGGCCGTGCCGTTCCCGAGGATGCCGCCGATCGCGGGCGTCGAGATGGCCACCGCCCGGGCGGGTTTCTACAAGCACGAGCGCGACGACCTGCTGGTGATGCATTTCCCGGACGGGGCGTCGGCCGGCGGGGTGTTCACCCGCCATGGCGTGGGCTCGGCGCCGGTCGACTGGTGCAAGCGCCACCTGGAGGTGACCAAGGGCGAGGGGGTGCGCGCCCTGGTGGTCAACGCCGGCTGCGCCAATTCCTTCACCGGCCGGCCGGGCGCCGACGCGGTCCGCCGGGTGGCCTCGGCGATCGGCAAGCGCTTCGACTGCCGCCAGCGCGACGTGATGACCGCCTCGACCGGGGTGATCGGCGTCCTGCTCGACGACGCCAAGATCGTCCACAAGCTGCCCGAGATCGAACAGCGCCTCACGGAGGACGGCTGGGCGGCGGCGGCGCGGGCGATCGCCACCACCGACACCTTCCCGAAGGGCGCCTACGTCGAGGCCGACATCGACGGGACGAAGGTGAAGATCGGCGGCATCGCCAAGGGCTCGGGGATGATCGCGCCCGACATGGCGACCATGCTGGCGTTCGTGGTCACCGACGCCGCGATCGCGCCGGCGGCGCTGCAGAACCTGGTCAGCCTCTACACGCGGACCACCTTCAACGCGGTGACGGTGGACGGCGACCGCTCGACCAACGACACCCTGCTGCTGTTCGCCACCGGCAAGTCCGGCGCGCCCCGGATCACCCGGGCGGGCGACAAGCGGCTGGCCGACTTCCGGGTCAAGCTGGAGCAGGTGCTGATGGACCTGGCCCAGCAGCTGGTCCGCGACGGCGAGGGCGCACGCAAGTTCATCAAGGTGACGATCACTGGCGCCGAGACCCAGGCCTCGGCCCGCAAGATCGCCCGCACGGTCTGCGAGAGCCCGCTGGTCAAGACCGCCTTCGCCGGCGAGGACGCCAACTGGGGCCGCATCGTCATGGCGGTGGGCCGCGCCGACGAGCCGGTCGACCGCGATTCCATGAGCGTGAAGTTCGGGCCGCTGTGGGCCGCCCAGGACGGGCTGGTGTCCTCGACCTACGACGAGGGCAAGATGAGCGCCTACATGAAGAAGGCCGAGCTGGAGGTCACCGTCGATGTCGGCGTCGGCCGCGCCCAGGCCACCATGTGGACCTGCGACCTGACCAAACGCTACATCGAGATCAACGGCGACTACCGCAGCTGAGGGCTATTTCGGGGTCGGCGGCAGCAGATGCCAGACCCCGCCCATGCCGTCGCCGTTGGCCTTGCCTTCGTCGTCGTGCGCGAAGCTGTAGACGGGCTTCCCACGGTAGGCCCACTGGCTTGCGCCGTCGTCGCGCTTGATCATGGTCCAGCCTCCGACGGGCCGGCTGCCGGGCGAGGCGACCACGGGCGGCCAGGCTGTCGCGCAGGGACCGTTGCAGTTGGACTTGCCCGGCTGGTCGCGGTCGAAGGTGTAGATCGGCTTGGCGTCGTTGGTGCGCAGGACGTAGGCGCCGTTCTCCTCGAACATGGAGATGTCCCCGGGCGTCGGCGGCGGGGGCGCCGCCCAGGCCGTGGTGGCGAACAGCAGCGCCACCGGCGCCATCAGCAATGTCCTCAAGGCCGCTTCCTCCAATGTCCTGGCGACAGTGGCGCAGGCGTAGATGTCAGACATGTTTCGAGCGGACGCCGCTCGATGTCGAAATCGAGCTCAAAGGCGCGTCTAGGCCTTCCGGGCCACGGCGAAGTCGGCGAGGTCTTCCAGCGCCGGGCGCCAGCTGTTGGCGGGGAATTCGGCCAGCGCCGCCTTGGCGCTGACGGCGTAGGACGCCGCGAGCTCCAGCGTGGAGTCCAGGGCCCCGGTATCGACCATGAGTCCGCGCGCCCGCTGGAAGTCGGCGTCGGTCTGCTCGCGCCGGTCGATGGTGCGGATCCAGAAGTCCCGTTCGGCCGCGCCCGTGCGGGCCATGGCCAGCAGCAGGGGCAGGGTGGCCTTGCCCTCGCGGAAATCGTCGCCGGGGTTCTTGCCCAGCGTCGCGCTCTCCCCGGAATAGTCCAGGGCGTCGTCGACAAGCTGGAAGGCGAGGCCGAGGTCCTGGCCGAAGCAGCGCAGTGCGCGGCGCCGCTCCGGCGGGGCGCCGGCCGAGACCGCGCCAGCCTCGGCGGCGGCGGCGAACAGCTCGGCGGTCTTGGCCCGGATGATCTCCAGATAGACCTCCTGGGAGAGGTCCATGTCATGCGCGCGGGTGAGTTGCAGCACCTCGCCCTCGGCGATCACGCGGGAGGCGCGCGCCAGGATCTCCAGCGCCGGCATCGAGCCCGCGCCGACCATCAACTCGAACGCCCGGGCGAACAGGAAGTCGCCGACCAGCACGCTGGAGGGGGCCCCCCAGATCAGGTGGGCGGCCACGCGCCCTCGGCGCAGCTGGGAGGAATCCACCACGTCGTCGTGCAGCAGGGTGGCGGTGTGGATGAACTCCACGGCCGCGGCGAGCTTCAGGCAGGCGTCGTCGCGCGCGCCCGCCAGCCGCGCCGCGGCGATCGTCAGCAGGGGGCGCAGACGCTTGGCCGAGCCTGCGATGAGGTGGTCGGCGAGGGCCGGGATCACCGGCACGGGGCTGTCCATGTGCCGCCTGATCAGGGCGTCGACGGCGGCCATATCCGATCCGGCAAGCGCCATCAGCCCGTCAAGCGACGGCGGCTTGTTGGCGACGACGGTGCGTGTGGCGACGTTCACGCGGACGATGTGCTCCTGGCGATACCGGCCATCCGGAGGGTGGACGCCGTTGCGGGGGACAATGGTGACGCGATAGGGCACGGTCAAGGAGAGCGCCATTATGCGGCGCGTTCAATCAGGCCCCGCCATGGATGAGTTCACCGATGACCGGGTGCTGGGCGGGCGCGTGGCGCTGCGCCAGCCGGCGCGCGGCTATCGGGCGGGCCTCGACGCGGCCCTGCTGGCGGCCGCCTGCGACGCGGGCGCCGGCCAACGCGTGCTGGAGGCCGGATGCGGGGCCGGCGGGGCCCTGCTGGCGGCGGCCATGCGCCGGACGGACGCCCACTTCACCGGTGTGGAGCGGGACGCCGAGGCGCTCATGCTGGCGCGCGAGAACATCGCCGCGAACGGCCTGCGGGACCGGGTCTCCGCCATCGAGGGCGACATCGCCGTGCGGTTCTCGCACCTGGGTCTCGATCCCTTCGACGCGGCCATGACCAATCCGCCGTTCTTCGACGACCCTGGCGCGCTCCGGGGCCCCGCCGCCGAGCGGCGCGGCGCGTGGATGGCCGACGACGGGCTGGAGGCCTGGATCGGATTCCTGGGCAAGGCGGTGCGCGAGGGCGGGACCATCACCCTGATCCATCGGGCCGACCGGCTGGCCGACATCCTGGCCCTGCTGGCGCCCAAGGCGGGCTCCGTCCAGATCAGGCCGATCCATCCCTTCGCCGACGAACCGGCCAAGCGGATCCTGGTCAGAGCGGTGAAGACCGGCAAGGCCCCGCTGAAGCTCCTCCCGGCCCTGGTGCTGCACGACGGCGGGGGGGGCAAGCACACCGCCGCCGTCGAAGCGATCCTGCGCGGCGAGGCGGCGGTGGACTGGGCGTAACTGGTAGCGCCGTGACCCCTAACCTGATCGTCATCGCCCGGCTTGTCCGGGCGACCCATGATCACCGACTGGCGTAGAGGAATGCGGCGCCGCCACATCGAGCCATGCGATGCGGAGATCATGGGTGGCCCGGACAAGCCGGGCCATGACGGTCCTATGATCGACGCGCCCTAGGTTCCAGTCCTCATTCGCCGACGCGGAAGAACTGCCGGGCGCGTTCGCTCATGATCATGTGCCGGTCGGCCTCGGGCACGCCTTCGAAGATCCGGTCGATCCACTTGGCCGAATCCGGGAAGGTCGTCTCGGAGTGCGGATAGTCCGTCGACCACATGATGTTCCTGGCGCCCGGCAGATTGCGGGTCTCGATCGCCACGCGGTCGTGGATGAACGAGGTGTAGATGTTCTGGTCCATGTAGAAGCTGGGCGGGTTCTTCAGTTCGCTGCCCAGCCAGAACCGCTGCTTTTCCCAGGTGCGGTCCATGTAGTCGGCGGCGAACGCCATCCAGCCGCCGCCGGACTCGATCGTGGCGAAGCGCAGCTTGGGGAAGCGGTCGAACACGCCGCCCAGGATCAGGATGCTGACCACCTCGGCCATGGCGAACTTGCTGGCCAGCATGTCGGTCAGGAGCCGCTTCTTGTTGGTGAAGCGCACGATGCGCCCGCCCAGGTGCACGGTGAGCGAGATGTTCAGGTCGACGGCCGCGGCCCAGAACCGGTCGAACTCGGGGTCGTCGTATTGCTTCTCGGCCATCGGATCGCCGGTCAGCGCGGCGGCCTGGGCGGCCATGCTGGTGGTGGCGCCGGTCTGCGCCCGGGCGCTGGTGATGTCGGGGTTCTGCGGGAAGCCCGGGATGTTGACCGTGGTGAAGCCCAGTTCGGCCGCCTCGCGCAGCAGCATCAGGGATTCGTCCACATCGCGCATGGGGATGTAGGCGACCCCGCATAGCCGGCGCCGGTCATGGTCGCAGAAATCCTTCAGGTAGCGGTTATAGGCGCGGAAGCTCTCGATATAGAGGTCCATGTTGGCGCTGCCGAGCGGGCCGCCGCCGTAGAGCACGGCGGCGTCCACGCCATCCAGGTCCATGTCGGCGATGCGGGCGGCGGCGTCGAAATTGCCGAGCCGGATGTCGGAAAGCTTGCCTTCCATCTTGAAATTCTGGCCGGTCCGTCCGGCCTGGGAACTCATCAGGTTCAGCTTGCGCCGCTGGCCTTCGAAGACGATGTAGTCGGCGTCGTCGGCATGCTCGATCTTGGGCGCGAGGTCGCGCAGGCGCTGGGGAAGGTAGTCGGCCCAGAACGTCTGCGGCGGGTTGAGGTGCTGGTCGGCGTCGATCGTCCGGTACTTCATCGGGCCCCTGGCCGAAGTCCGGTCCAGTGTCGCGGTCTCGCTCATCCTGCTCTTTCTCCCATTCCGTCTGGCTCAAACGCGCGCCCAGGCGGCGTCGGCCAATTTGCCTGGGGACCAATAACGCGCATTTTCAAGTCTGCGTCCAATATGAAAGATGGCACTTTCAATATCTAGAAGATATCGAGAGGCCATGGATCTCAGGCAAATGCGCCAGTTCGTGGCTGTCGCCGAGGAGCTGCATTTCGGCAAGGCGGCCCGGCGCCTGCTGATGGCCCAGCCGCCGCTGAGCCAGGCGATCCGGCGCCTTGAGCTGGATCTGGGCGTCCAGCTGTTCGATCGATCGCAGCGCGCGGTGACCCTGACGGAGGCGGGGCGCGTGTTCCTCGCCGAGGCCCGCCGCACCCTGCAGCAGGCCGATCTGACCCGAAAGATGACCCAGCGCGCGGCCTCCCAGGCGCACGATGTCCGGGTAAGCTTCATCGGGCCGGCGCTTTATCAGGTGCTCCCCGGAGTCCTGCTCGGGCATCGCGCCGCGCACCCTGGCGTCGACGTGCGCCTCTTCGAACGGACCTCGAACGATCAGATCCGGGACATCCTCAGCGGCGAGCTGGATGTCGGCTTCGTCTCGGGCCTCACCGACCACATCGCGGGCCTGGCGACCCTGGTGGTCGAGCGGACCGTCTATCTCGCCGCCGTGCCTGAGGACTGGGACCTCGCCCGGCAGGATGCGATCCGCCTGACCGATCTCGCCGACCAGCCCTTTGTCCTGCCGCCCCGCAAGCACGCCGCCTACTTCTCCGAGGTCCTGGCGATGTTCGCCACCCTGGGGATCACACCGCGCGTCACGCAGGAAGCGGAACAGGCCGCGACCGTATTGAGCCTCGTCAGCGCCGGCCTCGGCTGCAGCATCATGACCGCCAGCGTGGCCCGCACGCGGCCACCGCGGGTCCGGTTCCTGCGCATCGTCGACGCGCCCCCGTATCGCCCGTGGGAGCTGATGATGATCTGGGCCGCGGAAGGCGCGACCGACGCGGCGACAGGAGTCATCCAGGCCGCGAGGGACCACGCCGGCGCCAATCCGCATCTGCTCGACCTCTCCGACAACGGGCCCTGGCCGGCGGCGCGGTAGCGCTCGCGGCTTAAGGCGCGAGCCCCATTCCCGCGCGGAAGTCCTTGTGCACCAGGTCGGCCCACGCCGGGTGTCTGGCGATATAGTCGGCGATGAACGGGCAGACCGGCTTCACCTTCAGGCCGTGCTCGCGGGCGTAGGTCAGGGCCGCCTTGGCCAGCAGGCCGCCCACGCCCCTCCCCGCGAAGGCGTCGGGCACGAGCGTGTGGGGCAGCACCAGGGCGTCGTGCAGCAGCGCGTAGTCGGCGAAGGCGACCTCGCCGCCGAGGCTCACTTCGAAGCGGTGGGCTTTTTCGTTCATCACGACGTGGAGCGGCTCGGCCATGGCGGTGTCCCGGTTGCGCCGCCTTCTTGACCCGCCCGGCCGTTGAGCTCAAGTTCGCCGCGACGCGAACCCCTTGAAGGAAGGAGCCCTGCGATGACCAGCCCCATTGCCTTGGCTCTTTGTCGCGTCCCCGTGTCGGCTGCCTAGGCGGCCCACCCCTTCCGCGGAAGACGGGAATCCACGGTCGACGCCGGATCGGCTTCAACGACCTTCAAGGACCATCCCATTGCTCGATTCATACGGTTGGAGCGACGCGCTCCAGCATGCCTTCGCACCCTTCGCGGACCAGGGCCTGACACCCGCCCGCGTCATCGTCCAGCAACGCGGCCTCTACCGGATTGTCACCGGCACGGGCGAGACGAAGGCGCGGGTCTCCGGCCGCTTTTCCCACGAGGCGGTGGGCGGCGCCTTTCCCGTCACCGGCGACTGGGTGGCCGCCGAACTCAAGGACACGGCCGCGGTCATCCAGGCCGTCCTGCCCCGCGCCACCGAATTCAGCCGCCGCGCGTCCGGCCCGGCCGGCGGGGTCCAGGTGGTGGCGGCCAACGTCGACGTGGCGCTGCTGGCGGCCTCGCTGAACGCCGAGCTCAACCTGCGCCGCCTGGAGCGCTATCTGGCGACCGCCCATGAAAGCGGGGCCCGGCCGGTGATCCTGCTCACCAAGGCCGACCTCTGCGAAGACCGCGCGGCGCTGCTGGCGGAGGTCGCGGCCATCGCCCCGGGCGTGCCGGTCATCGCCTGCTCGGCCAACACCGGCGAGGGGATGGAGGCGCTGGCCGAATACCTCGCTCCTGGGAAGACCGCCGTGCTGCTGGGCTCATCCGGTGTCGGCAAGTCGACCCTGGTCAACGCACTCGCCGGCGCCCCGCGCATGGCGACCAAGGCGATCCGCGAGGGTGACGCGCGAGGGCGCCATACCACCACCCACCGCGAGCTGGTGCTGCTGCCGTCCGGGGCGCTGATCCTGGATACGCCCGGCATGCGGGAGCTGGGCCTGTGGGAAGTCCAGCAGGGCCTGGAGGCGACCTTCGCCGACCTGCGCCTGGAGATCGAGGCGCTGGCGGAGGACTGCAAGTTCCGCGACTGCGGCCACGCCCGGGAGCCCGGCTGCGCGGTGCGCGCGGCGCTGGAGGACGGCCGCCTGGACGCCGGACGCTACGAGGCCTGGGGCAAGCTGCAGCGCGAGATGGGCCACGAGCAGCGCAAGGAGGACCCGCTGGCCCGCGAAGCCAACCGCAAGATGTGGGCCTCCCGCCACAAGGCGGCGCGGGCCTGGATCAAGACCAAGCGCCGCGGACCGGACGACTGAAACGTCGCCGCTACCCCGCCACTGTCATCCCGGTTTCCGCGTAGCGGAAGACCGAGACCCATAAACACGGGCGACAGTGATCGCCCCTAAAGGCGCCGCCACGCCCCATCCTGCATCACGGAGATCATGGGTCCCGGATAGCCGCTGCGCGGCTTCCGGGATGACAGCCGGGGATGCGCGGCGGAGCGGAGCCTAGTTCCGCGCCGTATCGACCAGCTTGTTCTTGGTGATCCAGGGCATCATGGCGCGCAGGCGGGCGCCGACTTCCTCGATCTGGTGCTCGGAGCCGCGACGACGCGTGGCCTTGAAGCTGGGCTGGCCGGCGGCGTTCTCGTTCATGAAGTCGCGCACGAAGCGGCCCGACTGGATGTCCTCCAGCACGCGCTTCATCTCGGCCTTGGTGTCGGCGGTGACGATGCGCGGGCCGGTCACATATTCCCCGTACTCCGCGGTGTTGGAGATCGAGTAGTTCATGTTGGCGATGCCGCCCTCGTAGATCAGGTCGACGATCAGCTTCACCTCGTGCAGGCACTCGAAATAGGCCATCTCCGGCGCATAGCCGGCCTCGACCAGGGTCTCGAAGCCCGCGCGGATCAGCTCCACCAGGCCACCGCAAAGCACGGCCTGCTCGCCGAACAGGTCGGTCTCGCATTCCTCGCGGAAGTTGGTCTCGATGATGCCCGAGCGACCGCCGCCGATGGCCGAGGCGTAGGCCAGGCCGAAGTCGTGGGCGTTGCCGGTGGGATTCTGGTGGACGGCGATCAGGCAGGGCACGCCGCCGCCGCGCTGATATTCGCTGCGCACCGTGTGGCCCGGGCCCTTCGGCGCGATCATCAGCACGTCGAGGCCGGGCGCCGGCTCGATCAGGTTGAAGTGGACGTTCAGGCCGTGGGCGAACAGGAGCGCCGAGCCGTCCTTGATGTTGGGCGCGATCTCGCTGTTGTAGATGCCGCGCTGCAGTTCGTCGGGCGCCAGGATCATCAGCGCGTCGGCCCACTTGGCGGCCTCGGCGACACCCATCACCGTCAGGCCGTCGGCCTCCACCTTCTTGGCGGTGGCCGAGCCCGGCTTCAGCGCCACGACCACGTTCTTAACCCCGGAGTCCTTCAGGTTCAGGGCGTGCGCCCGGCCCTGGGAGCCATAGCCTACGATGGCGATCTTCTTGTCCAGGATGCGGGAAATGTCGGCGTCGCGGTCATAGTAGACGCGCATGATTGTTCTCCTGAACAGGTAAGAGGCCGCGAACCCGCGCAACGGCGAGGCGGAAAGCGCGGGCTTTCCACCGTTTTTTTGCGCAAAGGTCAAGGGACGCTGGCCCTCGGGCCGTCGTCGCGGGTGTCGCGTGACGCCGCGATCCGTGGCAACCAGCGCCCATGATCCCCGTCACGGCCAACATTTCCATCGAGGACGACGAGATCGTCGAGAAGTTCGTGCGCTCCTCGGGGCCGGGCGGGCAGCACGTCAACACCTCGAGCTCGGCGGTGGAGTTGCGCTTTGATGCGCGCAATTCGCCGTCCCTGCCCGACGACGTGAAGCACCGCCTTGAACGGGTGGCCGGCAGCCGGATGAACCAGGAAGGCGTTATCGTGATCTTCGCCCAGTCGCATTCCAGCCAGGCGATGAACCGCCAGGACGCCCGCGATCGCCTGGTGGACCTGATCGAGCAGGCGACCCACCGGCCCAAGCCGCGCAAGAAGACCCGGCCGACACTGGCCTCCAAGCTGCGCCGGCTGGAGGGCAAGTCCAAGCGCTCGGGTGTCAAGGCCATGCGCGGCCGCCCGGGGCGCGAGGACTGAAATATTCCGCTCATCGGGGCGGGGGAGAATAGGCTGTATTCAGCCCTCTGGCGTGTTTTGGCCTCATTGGCGTATAGGCTCCATCCATGCTTTCCCGCCGCCGCATCCCAGCCGCCGCCGCCCTGATGGGCCTGCTCTCCGCCTGCGCCCCGACGCTGGGTCCGCCACCGCCCGGTCCCATGGCCCCGCCGCGCAACGAGGCCCAGTTCCGCGCCGCCGACTTCGCCTGGTCGCAGGCGCCCGGGCGCAACGCGCTGGTCGGCCACCTGGCCTACCGGATGGGCGAGACCCGCTACACCTGCGCCGGCGCGGTGGTGATCGTGACCCCGGAAACCCCCTGGTCGCGGGTGCGGATGCAGGTGCTCTACAAGTCCGACGTCCGCTCGGCGCTGCCGGCCGACGAGGTGCGCGCGCGCAATCCCCAGGCGCCCCCCGGCGACTCTGGCCCCTACATCAAGCGCGCGTCCTGTGACGCTGGCGACCGGTTCAGCGTGGCGGGCCTGCCCGACGGCGCCTGGTACGTGGTGACCATCGCCAAGCCGGTCCCCGGCGCCAGCGGCCCCAGCATCGCCCTGATGCGCCGGGTGGTCACCCGCGGCGGCCGGGCGACGGCGTTCGAACTTTAGGCGATCCGGGCGAACCCTCAGGCCCTTTCGGCGTTCACCCCGCCAGGGACAAAGCTGAAGGGAAACCCCAATGCGGAAGATCATCACCGCGGCCCTGGCGGCCGCTTCGCTTATCGGGACCGCCGGCGCGGCCTCGGGCCAGACCGTCGTCGTCGAACGCTACGGACGCTGGGAACCGGCGTGGGGCGTGGCGCCGCCCGCTCCGAACCACCGCTGGCGCCATTGGCGCGGCCATGAGGCCAACTGGTACGGCCATGTGCACAACTGCATGACCCGCTACACCACCTACGACGCCCGCCGCGACATGTACCGAGTGCACAAGCGTTGGGTCGCCTGCCGCGACTAGCACCTGATCCTCCCCCGCCGGGCGGGGGAGGGGGACCACGTTGTGGTGGATGGGGCGCTGCGAGCGCAGTGCGTCGGCAGCGCCCCCTCCGTCAGCTCCGCTAACACCTCCCCCGAAATCGGGCGAGGATCTTCGTTCAGTGCACCTTGGCGCGGCCGATCTGCAGGGCGTCCCCGCCGCCCAGGACCTCGATCACCGATCCGTCCTCCAGCTCGCCGGCCAAGAGCTTCTTGGCGATCGGATCCACCAGGTCCTTCTGAATCACGCGCTTCAGGGGGCGCGCAACATAGACCGGATCGTAGCCCCGCTCGGCCAGCCAATGGGTGGCGGCGGCGTCCAGCGAGATCGACATCCGCCGGTCGGCCAACAGCTTCTCCACCCGTTGCAGCTGGATCCTGACGATATCGTCCATCTCCGCGCGGCCGAGCCGCTTGAACAGGATGATCTCGTCGATGCGGTTGAGGAACTCAGGCCGGAAGTGGTGGCGCACCACCTCCATGACGCCCGGCCTGGCCTTCTCGACGTCGTCGCCATCAGCCAGCGCCGCCAGATACTCTGATCCCATGTTCGAGGTCATGATGATCAGGGTGTTGCGGAAGTCGACGGTGCGGCCCTGGCCGTCGGTCAGGCGGCCGTCGTCCAGCACCTGCAGCAGGATGTTGAAGACGTCCGGGTGGGCCTTCTCCACCTCGTCGAACAGCAGCACCTGGTAGGGCCGGCGGCGCACCGCTTCGGTCAGCGCCCCGCCCTCGTCGTAGCCGACGTAGCCCGGCGGGGCCCCGATCATCCGGCTGACCGAGTGCTTCTCCATGTACTCGCTCATGTCGAGGCGGGTGATGGCGTGCTCGTCGGCGAACATGAATTCAGCCAGCGCCTTGGTGAGCTCCGTCTTGCCCACGCCCGTGGGGCCCAGGAACAGGAATGAGCCCATCGGCTTGCCCGGATCCTGCAGGCCGGCGCGCGAGCGGCGCACGGCGTCGGAGACGGCCAGCAGGGCCTCCTCCTGGCCGACCACGCGGGCGCGCAGCCCGTCCTCCATCTTCAGGAGCTTCTCGCGCTCGCCTTCCAGCATCTTCTCCACCGGCACCCCGGTCCAGCGCGAGACCACCGCGGCGATCTGCTCGGCGTCGACGACTTCCGGCGAGACGGTGTCCTGGTCGGCCTTGGACTCCTCCTCGGCCAGGCGCTTCTCGAGCTGCGGAATCTCGCCGTAGGCGATCTCGGAGGCGCGCTGCAGGTCGCCCCGCCGCTGCGCGGTGACCAGTTCGGCGCGCAGGCGGTCGAGCGCCTCGCGGGTCTGGGCGGCGGAGGAAACCTTCTCCTTCTCCGAGCGCCACCGGCCAGTCATGTCCTCGGACTGGGCCTCGAGGTCGATGAGCTCGTCCTCAAGTTTCTCCAGCCGGGCCTTGGACGCCTGGTCGGTCTCCTTGGTCAGGGCTTCGCGCTCGATCTTCAGCTGCACGATGCGCCTGTCGATCTCGTCCAGCTCCTCGGGCTTCGAATCCACCGCCATGCGCACCCGGCTGCCGGCCTCGTCCATCAGGTCGATGGCCTTGTCCGGCAGGAAGCGGTCGGCGATGTAGCGGTTGGAAAGGGTCGCGGCGGCCACGATGGCCGAGTCGGAGATCCGCACCCCGTGGTGCAGCTCGTACTTCTCCTTCAGCCCGCGCAGGATGGAGATGGTGTCCTCCACCGTCGGCTCGTTGACGAACACCGGCTGGAAGCGCCGCGCCAGGGCCGCGTCCTTCTCGACGTTCTTGCGGTACTCATCGAGCGTGGTGGCCCCCACGCAGTGCAGCTCGCCGCGCGCGAGCGCCGGCTTCAGCAGGTTGGAGGCGTCCATGGCGCCTTCCGACTTGCCCGCGCCGACCAGCGTGTGCATCTCGTCGATGAACAGGATGATCGAGCCCTCGGCGGCCGTGACCTCGTTGAGGACCGCCTTCAGGCGCTCCTCGAATTCGCCGCGGTATTTCGCGCCGGCGATCAGGCTGCCCATGTCGAGCGACAGGAGCTTCTTGTCCTTCAGGCCTTCGGGCACGTCGCCGTTGACGATGCGCAGCGCCAGGCCCTCGACGATGGCGGTCTTGCCGACGCC
>CANJXI010000096.1 GCA_947478785.1 Caulobacteraceae bacterium
GGCTGGATGAAGCCGAAGCCCTTGGCGCCGTTGAACCATTTCACAGTACCGCTAGCCATGCAGTTTAGTCCTTCGATGGATTAGTCCCGACCGCGCAAGCATTCACGCCATCGATCAAAGTTCGAGATGGGTCGGGAGGCAGGTCCGGCGCCCATTTCATCAGGCGGGGAAAGTCGGCCGAACCGAGACGAATTCGATGCCCCTCACCCTGGATGAAATCAAATCGCCAGGCAAGATCGGAGAAAAATCCAAGCTCTGCTGGAAACCAAAGTGCGGCTTGGTCATATACTCTTGGTCGGCGCGACGCTTTCGGGAGCGCCTGGTTGCGGAGATGTGAGCCATGAGCCTCATCGATAAGATTCCCACCATGAGCGATGCGGAGGTCGTCAACCTCCTGACCAACGCGCGCCGCCTGCAGGAGTCCGGTGACGAACGGCAACAGGCGGCCGCGGCCGAAATCCTGCCGCTGCTGGAAGAAATCGCCGCCAACCGGAAAACCGACCGCCTGGCCGCGGCCCAGGCCAAGCGCGCCGCGGCGCGCCCGAAGAAGGTCGCCGCCTGAGCACATCGCGGCGCTTGCGCGCCAGCTAGAGCGTAAAGGGCTTGCCCCGGGAGCGGTGAGCGGGCAGCTTCAACACCCGTAGACGAGCGAGATCTGAGCCTGCCCTTGGCCGCCGCCACCACCCCTGAAGCCCTCGCCCAGCTGATGTCCCGTATCGCCACGGGCGATCGCGGCGCGTTGCGCGAGCTCTATGACGCAACCTCCGCGAAGCTTTTTGGCGTGTGCCTACGTATCCTCTCGGACCGCGAAGAATCCGAGGACGTGTTGCAAGAGGTTTACGTCACCATCTGGCGAAGGGCGGACCGTTTCGATTCGGGCCGCGCGAGCGTCATGACGTGGGTCTCCACGATCGCCCGCAACCGGGCGATCGACCGCCTGCGCGCCCGTGGTCCGCTGGCCTACGCCGAACAGGTGGATACGCTGGAGATCGCCGACGGCGCGGTGGGAGCGGACACCTTGCTGGAGGCGGTGGACGACGAGAGGAAGCTGCACGGCTGCCTCTCCGAGCTGGACGACCGGACCGAAAGCGTGATCCGGACGGCCTTTTTCGGGGGCGTCACCTACGAGGCGCTCGGACAACGGATGGACGTGCCGCTGGGGACAGTCAAAAGCTGGATCCGCCGCGGGCTCGCCAAGCTTAAGGGGTGCCTGGAGCGATGAGCGAAGGTCCCGAACTCAACGACGCCGAGGCGTTCGCCGCCGAGCATGCGCTGGGCGTGCTGAACGCCGCCGAGCGTGCGCAGGCCGAGGCCCGCATGGCGCGCGAACCGGCCTTCGCGGCCGAAGTGGACGCCTGGCGCAGCCGGCTCGCGCCGCTCACCCAATCGGTGGCGGCCGTTCCGGCGCCCGAGGGCCTTTGGCCACGGATCGAACGCGTGCTGCCGGCCAACGACAACGATGACTCCGTCGCCGTGCGTGGCCTGCGTTTCTGGCGCGGGGCGACCGTGGGGTCGCTGGGCCTGGCCGCGGCCAGCCTGGCCGCGGCGGTCTTCCTGGCCAACCAGCCGCCTTCGGTGATCGTGCAACCGGCCGAGGCGCCCGGCCAACTGCTGAACGCCAGCCTGACGACCCAGGACAGCGCGCCCGTGCCGCTGTTCGTGGCCGCCTACGATCCGACGCGCAAGGCGCTGATCATCACGTCGCTGGTGAAGCCCGGGCAGGATCCCGCCCATGTCCACGAGCTGTGGGTGATCCCATCGGACGGCAAGCCGCGGGCGCTGGGCTTCGTCGAACCTGGGAAATCCAAAGCGATCCCGATGTCCAAGGAACTGGCCGACAGCATGGCCGAGGGCTCGGCCATCGCCGTCTCCGTCGAACCGCCGGGTGGCGCGCCGCATCCCGAGACCGGTCCGTCCGGCCCGATCGCGGCCGTCGGGAAACTCGCGAAGATCTAGGGCCGTCTACCGAGCCGCGTCCATGTGGTCGGCGAAGCGCTCGAAGATATAGAGGCTGTCCGTCGGGCCGGGCGAGGCTTCCGGGTGGTGCTGCACCGAGAACACCGGCCGGTCCCTGAGCGCGATGCCGGCGTTGGTGCCGTCGAAGAGCGAGACGTGGGTCTCCACCACCGGGTCGGGCAGGCTGTCGCGGTCGACCGTGAAGCCATGGTTCATCGAGACGATCTCGACCTTGCCGGTGGTCAGGTCCTTCACGGGATGGTTCGCGCCATGATGGCCCTGGTCCATCTTCACGGTCCGGGCGCCCAGCGCCAGCGACAGCATCTGGTGGCCGAGGCAGATGCCGAACACCGGGACGCCGCTGTCCACCAGCTTGCGGATTTCCGGCACGGCGTAGGCGCCGGTCGCCGCCGGGTCGCCCGGGCCGTTGGACAGGAGGACGCCGTCGGGCTTGCGGGCCAGGATGTCATCGGCGCTCGTGGCGGCCGGCACGACGGTGGCGCGTGCGCCGACGCTGGTCAGCGCGCGCAGGATGTTGCGCTTCACCCCATAGTCCAGGACGACGACCTCATATTTCGGCTGGCCGGCCTTGGCGTAGCCCTCGGGCCAGGTCCACAGGCCCTCGTCATAGGTGAAGGGCTGCAGGCAGGAGGCGTCCTTGGCGAGGTCGAGGCCTTCCAGCCCGCCCCACGCCTTGGCCTTGGCGACCAGGGCGTCCAGGTCGAAGCGGCCGTCGGGGGCGTGGGCGATGACGCCGTGCGGCATGCCCGTCTCGCGGATCGTTCGGGTCAGCGCGCGGGTGTCGACGCCCGACAGGCCCACGACGCCGCGCCGGGACATCCAGGTCGACAGGTCGGAATCGGCGCGCCAGTTGGCCGGCGGGGTGGGCGCGTCGCGGAAGATCGCGCCGCGGGCGGCGGTCACGGCCGAGCCGGACATCTGCTCGATATCGTCGACGTTGGTCCCGACGTTGCCGATGTGCGGGAAGGTGAAGGCCACGATCTGGGCCATGTAGGAAGGATCGGTGAGGATCTCCTGGTAGCCGCTCATGGCGGTATTGAAGCAGACCTCGCCCACGGCATCGCCCACGGCGCCGACGCCCAGGCCTTGCAGCACCGTCCCGTCGGCGAGCGCCAGGACGCCGGTGACGCCTGGCAGCAGATCACGGCTCATGGGCTTTCGAGTCCTTCGAAGTGGGCAAACGGCGCGGTACCTAGTGGGCCTGCGCGGGCGGGTCAATGCAGGGGTTTTCACTGGAGCCCCGCGCGGGGATAGGTCAATGGCCAGGGATGAGACAACGCCTCGCCGTCCTGGCCTTCCTGTGCGCCGCCACGGCCGCGCGCGCCGCCCCGCCGCCCGAGCTGCAGGCGGCCCTCGAACACGCCATGGCGGGCCAGGCGGTTCCAGGGATGGCGGCGGTGGTGATCCGATCAGGCCAGGCCAGCGACGAGGCCGTGCGCGGCCTGCGCAGGATCGGGCAGGCCGACGCCGTGCGGCCTGGCGACCGCTGGCTGCTGGGCTCGGACGGCAAGGCGATGACCGTCGTGCTGGTCGCCCGCCTGGTCGAGCAGGGCAAGCTCGCCTGGACCACGCCGCTGGCTGGGATGCTGCCGGGACTCGCGGCCGGGATGCGGCCGGAATACCGAGCCGTGACCCTGGTCGATCTGCTGTCCCATCGGTCCGGCCTGCCGGAGAACCTAGGCGACGAGGCGTTCTTCCGCGGCCTCTACGATGATCCGCGCCCGCTGCCCGTCCAGCGGCTGGCCTATATAACCCGGGCGCTGGCCGAGGCGTCGATCGGGCCGGCGCGGAGCGAGCCCAGCTATTCGAACACCGGTTTCCTGATCGCCGGGGTTATCGCCGAGCGCGCGGGCGGAATGCCCTATGAGCAGCTGATGGAGCAGGAGGTGTTCCGGCCGCTTGGCATGACCTCGGTCCTGTTCCTGCCTTGGCGGGGGCCCGGCCCCGTCGGCCATGTGGGCGGTCGCGCGGCGCTGGAGAAATTCGATCCCAATCCGCCGATGCTCGACCCGGCGGGCGGGGCGTCGATGTCGATGGCCGACTGGGCGCGGTTCTGCCTGGACCAGCTGGCCGGCGCCAAGGGCCAGGGCCGGCTGCTGACGCCCGCGAACTACCGGCTCATGCAGACCGGCCATGACGCCAACGGCCTGGGTTTCGGGCTGGGCTGGGGCGTCGGCGCGACGGCGATGGGCCGCAAGGGGCCGGCGCTGACCCACGCGGGCTCGGACGGCAACTGGTACGCCATGGTGCTGCTGCTGCCGCGGAGTGGGAACGGCCTGCTGGTCGCCGCCAACGCCGCCGACAGCATGGGGGGCGACCAGGCCGCCGCGGCCGTCCTGCGGGAGATGGCCCCCTCGCTGGCGCCGCCGAAGGACGCGCCCTGACTGGCGGAAAAAGTGGGAAAGATGGCATTTCAGCCGGGCGGGCTCGCTGGCAGGATCGCGCCATGCTGATCCTCCTGCCCAACTGCGAATGCTGCGATCGCGACCTGCCGCCGGACAGCGCGCTCGCCCGCATCTGCACCTACGAATGCACTTTCTGCGCGGACTGCGCGGAGACCCGGCTGGGCGGGGCCTGTCCCAACTGCGGCGGCGACTTCCAGCCCCGGCCGATCCGTCCGCCCGCCAGGCTGGCGAAACATCCGGCGTCGACGGAACGGGTGACCAAGCCGCACCCGGCCTGCGCGGCTTAGTCCGAGACCGCCGCCTCGATGGCCGCCAGCAGTTCCTCGGCGCGGATCGGCTTGCCCAGATGGCCGTCTGCGCCGGCCTCGGCGCTGGCCAGCCGGTCGTCGGGCGAGGTGTTGGCCGAAAGCACGATCACCGGGGTCGCGGCCCGCTTCCCGCCGGCTTCCTCCAGGCGGATGGCGCGGATCGCCTCCAGGCCGTCCATCACCGGCATCCGCAGGTCCATGAGCACCACGTCGAACACCGCCGTGCGCCAGGCCTCCAGCGCCGCGCGGCCGTTCTCCACGGTGACGGTCTCCGCGCCCACCGAGCCCAGCATCAGCTCGATCACCTTGCGGTTGGTGAGGTTGTCGTCGGCGACCAGCACGCGCACCGGCGCGCCGGAACCGTCCGAATAGGGTGCGGGCCGGGTGGATTCCGGCGCGAGGTTCACTTCGCCATAGTCGAGCAGACCCAGGACCAGCCGCTCCAACTGGGCCGCGGAAACCAGGATATCGGTCACCAACGCGCGCTGGTGGTCATCCAGCGACGTCGCCTCGAGGGCCTGGGCGAGGCCCGAGACCCCGTTCAGCGGAGTGCGCAGCTCATGGCTCATGTCGGCCAGGAATTCGCTCTTGGCGCGGTTGGCGGCCTCGGCGTGGGCCAGCGCCTGTTCGAGCTCGGCGGCCTGGCGTTTCAGTCCGGTGATGTCGACCCTGAGCCCGATGGCGCCACCCTCGGAGGTCCGCCGGTCCTCGATCATCAGCCAGCGGCCATCGGAGAGCTGCTGTTCGTGTCGCTCGCCGGTGCCGGCCAGCAGCATGGCCTCCCGTTCGGCGAGCCAGGCGTCCTCGCGCCCGATGGCGGCCGGGTAGTCCCCGCGCCGCACACCCTCGCGCAGGGTGTCGATCAGCCGGGCGCCCGGACGGAACAGGTCGGCCGAGCGATGGTAGATTTCGGCGTAGCGGCGGTTCCACAGGATGTAGCGGCCATCGGCGTCAAGGAAGACGACTCCCTCGGGGATCGCCTCGATGGCGTCGTGCATCCGGTCGTTGGCGAGCTTGGCCTCGGCCTCGGCCTGCCACAAGGCCGGGCCCGCGAGCCAACGCGCAAGGCGCCGCCGCAGCGCCGTCACCTTCGCGCCAGGACTCCATACCGCCATCAGCCCGTTCGCTCCCACCCCCGCGCGCCCTATGTTCGGCGTGTTGTGGCTGGCGTCGAACACCGTCAGTTCATCGGCACTCGCCCAAGCGTTCGGCGCCTGAATATTGAGCGTCTAGGTCAACTGGCAGGCAGGTCGAGGTGATATTGCCTTCAAAGTAGACACCTGCCCCGAGGTTAGGGGGTGCTTCGCGTCCGTCGCATGTCGCGCCTGGCGGGGACGAGAGGGCGACCGGCTAGCTTCGCCGAAGGCGTCCGATCACGCGGCGCGCGGCGGCCAGGAGCGCGGTGGCCATGACCACGGCGAAGATGATCAGGAAGAACAGCTCGCGCGGCCGGGCCGGGGCGATCTGGACGTCGTCGGCGGGGCGGTCGCTCATCAGGTCGCCCGTTCCCATCGCTGCGTAAATGCCGATCGCCGCCAGCGTCACCAGAAGCGCCGCCGCCAGACGGAGCCACATGACCATGCGCCGCTCCTTCCACTCACCCCAGGGTTTAGGCTTTCCGCCGTTTTGCCGCCACGTCAAATGAGGGTGGCCCTTTACGCGCCAGACGGTTTCGAACATAACAGGAACTCTCACAGCTTATTCACCGTCAGCATCGTGATTATCCCCGGCGCTCCGAGCTAGCTCCACCAGCCTGAATGAACAGCGCACAGGCTATCGGCGAACGACCACGTAGATCAGATCCATGGCAGGCCGGTTCGACGAGCGTTTCCTGGACGAGATCAAATCCCGCCTGCGTCCCTCGGACGTGATTGGCAAGACGGTCAAGCTGCGCAAGCAGGGCCGCGAGTATGTCGGCCTGTCGCCGTTCACCAAGGAAAAGACCCCCTCGTTCTACGTCAACGACGACAAGGGCCAGTTCTTCGACTTCTCTTCGGGCAAGACCGGCGACCTGATCACCTTCCTGCAGGAGACCGAGCGGCTCTCGTTCAGCGAGGCCGTCGAGCGGCTGGCCGGCGAGGCGGGCGTTCCGCTGCCGGCGCTCGATCCGCGCTCGGCCGAGCAGGACAAGGTCCGCCAGGGCCTCTCCGAATGGCTGGAGCTGGCCGCCCAGTGGTTCGAGGCGGAGCTGCGCCGGCCGGCCGGGCGCGAGGCCAGGGCCTATCTGGAGAAGCGCGGCCTGCCGGAGAGCGACTGGGCGCGCTTTCGCCTGGGCTTTTCGCCGGCCGGGCGCACGGCGCTAAAGGACTATCTGATCGCCAAGGGCGCGCGGCCGGGCGAACTGGTCGAGACGGGCCTGCTGATCGCGCCGGAGGACGGCGGCGCGCCCTACGACCGCTTCCGCGACCGGATCATCTTCCCGATCGCCGACGGCCGGGGCCGGGTGGTGTCGTTCGGCGGCCGGGCCATGGACCCGCAGGCCCGCGCCAAATACCTGAACGGCCCGGAGACCTCGATTTTCCACAAGGGCCATCAGCTGTATGGCCTGGCCGAGGCGCGCAAGATCCTGGCCGCGGCGCCGACAGGGGAGCATCCGCCGCTGGTGGTGGTCGAGGGCTACATGGACGTCATCGCCTGCCAGCGGGCGGGCGTGCCGGCCGTGGCCGCCATGGGCACGGCGCTGGGCGAGGAGCAGATGGAGCTCTTGTGGCGCCACCACACCGAACCCACCCTCTGCTTCGACGGCGACCGGGCCGGCCGACAGGCCGCCGAGCGGACCATGGAGCGCGCGCTGCCGCTGCTGAAGCCCGGGCGCAGTTTCCGCTTCGCCATCGTGGAGGGCGCCAAGGATCCCGACGAGGTGCTGCGCGAGCAGGGGGCGGCGGCGCTGAAGGCCCAGCTTTCGCAGACCACGCCGCTGGTGGAGGCGCTGTTCGCCCGCGAGCGTGACGCCGCCCCGCTGGATACGCCCGAGCGCCGGACCGCCTTGAAGGTGCGCCTGCGGAAACTGGCCGCCTCCATCCCCGACGCGGACCTGGCGGGCGCTTACAAGGAGGACCTGCTCAGCCGCTACGAGCAGCTGTGGCCGACGCGGGCGCCGGTCTACACGGTGGGCGCGGCGGGCCGCGAACTGGCCCGGCGGCGCTGGGACAAGGAACGCAACGGTGTCTCGCAGGCCGCCTCCACGCCCGAGGGCAGAGACGCCCGCGAGCGCCTGCGCCATTCCGCCCGGCCCCTGGCCGCGGCCCTGGCCATCGCCGCCCTGCGAGATCCGGGCGTCATCGACGACAAGATCGAGCAGGTCGGCGCGCGTGGCTTCGGCGACGAGAAGCTCGACGCCATCGCCCACCAGCTGGTCAGCCTGCGCTACGAGACCGACAGCCTGGACATGGACGCCACCCTGCGGCGCCTGCAGGCCAAGGGGCTGGACGGCCCCACGCTGGCCCGGCTGGAACAGGACGCCGGCCGCGCGGGCGTCAGCGCGCCGTTCCTGGCCGAGACCGGCGAGCGGGCCCGCGACCTCTGGCGCCAGGCCTTCGACCTCCTGATGCAGCTGGAATCGCTGGAGCGCGCCGTCGAGGCCGCCGCCCGCGACCTCGACCGCGACCACGATTCCGCGGCTCTGATGACGTTGAAGGCCGAGCGCGATCAGCTGCGCCGCCTGATCAATTCCGACTGGTCCCACCCCGAGGACCCGGCGCACCCAGTGCTGCCGCACTGAGTTGAGTAAGACCAAAGTCGTAGGCCTTCGGTCTGATTTACCCATCCCTTTCCACCGCCTAGCGTTTGGCGGCTCCGCGCCACCGGCAGAGCTTTGCCATATCCGCAGGCCCTGACTTCCGCGAAGATGCCGCTTCCAAGGTTCGGCCCCGGGGAGGCCAGCCATGACCGCCAGGGAGACGACCGCGCCGACCTCGCCGCAGCTCGACCGGCTGCGCGCCGAACAGGTCCGCCTGCTGTACGCCAACGGCGGCTTTCCGATGCTGGTCACCGGGTTCGTCAGCCTGGGGCTGGCCTCGCTGCTGGTCTACCAGCGGGTCCTGTCGCCTATCGTGGCCGCGATCTGGATCGGCGCGATCGCCGCCCACACCCTCGTGCGGCAACTTGTGCGCCTGCGCTATATCCGGACGAGACCCCCCGACGCCGACTGGCGGCGCTGGGCCAACCGTTTCGTGGCCGGGTCGCTGGCCGGCGGCGTGACCTGGGGCGCGGGCGTGCTCTGGCTGCTGGTCCCGGGCCGTTTCGACCTGCAGATGCTGGTGGTGACGGTGCTGATCGCCATCGTCTACGGGACGATGACCGGGTTCGGCTCCTACCTGCCGGCTTTCTTCGTGCTGTTCCTGCCGGCCATTGCTCCGGCCGTCGTCTGGTTCGGCCTGCAGGGGGATGTGAAGCACTACGTCTGCTTCGTCCTGTTCCTGGCCTGGGCCCCCACGGTCGTGGTGCTGGCCCGGCGCTATAACGCGACCCTGATCGAGGCCTTGCGGCTGCGGTTCGAGAACGCCGACCTGGTCGAGGACCTGACCGCCCAGAAGGCCATCGCCGAACAGGCGAGCCTGGCCAAGTCGCGCTTCCTGGCCTCGGCCAGCCACGACCTGCGCCAGCCGGTCCATGCTCTGGGCATGTTCATCGGCGCGCTTCGCAGCCACCGGCTGCCCAAGCGCTCGGTGGCCCTGATCGACCATCTGGACGCCTCGATCGCGGCGCTGGACGGCCTCTTCACCTCCCTGCTGGACATCTCCAAGCTGGACGCTGGCGTGGTGGAGAGCCGGGTCAGCGTCGTGCCGCTCGAGCCCCTGATCGGCCGCATCTGCCGCGACTTGGAAGGCGAGGCCGCGCAGAAGGGCGTGGCGCTCACCTGGCGGCCCACGGACCTCGCGGTCTGGAGCGACCCGATGCTGCTGGAGCGCATCCTGCGCAACCTGATCGGCAACGCCGCGCGCTACACCGACCGGGGCCGGATACTGGTCGGCTGCAGAAGGCGCGGACCGGGGGTCAGCCTGGAGGTCTGGGACACCGGCCCCGGCATCGCGCCGGCGCTGCGTGAAGCGGTGTTCGAGGAGTTCTACCAGGTCTCCAACCCCGACCGGGACCGGGCCAAGGGGCTGGGCCTTGGCCTGCCGATCGTGCGCCGGCTCACGGCGATCCTGGATCACCCGCTGACGCTGGAGAGCTGGCCCGGCGAGGGGTCGGTCTTCCGGGTGACGGCGCCGCGCGCGCCCTACGTCCAGCGGGTTCCTGCGACGGGGCGCGGCGACAGCGTGCTGGCGGGGCTGAAGTCGGCGCTGATCCTGGCGATCGACGACGAGTCGGCGATCCGCACCGCCATGGCCGAACTGCTGCGCGGCTGGGGGCACCGGGTGATCGTGGCGGCCGACGAGGCCGAGGCCCTGAGCGCGCTCGCCGCCGAGGGCGCGGCCCCCGACCTGATCGTCTGCGACTACCGGCTGCGGGACGGCGCCAACGGGGTGGACCTGATCCGCCGCCTGCAGGTCGCGGTGGGCGTTGAGATCCCCGCCATCCTGGTGACCGGCGACACCGCGCCGGAGAACATCCGCCGGGCCCAGGCCAGCGGCTATCCGCTGCTGCACAAGCCGCTGTCGCACGTGCGCCTGCGCGCGGCGGTGAGCAGCCTTATCCGCCGCCCGTCACGGCGCTCGGCGGCGGGATGAGGCCGGCGGCCTGTGCGGCGGCGGCGGCCTGGGTGCGGTTGCCCACGTCTAGCGCCCGGAAGATCGCGCCGACGTGCGCCTTGACGGTCTTCTCCGACAGCCCGAGCACGATGCCGATGTCGCGGTTGGAGAGCCCGGTGGCGAGCGCCGCCAGCACCTCGGTCTGCCGGGGCGTCAGGCCTCCGAGGGCGACAGCGGGCGCGGGGGCCTGGCTGGCCGCGTTGAGCATAAAGGGCGGCAGGTAGATCTCGCCCGACATCACCAGCCGCACCGCCGAGAGCAGGGTCTCCGGGCTGGCCGACTTCGGCACGTAGCCCAGCGCGCCCAGGTCCAGCGCCTGGCGGACGTCGGCGGGGTCCTCCGACGACGACAGGATGATCACCGGCAGGGTCGGACGCAGGCCCGCGAAGGCCCCGATGGCGGCCATGCCCCCGCCGCCGGGCAGCCGCAGGTCCAGCAGCACCGCGTCGAGGTCCGGGTGCGCGGCCGCCAGGGCCAAGCCCTCGGCCTCGTCGCCGGCCTGGAGCACCTCGGAGGCGGCGCGCCGATCGATGAGCAGCGCCGCCAGCCCCTGGCGGACAATGGCGTGATCGTCGACAACGAGCATCTTCATAGGGGGCATGGTGTGGCTGAGCCGGGCGGCGGCGCAAGTCGGCGGGCGCGCGCGCGCCGCCGCAGGGACGGTGCGACAAAATAACCTCGTTATTGGTCTCGCCTACAGGGCGCGCGCCGCCGCCCCGGCGAACTGACCGGCGCGGCCGCTGTGTCGCGCCTTGACATAGGAGATCGGCGACGCCATCTGGCCCCTACGGATTTAGCGTGCTGTTGACAGACATCGATCGGGCCGCTGCGCAAGCCGGGCGCGCCCAACACCCAAGCGGATGTCTCCCTCGATGCGCGGAAGTCCCAGTGGTCACACCGCTTCGCCGCCATTCCGGTGGCGACGCCGGACACCGCAGCCGAGGCCGCCGAAGGGGAAACCCTGGCGAAGTCCTCGCGCACGGCGGCTCCGCGCGTCCGCAAGTCCGTGTGCGACTCACTGACGCGCGTATGATCAGAACGGAACATTTGAGCGCTCGGCGGGTCCTATCGTCGAGAGCTTACGTAAACCAATTTCGGTCCAAGCCTTGCTGAGGGTTGGCGCACCGATTCGGAGAACTCGATGAGCACGACAACGGCCGAAGCGGAAACGCCAGAGACCACTGCAAGCGGCGGCGACGGTCCGCTGCTCGACCTGACGGATGCCGCGGTCAAGAAGTTCATCAAGCAGGCCAAGGCCCGCGGTTACGTCACCATGGACGAGCTCAATAAGGTCCTGCCGTCCGAGGAGGTCACCTCCGAGGCGATCGAGGACACCTTGGCGATGCTGTCGGAGATGGGCGTCAACGTCGTCGAGGCGGAAGAAGACGCCGAGGGCGGCGAGGTCGCGGTGCGCGAGGAATCCCAGGTGGTCGAGACCACCAAGGAAGCCGCCTATGACCGCACCGACGACCCGGTGCGGATGTACCTGCGCGAGATGGGCTCGGTGGAGCTGCTCTCCCGCGAGGGCGAAATCGCCATCGCCAAGCGCATCGAGGCCGGCCGCGACACCATGATCCGGGGGCTGTGCGAGAGCGCGCTGACCTTCGAGGCCATCATGGTCTGGCGCGAGGAGCTTGGCTCGGGCCGCATCCTGCTGCGCGAGGTCATCGACCTCGAGCAGACCTACGGCGGCATGAACCCGGTGGCGGAGGCGGTGCCTGTCGAGGTCCAGGCCGAGGCCGCCGAGGCCAAGGAAGAAGCCGAAGCCGTCGAGGGCCAGCCGGAAGGCGAGAGCGACGACGACTTCGACGACGGCGCAGGTCCCACCATCAGCGCCATGGAAGCCGAGCTGCGCGAAGGCGTCATGGCCACGCTGGACGCCATCGCGCTCGAGTTCGAAAGCTTCCGCCTGCTGCAGGAGAAGCTGGTCACCCAGAAGCTGAAGGGCGCCGAACTCGCCGACGCCGACCGCAAGGCCTATGAGGCCGCGACCTCGGCGATCGTGCTGCACCTGAAGACGCTCAAGCTGAACAACAACCGCATCGAGGCGCTGGTCGAGCAGCTCTATGCGATCAACAAGCGCCTGATGGGCCTGGAAGGCCGCCTGCTTCGCCTGGCCGACAGCTACGGCATCAGCCGCACCGAGTTCCTGAAGGCCTATTTCGGCGCCGAGATGCGTCCGGACTGGACCGACCAGGTGAAGGCGCTGGGCGTCCGCTGGACCAAGTTCGCGGAAAACGACGGCGGCCAGATCGGCGACATCCGCCAGGAAGTAGCCGCGCTCGCCACCGAGACCGGCGTGCCGATCGACGACTACCGCCGCATCGTCCAGACCGTCCAGAAGGGTGAGCGGGAAGCCCGCCAGGCCAAGAAGGAAATGGTCGAGGCCAACCTGCGCCTGGTGATCTCGATCGCCAAGAAATACACCAACCGCGGCCTGCAGTTCCTGGACCTGATCCAGGAGGGCAACATCGGCCTGATGAAGGCGGTCGA
>CANJXI010000097.1 GCA_947478785.1 Caulobacteraceae bacterium
TCCAACCACGTCTTCAAGGACTACGACGCCATCCTCGACGCCGTCTGCGACGCCTGGAACCGCCTCATCGCCGAGCCAGACCGCATCCAATCCCTCGGCGCACGGACATGGGCCTGCTGCGGTGACGTTTAAGGGCGGTTGGTATTAGCGGGCCGCCAGCGGTTTGGAAGCGCCCGACAGCCTAGCCCGCGTGTTTCGCCAAGCCAGCGCCACGAATCCGCGCGAGGATCGCGGCCAGGCTGGAAGGACAGGGCATGGACATCGAGATCGACGCCGAGGCCAAGGACAAGCGGCTGAACCGCATGGTGGCGCTCACCGTGGTGGTGTTCTCCATCTTCATGGGGCTGTCGCAGGTGAAGGACGGCAACATCGTCCAGGCCATGGCCCAGGCCCAGTCGAACGCCGTCGACCGCTGGGGCGAGTACCAGGCGACCAAGACCAAGCTGCACATCGACGAGGTGGCGCTGGCGCAGGCCCGCGCCGCCTCGGGCCTGGCGGCGGAACAGGGCCGGCTCGCGGCCGAAATCGGCAAGTACCAGAAGGAGGCGCCGGACCTGCGCAAGCAGGCGGAGGGGTTCCAGGCCCAGTACGACGCCCTGAACGACCACGACGACCAGTTCGACGCCTCGGACGCGACGATCGGCATCGCGGTGGCCATCGCCGCCGTGGCGGCGGTGACGGAGAGTTTCTGGGCGCTCTACGCGGCCTGGGCGTTCGGGGCGTTCGGCCTGGTCATGGGGATGGCGGGGTTCCTGGGGCTCGCGCTGAAGTCGCCGCTGGCGAGTCTGTTGAGCTAGCCCCGCGCCTGTTCCTCCAGATGCCCGTCCTTGAGGGCGAAGACGCGATCCATGTGGCGGGCGAGGTCGAGGTTGTGGGTGGCGACGACGGCGGCGACGCCGGAGCGGCGGGCCAGCGCATAGAGGTTCTCGAAGACCGCGCCAGAGGTGGCGGGGTCGAGGTTGCCGGTGGGCTCGTCGGCCAGCAGCAGGCGGGGCGAATTGGCCAGCGCCCTGGCGACGGCCACACGCTGCTGCTCGCCGCCGGACATCTGGGCGGGCTGATGGTCGACGCGGTCGGCCAGGCCAAGCTCGCCCAGCAGGACGCCGGCCCGCTCGCGCGCGGCCTTGCGGCTCTTGCCGGCGATCATCAGCGGCAGGGCGACGTTATCCAGCGCCGAGAACTCCGGCAGCAGGTGGTGGAACTGGTAGACGAAGCCGATTGTCGCCAGCCGCACCCGTGTGCGGTCCCGATCGGGCAGGTCCGAGCAGTCGCGGCCGAGCACCGTGATCCGGCCCCCGTCAGGATGCTCCAGCAGACCCGCGGCGTGCAGCAGGGACGACTTGCCTGAGCCGGACGGGCCGATCAGGCCCACGATCTCGCCCGGGTTCACGTCGAGATCGACGCCGCGCAGGACGGTGAGCTTGCCCGCGCCGGTGACGTAAGAGCGCTCCAGGCCACGGATGGAGAGGACGGCCTCACTCATAGCGAAGCGCCTCCACCGGATCGAGGCGCGAGGCGCGCCAGGCCGGCGGCAGGGTCCAGACCATCGACATGATCAGCGAGAAGGCGACGATCACCGAGACCTCGACCCAGTCGACCTTGGCCGGCAGGCGGGAGAGGAAATAGACGTCCGATGAGAACACCGCCTGCCCCGTCGCCCACTCCGTGAAGGACTGGATGGGGTCGATGAAGACGGAGATCAGGACGCCCAGGGCCAGGCCCGCGAACGTGCCCGCCGCGCCGATGGCGGCGCCGGCCATGAAGAAGATCCGCAGGATCGAGCCCTGGCCCGCGCCGATGGTCCTGAGGATCGCGATGTCGCGGCCCTTGTTCTTCACCAGCATGACCAGGCCCGAGATGATGTTCATGGCGGCGATCACCACCAGCATGCCGAGGATCAGGCGCATGACGTTGCGCTCGACCTTGATGGCGCCCCAATAGGAGGAGTCCCGCTGGGTCCAGTCGGTGACGAGGGCCGAGGGGCCGGCGGCGCGGTTGACGGCGGCCTTCATGCCGATGGCCTCGTCGGGGTCCTTCACGCGGACCTCGATGGCGTCGACCGTGCCCTCGCGGCCGAAGAACAGCTGCGCCTGGGCGAGCGGCATGAAGATATAGGCCTGATCGTATTGGCTCATGCCGGCGGTGAAGGTGGCGCCCACCGTATAGGTCTTCTGCAGCGGCGTGCCGCCGAACGCCGTGGCGCCGCCCGAGGGCGAGATCAGGGTGATCGGGTCGCCGGGCTTGACGCCGATGGCCTGGGCCAGCCGCTCGCCCACGACCACGATGTCGCCGCCGAACTCGCCCGCGCCATAGCCGTTGAGCGTGCCCTTGGTGATGTTGCCGGCGACGATGCGGGTGGCCGCCAGGTCGCCAGGCGAGACGCCACGGACCATCGCGCCGGTGATCTGGTTCGGCCCCATGGCGATGGCCTGGGCCTCGATGACCGGGGCGGCCTGGATGACATCCGGCACCTTGCGCACCCGGGCGATGGCCGCGTCGCGCAGGGGTTCGTCGAGGACGCCGCCGGTGACGTAGATGTGGCCGTTGAAACCCAGGATGCGGTCCAGCAGCTCGCTGCGAAAGCCGTTCATCACCGACATGGTGACGATCAGCACCGCCACGGCCAGCATGATGCCGACGAAGGAGATCACCGAGATCAGCGCCACACCGCCCTGGCTGCGCTTGGCGCGGAGATAGCGGGAGGCCAGCATGCGCTCCCACAGGCCGAAGGGCGCCGCGCGCTCGGCGCTCAACTCAATAGGCTCGCGCGATGAGGATGGCCTCGACCGCCGGCCTCCCGGTGAAGAGGCAGGTCCCGAGATCGCCGCCCGGCTGGTCGCTCGGTGCATTGCGGATGGTCAGCTTCAGCGTCTTGAGACGCGCGTCCACCGCCTCCAGTTCGGCCCCGGTCGGCCGGGCCCAGACGACCTTCGCCCAGCCCCGGAAGGCGTCGGCCTCGTCCTCGGCCGCCGGGCCGAAATAGGCGGCCAGATCGTCGAAGGTCTTGATCCCGTCGATCAGGGCGCCGTCGAGCCGAGCCTTGGCTTCGGCGAACAAGCTCGCCTGGATTTCCTCAAGCATCGCCACCGCTCCGCCGACGAATGTTTCGCGGGCCACGGCCTGGCTGCGCACCTTGTCGCCGTCACGCAGGTCGTCGCGGCGTATGACGGTGACCTGGCCGGCGGCGGCGTCCCGGGGACCGAGCTCCAGGATGATCGGCGCGCCCTTGCGCACCCAGTTCCAGCGCTTCTCGGCGGAACGCAGCGGCTTCTTGTCGAGGAGCGCGCGCACCGGGACTCCAAAAGCCATGAGCCCGTTCAGCTCCTTGGCCAGCGCCTCGCCATAGGCCAGCACCTCGGCGTCCTCGGGCTTGTCGCGCAGCATCGGCACGATCACGATCTGGCGCGGCGCGATGGCGGGCGGCAGGCGCAGGCCGTCGTCGTCGCCATGGGTCATCACGACCCCGCCGATCAGTCGGGTCGAGACGCCCCAGCTGGTCGTATGACAATGCGCCCAGTCGCCCTTGTCGGTCTGGAAGCGGATGTTCTGCGCCTCGGCGAATCCTGTGCCGAGATAGTGCGAGGTGCCGGCCTGCAGCGCCTTGCCGTCCTGCATCATGGCTTCGATGGAATAGGTGTTGGCCGCGCCCGGGAACCGCTCGTTCTCGGGCTTTTCGCCCGCGATCACCGGCATGGCCAGGACCCGCTCGGAGAAGTCGCGGTAGAGTTCCAGCGCCAGCAGGGTCTCCGCGCGAGCCTCCTCGGCGTTGGCGTGGGCGGTGTGGCCCTCCTGCCATAGGAATTCCGAGGTTCGCAGGAAGAGGCGGGTGCGCATCTCCCAGCGCACCACATTGGCCCACTGGTTGATCAGTACCGGCAGGTCGCGATAGCTGCGGATCCAGCGCGAAAAGGCGTCGCCGATGATCGTCTCGGAGGTCGGCCGCACGATCAGCGGCTCTTCCAGTTCGGCGTCCGGATCGACCTGCAGCTTGCCGTCAATCGTTTTCAGCCGGTGATGGGTGACCACCGCCATTTCGCGAGCGAAGCCCTCGACGTGCTCGGCTTCCTTGGCGAGGAAACTCAAGGGGATGAAGAGCGGGAAGTAGCAGTTCTCGTGGCCCGTCGCCTTGATGCGGCGGTCGAGATCCTGCTGGATCAGCTCCCAGATGCCATAACCCCACGGCTTGATGACCATCGCGCCCCGGACGGGGCTCGGCTCGGCCATGTCTGCTTCGCGGACCACGGCCTGGTACCAGTCGGGAAAGGTCGAGCGGTTGCCGGTGACCCGGCTGATGCTAAGCGCCCTTTGCATTGGGGGATCGACTCCAGAAACGAGGGCTTCGTTTGGCTTGGTGGCTCGCTATGCGCAAGGCTTCAGCGACGTCTGCGGCTCAGCGGCCGGTAATCCAGGGCGTCGCGGGCGGCGGAATTGAGGCCTAGTAGTGGGCTGGGAACGACGGCAGGTTCAGCCAGTGGAAGCGGATCGTCAGCCACAGGACGGCGAAGACCAGGGCCGAGACCCAGGTGGTGGTGAGGAATTTCCGACCGAGCTTGGGGTCGACCGGAGCCCCCGGATCGCCGCCGTCGCCCCGGTCGATGCCGGCCTCGGCGTGGGTGACGGTGCCGAGCGGCAGGACGATGAACAGCACCGTCCACCAGATGGTCAGGTAGATGGCCCCGGCGGTGATCGGGCCCATCAGTGCGCCGCCTTGGGGGTTTCCATGAGTTCGACCAGGACCCCGCCCATGTCCTTGGGATGGACGAAGATCACCGGCACGCCGTGCGCGCCGATGCGCGGTGTGCCTCCGTTCAGCACGGCCGCCCCCTTGGCCGCCATGTCGTCGCGGGCGGCGATGATGTCGGGCACTTCGAAACAGACGTGGTGCTGGCCGCCCTTGGGGTTCTTGGCGAGGAAGCCGTGGATCGGCGAGGCCTCGCCATAGGGTTCGATCAGCTCGATCTGGCTGTTGGGCAGGTTGACGAAACAGACCCAGACGCCCTGCTCCGGCATGGCGAACTTCTCGCCGATGTCCGTGACGCCGAGCACGTCGCGATACATGCGGACCGAGTCCGCGATGGAAGGGGTTGCGACCCCCACGTGGTTGAGCCTGCCGATCATGGTGTTCCTATACGCCCGGTTGAAGCGGCGGGCGAGATGGCGCCGACCGGTAATCTGTCGGGCAGGGTCGCGCCCCGGAAGGCAGGTTCGAAGACCGCGCCGGTGGCGAGCATCGCGGCGATGCGCTCGGCTGATATGCCGTACTCGACCAGCAGGGCGCTGGTGTGCTCACCCGGATCGGGCGTCGGCCAGGCGAAGCCGCCCGGCGTGCGGGAGAACTCGGCGTAGCCACGCGGGCCGTGGATCTCGCCCAGTCGAGGATGGGTCCAACGCTCCAGTGTCCGGCTCTCCCACAGCCAGGGATTTTCCCAGGCCTCGGTCTCGCGCAGGACCGGACCCGCCGCGACCCCGGCGGCCAACAGGCTTCGCAGCACCGCCTCGCGGGGACGGGACGCCAGGACCGCGGCGATGGAACGGGCGAGCGGCCCATCGCCTGGCGCGGCCAGCGCATCCGCCGCGATTTCCAGCCCAAGTGCGCGACCGAGCGCCGCGGCCGCCGGCGCGTCATCGCAGACGAGGCCCATCCAACCGTCGGCGCACTGGTAGTAGCGGTGCAGGGCGCGCGGGCCGAGATAGTCGCGGGCCCCGTGCTCGTTTGCAGGCCGGCCCGGATAGTCGACCAGTTCGCCAAGCTGGAAGGTCAGGCTCTGGGCCAGGAGGCTGGTCAGGATCTCCTGGCCCTCTCCCGTGCGCTCGCGGGCGTTCAACGCGGCTATGACGGCGAAGGCGACCACGCTGGCGGTGGCGACATCGTTCACCGGGATGGTCAGCAGGATCGGGTCGTCAGCGCCGCCCTGAGCGGCCATCATCCCGCCCTCGGCCTGCAGCAGGGGATCGAACCCCGCCCTGGCCGCGCGCCGCCCCTGGTCGCCATAGCCCGTCACCGAACAGGAGATGATCCGTGGATTGATCGCCTTCAGCGCCGCATAGCCGATACCCAGCCGGTCGCGGACGCCCACGCGGTAGTTGTCGACCACCACATCGGCCTGGCGGACCATGTCGAGGAAGGCTTCCCGGGCGGCGGGTTGCTTGAGGTCCATGCCGAGGCCGCGCTTGCCGCGGTTGTAGGTGAGGAAAGGACCGTCGTTACTGCGGAAGACGTCGGCCTCGATGGTCTCGATCTTGATGACGTCGGCGCCCAGGTTGGCCAGCACCGTGCCGGAGAACGCGCCGGCGATGATCGCGCCGAGGTCGAGCACCCTGACGCCCGCGAGCGGCGCCCCACCCGCGCCGCCCCTGGCCGCAACGGGGCGCGGCGGCCAGGCCGGCGCCTCGGCGACCGGTTGGGGGAGCGCGCGGATCGAAGCCGGCGTGGCGCGCAGGTCGGCCGGCGGGCCGGGCATGGCGACATTACCGAGGTTGGGATGCGGCAGGACCTGGCGCAGGCCCGCGGCCGCCACCGCATCGCCGGCGAACCAGGCCTCGCGCGGCATGACCGGCGCACAGGGCACATCGTGGGCCTGCAGGACCTCCAACCACTCGGCGCGGGTGCGGGTGAGGAATATCTCCCCCAGCATTTCACGGGCGCCCAGCATGTCGGCCTCGAACATCTCGAAGAGGTCGGAGAGGCCCAGGACCTCCAGGGCCTTGCGGTAGAAGGCGGTGAAGAGCGTGCCCAGGAAGAACCACTGGCCGTCCGCGCACTGGTAGAGCCGGTAGCGCGGGTTGGTGCCCCTGGGGGTGTAGCGCCCGGGCGGTTCGGCGTTCACTACCCGGACCGGACCGGAGACCTCCGAGAGGCCATGCAGGCCGCTGACCGTGACCGCCTGGCCGAGGCCGCTCCGGGAACGCTCCAGGAGGGCCGCGCCGATGGCCGCCGCGCCGAGGACCGCCTGTCCGTACCAGAGGACCGGCTGCACCAGATGGACCGGCACATCGCCCTCGGCGCCCTGACGGAAGGCGATGCCGCCCTGGCCGGCCAGCAGACTGTGGTGCGGCGCGATCCGGCTCCAGTCGCCGCTCGGGCCATAGGGCGGCATCCAGGCGTGGACCAGCTGGGGATACTTCGCCGTGAGGGCGGGGGCGTCGAGGCCGAGGGCCTCCAATTCGCCCGGGGCGTCGCTGAACAGGGCGACGTCGGCGCCGGAGATCAGATTGTGCGCGGTGTCGTGGTCCGCGCCGGTGGCGAGGTCGAGCGTCAGGACCTGCTTGTTGCGGTTCCAGGCCTGGTAGCCGGGGTGGTCCTTCAGCCGGTCGCCCGCCGGCGGTTCGACCTTGACGATCTCCGCTTCGAAGTCGCCCAGCAGCATGGCGGCCATCGGCCCCGCCAAGCCCTGGCTGAAATCGACGATCCGGACGCCGCTATAGGCCGACAATGCATACTCTCCGTTGGCAGTGAGACTGGTCCAGACGCAACTAGAAATGGCCCTCCTCTGGCCCCTCCCCGGGCTGATCGCAGTTGACGGTTGGTGATGAGCCGGTGGCCCTTACGATGGCTGCTATCGCAACAAGGTCAGCTCCCTGACCCCAACCCTTGGGAAGGATTAGTTGGGGGTCGGCCCTGATGCCGCCGCAGCAAAAACAGACGGAAAGCTGGCCGATTTGGCGTCCTGAGCCATCGTAGAAGCGGAAAAAATGATGCGGGATGAAACAGGCTGCATACGCTGCCTGTGGTGGCTCCGCACGCACAGCACGGCGTAGTCGAGCCACGAGGTCCGCCGTCAGCAGGTATCCGCCTTCCGGGTTAAGCCACTTTCTCTCGAAACGGTATTCCGGCCTTTCCACCACGGTATCCGAGGCCACGAAAAGCCGAACCGTCTCAGCTTGGGGATAGATGTTCGCCACGGACTGAAATGGCGGTGCGGTTGCAGTTGTATGACCCTGCCTAAGGCTCTGTGCCTGCCCGCAGCCCGTGAGAAATATTGCAAGGATCGAAAGTGCTCGCCACGTGATCATGCAGTCTCGCACCCTAGGCCCCTAGATCCGCAGCACCGTGGTTTCCACGACGGGACGGCGGCCCCAGATGCGCTGGCTGGCCTTCTTGACGGCGCGCGACAGGGCGGCCTCGATGCGTTCGTCGTCCTCGCGTTCCTCGCCCTTCAACCGGTCCAGCGCGCGTTCGGCTTCATCGGCGAGGTTGTCGAGCAGGTCCTCAAGGGCGTCGTCGTCGACGCTGGGGAGGCCGAGCGCGCGGACCTGCGGGCCGGAGACGATCTTGTTCTTGCCGTCCATGGCCACCGAGACCGTGACGACCCCGTTGAAGGCCGCGTGCCGGCGCTCCCTGAGCGCGTCGCCATTCTCCGGCGTGACCACGCCGGCGTCCACATAGAGGCGGCCGGCGGGAACCTCGTCGACGATCTCGGCGCGGCCGGGCGCCAGCCTGACCATGTCGCCGTTGCGGGGGGTGACCTGCTGGGGCACCTGCAGGTCGCGGGCGAAGGCGGCGTGCTCCAGGAGGTGGCGGCGTTCGCCATGGGTGGGGACGGCGATCTGCGGCCGGGCCCAGCGATACATCTCGGCCAGCTCGTCGCGGCAGGGGTGGCCGGAGACGTGGATGCCCGGGTGGTCGCGCTCGGTGTAGAGGCCCACGCCGCGGTCGGCGAGCTTGTCCTGCAGGTTGCGGATCGGGATCTCGTTGCCGGGGATGACGCGGGAGGAGAAGACGCAGGAATCGCCCGCGCCAAGGTTCACGTGCGGATGGGTGCCGTCGGCGATGCGCGAGAGCGCGGCGCGGCCCTCGCCCTGGCTGCCGGTGCAGAGGTAGAGCACCTTGTCGGGCGGAAACCTCTTGGCCTCGTTGTCGTCGAGGAACGGCTGCAGGCCCTGCATCAGACCCACCGACTTGGCGGCCGCGGCCATCCGGTGCATCGAGCGGCCGGCCAGGCAGACGCGGCGGCCATTGGCCTCGGCGGCGCGGGCGACGGAGTCCATGCGCGCCACGTTGGAGGCGAAACAGGCGACCGCCACCTTGCCCTTCAGGCTGCCGATCAGCGGGATCAGGGTGTCGCGCACCTCGGCTTCGGAGCCGGCATGGCCGTCGACGAAGACGTTGGTGGAATCGCAGACCATGGCCAGCACGCCCTCGTCGCCCAGCCGGCGGATGGCGTCCTGGTCGGTGACCGCGCCCAGCAGGGGGTCGGGATCGATCTTCCAGTCGCCGGTGTGCAGGATGGTGCCGAGCGGCGTGCGGATCGCGAGTCCATTGGGCTCGGGGATGGAGTGGGTGAGCGTGATCAGCTCCAGGCTGAAGGGTCCGAGCTCGATCTTGCCGTTGAGCGGCACGACGGTGATCTGCGCCTCGTCCAGCAGGCCCGCCTCGCGCAGCTTCTCGCGCAGGATGAAGGCCGTGAAGGGCGTGGCGTAGATCGGCGCCTTGAACTTGGGCCACAGCCAAGCGACCGCCCCGATGTGGTCCTCGTGGGCGTGGGTGAGAACGATGCCGAGCAGGCGGTGGGCGTTCTCCTCCATGAACGTCGGGTCGGGGAGGATCACTTCGACGCCGGGCGTTGTCTGGTCGCCGAAGGTTATGCCCAGGTCGACGACGATCCACTTGCGGTCGTGCGGCGGCCCGAAGCCGTAGAGGTTGAAATTCATGCCGATCTCGTTCGACCCGCCGAGCGGCAGGAAGACGAGTTCGTCGCCCATCTTGGTGTCTGGGGACTTGGCTTTGGCCATCAGGTCTTGGCCGTGTTGCGTCGATAGATTTCGAGCATCCCTCTGATTGTCAGGTCCGGGTCGAAGTGGTCGATGGCGGTGGTGGCGCCATGGAAGAGCGAGGCGACGCCGCCTGTGCCGACGACCGTCATGGGCTTGCCCCACTCGGCCTTGATCCGCGTCACGAGCCCTTCGATCAGGGCGATATAGCCCCAGTAGACTCCTGACTGCATGGCCGCCACCGTATCCTTGCCGATGGCGGTGTTTCCGCGCGGGCGCTGGATGGCCACGCGGGGCAGTTTGGCGGCGTGGGTGTGCAGCGCCTCCATCGACAGGTTGATGCCCGGCGCGATGGCGCAGCCTTCCATGCCGCCGTCGGCGGCGACGACGTCGAAGGTGGTGGCGGTGCCGCTATCGATGACGATCAGGTCGCCCGGGTATTCCACGTGGGCGCCGATGGCGTTGACCAGGCGGTCTGCGCCGGCTTCCGACGGCTTGTCGATGCGCACGGCGATGCCGAGCTCGGCATTCTCGCCGATCACCAGGGGCTCGACCTGCAGGTAGCGGCGGGCCAGGTTGCGCAGGTTGAAGATCGACTGCGGCACCACGCTGGAGATGATGCAGGCGTCGAAGACGCCGAGCTGCAAGCCGGCCATGGCCAGGAGCTGCGAGAGCCAGACGGCGTATTCGTCGGCGGTGCGGCTGGATTCGGTGGCGGCGCGCCACTGGGCCGTCCAGGTCGTGCCGTCATGGACGGCGAAGAGGGTGTTGGTGTTGCCTTGTTCGATCGCCAGCAGCATGCCGTCAGGCCCCTCCGAAGAAGACGTCGCCCGCCGTTATGCGCTCAAGCGCGCCGTCGTCTAGCCGCAGCCTGAGGGCGCCGTCCGGATCGAGGCCTTCGGCGACGCCACGGAGAGTCTGGTTGGGCAGCCTGGCCTCGCAGGGGTGGCCGAGGCCGTGGGCGCGCGCGGTCCAGGCCCTGGCGATCGGGGCGAAGCCCTGGGTCGCCCAGAGGGCGCGCCAGTGCTCGAACCGGGCGGCCAGTATCTCCAGCGCGTCCAGGGGCCCTGGCGGCGGGCCCGGCATGTGGTCGGCGAAGGCCGTGGCGGGCCACTCCACGTCGGTGGGGGCGCAGGCGAGGTTGACGCCGACGCCTATGGCCAACCACAGGCGCCCGTCCAGCCGGGTCCCGGATTCCACCAGGATGCCGATGGCCTTGCCGCCATGGACCAAGACGTCGTTGGGCCATTTCAGGGCCGCCGCGCCCTGCCCCAGGCAGGTGTCGGCGAGGTCGGCGGCGGCGAGCGCGGCCACGAAGGAGACCTGGGCGGCCTCGGCGGGGGGCACATCGGTGGTGGTGAGCAGGGTGGCGGCGAGGTTGCCGGCCTGGGTGGACCAGCTGCGCCCCCGGCGGCCCCGGCCGGCGGTCTGGCTGGCGGCGGTGATCCAGACCGGACCGCCCTCGCCCGCCTCCGCGCGGCGTCGGGCCTCGGCATTGGTGGAGTCGAGCGTCTCGTAGGCCTCGATCGGCGGGTGGCCGGTCACGCCAGGCCGAAGGCGTGGGCCGCGCGGCCCGCCAGGAGGTCGAGGGACCGGAGCGCGACCATCACCACCGGGAAACTGAACGCCGCGGCGACGAGCGCGATAGCGCGGGCTTCGAGCGGCGGGCGATCGGTGGCGCCGGGGGCCGCGTCGAACCACATCACCTTGATCAGGCGAAGGTAGTAGAAGGCGGCCACGACGGAGCCCACCAGGCCGATCACGGCGGCGACGCCCAGGCCCGCGCCGATGGCGGCCTTAAAGACGTAGAACTTGGCCCAGAAGCCGGAGAACGGCGGCAGGCCGAGCGCCGACAGCGAGAAGATGGTCATGGCGAAGGCGATGCCCGGCTGTTCCTTCACCAGGCCCGCCATGTCCTCCATGGTCTCCATCGGCCGGCCACGCCGCGACAGGGCCGCCAGGCAGGCGAAGAAGCCGGTCACGTCGATCATGTAGAGGATCATGAAGACCAGCATGGACTGGACGCCCTGCTCGGTGCCGGCGGCCAGGCCCAGGATCGCGTAGCCGACGTTGGCGATCGAGGAGTAGGCCCACAGCCGCTTGAGATTCTTCTGGACGAGGCCCGCGAAGGCGCCGACCGCCACGGAGATCAGGCCCAGCGCCACCAGGATCTGTTGCCACTGGAGGATGGCCGCGCCGCCGAAGGCCTCGGTGAGGACCCGGGCGAAGAGCACCATGGCGGCCAGCTTGGGGGCGGCCGCGAAGAAGGCCACGACCGGGGTCGGCGCGCCCTCGTAGACGTCGGGCGTCCACATGTGGAAGGGCGCGGCGGAGACCTTGAAGGCCAGGCCGCAGACCAGGAACACCAGGCCGAAGAGCACGCCGGTGTGGGTCCCGGCCTGCACGGA
>CANJXI010000098.1 GCA_947478785.1 Caulobacteraceae bacterium
ACCGGCCCTGACCGGTCAGCACATCAACCTGACGCAGCTTGCCGACGATCTCTTCCGGCTTGTGGTGCTTCCTTGCCATCGTTCCATCCATCCAAAATGGTCCTCGGACCAACATAAGCGATGGATCACCTCAAGGGGCGCAGACCAGTGCGGCGGTTCAAGGCGGCGACGGGGCGGCTGCCGGGCGCCTATCTGCAGGCCGTGCGGATCGAGACGGCCAAGGCGATGCTGGAGCAGGAAAGCCAGCCGATCCAGACCGTGAGTTCGGCGGTGGGCTATGACGACGTGGCGTTCTTCCGGGGCCTGTTCAAGAGGGAGACCGGGATGACCCCGGCCGAATACCGCGCCCACTTCGGCCCGATGTCGGTGCGGGCCTAGACTGAGAGCCTGCGGCGAAATCCACTTTGTGTTCATCTTTTGTTCTTAACTAGCTTCGGTTGTTCCCTTTTGCTGGCGGCGAGCCGGATGGTGGGGGAAAGCCAAATGGGTGGATGTGTTCGTGGGTCGCGGTGCAGGGGGCGGTGAAGGCCGAGGTTCTGGACGCGCTGAGTCTCTCCGAGACGGGGCGGCAGGTGGAACCGGGGAGCGGGGCGGCGTTCCTGTCGTGCGCGGAACGGCCGGGTGGCTGGTTGGTCCTGTTCAGCGATGACTTCGACTGGGCGGATCGTGACCAGGTCCTAGAGATGTCGCGGTTCGGCCTGACCATTGGCTGCCAGTTCGAGGACAAGGTCGAGATGACAAGCGTGGCGCGGGCCGCGCGTCACGGCGAAGAACTCTGGAGCGTTTCGCACGCCAACAATCCGAAGCAGCGGCTGGAGATCAGCGGCGAACCGCCTGGCGAATTTGCCGCGATCCGCGACAGGCTGTTTCGGGAGCAGGAGGATGCCGGGGGCGAGGAAGCGGGCGTGGATTTCGTCCACGAGATCCCGCTGGAGGTGGCGAGGTCCGTGTGCGGTTATCGGGCCGATGAGGACGAAATGCTGTTCAGCGGCCTGGCTCGGGCTGGCGGCTCCGCCGAGGACCTAGGACTGCGGAAGCGTGGCCTGCTGGGCATATTGCTGTCGCCATTCCGCGCGGGCCGGCGGTGACAGATCGCTAAGCGGCGTCCAGCCCGATGTCGAGGACGCTGGCGGAGTGGGTCAGGGCGCCGACGCTGATGATGTCGACGCCGGTCTCGGCGATGGCGCGGACGGTGTCGAGGTTGACGCCGCCGGAGGCCTCCAGGGTGACCTGGCCCGAGGCCATGGCGACGGCGCGGCGCAGGTCATCCAGGGCGAAGTTGTCGAGCATGATGATGTCGGGCCGGTGGGGCAGCGCCTCCTCCAGCTGGGCCAGGCTGTCGACCTCGATCTCGATCTTCAGCATGTGGCCGGCGGCGGCCTTGGCGCGGCCGAGCGCCTCGGCGATGCCGCCGCAGGCGGCGATGTGGTTGTCCTTGATCAGGATCGCGTCATCCAGGCCGAAGCGGTGGTTGAGGCCGCCGCCGCAGCGGACGGCGTATTTCTCCACCCGCCGCAGGCCGGGCGTGGTCTTTCGGGTGTCGACGATGCGGGCCTTCGTGGTGGCGACCGCATCGGCGTAGCGGCGGGTGAGCGTGGCGACGCCGGACATCCGGCCCAGCAGGTTGAGCGCCGTGCGCTCGGCCGACAGGATGGCGCGCGCATTGCCGGCCACGCGGGCCAGGATGGCGCCAGGGTCCACCCGGTCACCGTCGGCGGCGGTGACCTCGAAGCGAATCTCCGGGTCGAGGAGCGTCATGGCGATGCGGGCGCAGTCGAGGCCTGAGAGCACGCCGGCTTGGCGGGTGGCGAAGACCACTTGCAGCCGTGCGCCGGCGTCGATGCAGGCCTGGGCGGTGACGTCGCCAGCGCGGCCGAGGTCCTCCTCCAGCGTGGCCCTGACGATCGGCTCGACCAGGAACGGCGAAAGCGCGGGGATCATTCGGCGGCGTAGCGCAGCGCGCGGCTGCCCGGCAGGTCGGCCCAGGTGACGAAGGTCCGGCGCGGGGGCTGTTGGGCCGTGGCGTCGGTGCGGAAGTGGCCGCCACGGCTCTCGGTGCGGGCCAGCGCGCAGTCGGCGACCAGGCGGGCGGCGACCAGCGGCGCGGCCAGGCCGTAGATCGCCTCGAAGGCGTCGAGCTCGGCCAGCAGGCGGCGCAGGCCCTCGGCGGAGCGGACCACGCCGGCGTCGCGGCTCATGGCCTGGCGGAGCTGGGCAAGCGGTTCGGCGGGCAGGTCGGGGGCGGAGACCCGGACGGTCGGCTGAGTGCGCGGATCGGCCTCGGCGGCGGCGGCGCGGCCAGCCCGGGCCCCGAACACGGCGGCTTCCAGCAGCGAGTTGGAAGCGAGCCGGTTGGCGCCATGGACGCCGGTGGCGGCGCACTCGCCCGCGGCGTAGAGGCCGGCCAGGGAGCTTCGGCCGTCGGCGTCGGTGGCGATTCCGCCCATGTGGTAGTGGCAGGCGGGCGCGACGGGGATCAGCTCGACCCGGGGATCGACGCCGCCCGAGAGGCAGGCGGCGAACACCGCGGGGAATTCCTCGGGGAAGTGGGCGCCCACCGCCTGACGGGCGTCGAGGAAGGCGCCGCGGCCGGCCTGGCGCTCGGCGTGGATGGCGCGGGCGACGATGTCGCGGGGGGCGAGCTCGGCCTGCGGGTGGTAGCGGGCCATGAAGCGCTCGCCCTGGCCATTGACCAGCACGGCGCCCTCGCCGCGCAGGGCCTCGGTGGCCAGCGGGGCGGGATCGCGGCCGATGTCGATGGCGGTGGGGTGGAACTGGACGAACTCGGGATCGGCGATCCGGGCGCCGGCCAGCGCCGCCAGGCCCAGGCCCTCGCCCTTCAGCTCGGCGGGCGTGGTCGTGACGGCGTAGAGGCCGCCGATGCCGCCGGTGGCCAGGATGGTCGCCGCCGCGGTGATCTCGACGGCGCGTCCGTTCGTCTCGGCGATGACGCCCCGGACGCGACCGGCGGCGTCCTGCAGGAGGCCACGCAGCCGGTGGCCGGTGCGCACCTCGATGTGCGGGGCGGCGAGGACGGCGATGGTGACGGCCTGCATGATCGCCGCGCCCGCCTGGTCGCCCTTGACGCGGGCGACGCGGGCCCGGGCGTGGGCGGCCTCGAGGCTCTGGGCGAAGCCGCCCTCAGGGGTCATGTCGAACGGCGCGCCGAGGGTCGCCAGCGCGCGCACGGCGGCGGGGCCTTCCTGGGCGAGCCGCAGCGCCATGGCGGCGTCCACCAGGCCCGCGCCGGCGGCGATGGTGTCGGCGGCGTGCTGCTCCGGCGTGTCGCCTTCGGTGAGGGCGGCGGCCATGCCGCCCTGCGCCCAGGCCGAGGAACAGCCGTGGTTGAGCGGGGCGTCGGTGAGCAGCAGCACCTTGCGCGGGGCCGCGGCCAGGGCGGCGCTGAGCCCCGCCAGGCCCGCGCCCACCACCAGCACGCCGTCGTGGGCGATGCGGGTCATCAGATCAGTTCCACATCGACGTGGTGGCGCGCCTTGACCAGGTCATAGCGGGCCGGGACGGCGGGCGGCGGCAGGTCGATCATCCGCTGGACCGCCTGCCGCGCGCGTTCGGCGACGGCCGGGTCGACGGTGACCTCGTGGCGGCCGTGCAGCAGGGTCTCGTAGATGTTCTCCAGCGTGATCCGCTTCATGTGCGGGCAGAGGTTGCAGGGCCGGACGAACTCGGTGAACGGGGCGTCGGCGGCGACGTTGTCGGCCATCGAACACTCGGTGATCAGCACCACGCGCCTGGGCTTGCGGGTCAGCACATAGTCGTTCATCGCCTGGGTGGAGCCGGCGAAGTCGGAGACCGCCAGCACATCGGGCGGGCACTCGGGGTGGGCCAGGATCTCGGCGTCGGGATAGGCTTCGCGGACCTCCAGGATGTCGGCGGCGGTGAAGCGCTCGTGGACTTCGCAGCGGCCCTTCCAGGCGATGATCCCGATGGTCGTCTGGCGGGCCACGTTGCGGGCCAGGAACTCGTCGGGGATCATGATCACCCGGTCGACGCCCCACAGGCGCGCGGCTTCCTCCACCACCTGGACCGCGTTGGCGCTGGTGCAGCAGATGTCGGTCTCGGCCTTCACGTCGGCGGTGGTGTTGACGTAGGTGACCACCGGCAGGCCGGGGTAGCGCTGCTTGATCAGGCGCACGTCGGCGCCGGTGATCGAGCTGGCCAGCGAGCAGCCGGCGCGGAGGTCGGGGATCAGCACGGTCTTGTCGGGAGACAGGATCTTCGAGGTCTCGGCCATGAAGTGCACGCCGGCCTGGACGATCACGCTGGCCTTGGAGCGGGCGGCCTCCTTGGCCAGGCCCAGGCTGTCGCCGACGTAGTCGCCGACCCCGTGGAAGATCTCCGGCGTCATGTAGTTGTGGGCCAGGATGACCGCGTCCTTCGCCTGCTTCAGCCGGTTGATCTCGGCGATAAGCGGGGCCTGCAGACGCCATTCCATGGGCGTGACGTGATGCTTGACCTTCTCCCACGCGGGGGCCGTGACGGCTTCGACTTCGGGCGTGAACGCGAACTGAAATCCGTCGGCGGCCATGGGATCCTCCCTTATGCTCAAAGTGAGCATTTCTTAGGCCTTAAATAACGTCGGGCGAAAGACAACCCGACGTTATTATGCTCATTGAGAGCATAAGTGGTGCAACAGATATAGACCGATGGCCGGCGGACGCAAGGCCGGATGCTAGATCGCTTCGGCCTGACGGTCGGTGACCGCCTGGATGCTGGCGGCCAGGGCCTCGGAATCGTAGGGCTTGCGAAGCAGCGGCCAGGGCGCTTCGCTGGCCGCGTTCAGCGTCTCCCCGGTGTAGCCGGACGACAGGATGACCGGCAGGCCAGGCCGAAGCTGAACGGCCAGGCGGGCCAGGTCGACGCCGCTCTTGTCGCCGGGCATGACCACGTCGGTGATCAGCAGGTCGATGGGCTGGCGTCCCCGAAGCAGAGGCAGGGCCTCGTCCGCCTCGCCGGCCCGGACCACCTGGTGGCCCAGGTCGATCAGCATGGCCTCAACCACATCGCCCACCGCCGCCTCGTCCTCGACCAGCAGCACCGCCAGGGCGGGCCCGCGCTCGACCGCCGGCGCGGAAGGCTTGTCGGCCGAGGCCTCGGCGGCGCCGTCGGCGAGCGGCAGATAGATCCGAAGGGTGGTCCCCTTGCCGGGCGCGGTCTCGACGGCGACCGCCCCGCCGCTCTGCCGGGCGAAGCCATAGACCTGCGAGAGCCCTAGTCCCGTTCCGCGGCCGGGCTCCTTGGTGGTGAAGAACGGCTCGAAGACCCGGGCCGCGACGGCAGGGTCCATGCCCGCGCCGGTGTCGTGCACCGCCACGCAGATGTAGTCGCCGGCCAGGGCGTCGGCCACCTCGCCGGACCGCAGCCCGCAGGCCCGGCTCTCGACGCGGATGCCGCCGCCGGGCGGCGTGGCGTCGCGGGCGTTGACCACCAGATTCATCACCGCGGCCTCGAATTGGCTGGGGTCGACATTGGCGACCTTGCCGGGCGCGGCCGGGACGATGGAGAGGTCCACGGCCTCGCCGACCGCGCGCCGCAGCAGGGTCTCGCTCTCGCGCAGCAGGTCGTCGACATGCACACGCTCGGGCTTCAGGGCCTGGCGGCGGGAGAAGGCCAGGAGCTGCTGGGTAAGCCGTTCGCCCCGGCGGGCCGCGCCCTGGGCGGCCTCCACCATCCGCTCGCGGCGCGCGGCGTCGGCCGGGTGGCGCTGCATCATGTCCAGCGCGCCTATGATGATGGTCAGAAGGTTGTTGAAGTCGTGCGCCACGCCGCCGGTCAACTGGCCCACGGCCTCCAGCTTCTGCGCCTGGCGAAGCGCGGCCTCGGCCTTGTCGCGTTCGGCCAGGGCGCCTTCGACGCGTTCGGTCAGCAGGTCGTTGATGCGCCGGAGCCCGTCCTCGGCGCGCTTGGAGTCGCTGATGTCATAGCCGATGCCCACGAAGCCCGCGAAGGCGCCGCCGGGCTCATAGCGCGGCTGCGACACCGACCGGATCCAGCGGTGCTCCCCGTCGGCATGGCGATAGCGGGCCTCAAGCGTGAAGGCCTCGCGCGAGGCTTCGCCCCGGACCTGTTCCTCAAGGACCCGGTCCAGGTCATCGGGGTGCAGCACATCGCGCCAGTCGAAGCCGATGGCGGTTTCGTAGTCGCCCCGCAGGAAGTCGACATAGGCGCGGTTGACGAACTCCCGCTTGCCGTCGGTGCGCGAGACCCACATCAGCACGGGGGCGCTGTCGGCCAGGGCGCGGAACCGGGCCTCGGAATCGCGCATCTGCTCGAAGGCCTGCCGCCGCTCGGTGATGTCGATGAGCACGCCCGCGGCGCGGTCGTATTCCCCGGCGTCGTTGCGCAGGATGTCGCCGCGCGACAGCAGCCAGCGGATCGAGCCGTCCGGGTGGACGACGCGGTAGTCCACCTCCACAAGCCGGCCCGCCTGTTGGGCGTCGGCGTTGGCGTCCTGGACCCGCCGGCGATCGTCGGGGTGAATACGGCCCCACATGTCGGCCATGCTGGGCGGCCTGGCGGGATCGAGTCCCAGGTTGCGATAGACCACCGGCGACCAGCGGCCCTGGCCGCTCGCCAGATCCCAATCCCACAGGCCCACGCCGCCAGCGTCCTGGGCGACCTTCAGCCGGGCCTCGCTGGCCGCCAGGTCGGCCTGGATCTTGCGCTCCGCGGCCTGGGATTCGTCCAGGCGAAGCAGGGCCTCGCGCAAGGCGGAGGGCACGATCACCGTGGCCGCGCCCGAGAGGCCGTAGAGGAGGATCAGCATCTCGCGGGAGATGGTGGAGGTGACGGTGGACGGCGCGACGATCCCGATCGCCAGGACCGTGGCGAGCGTGATCCAACCCCAGGCCGGCCCGGCGTAGAGGGTGGCCAGGATCAGCGCCGGGAAATAGCTCGCCGAGAGGCCCGCGGCGTTGTCGACGCCCAGCAGCAGGGCGCGGGCGGCGATGGCCCCGGCGATCGACGCCGCGCTGATCGCCAGCGCCTGCCAGAAGGGCGGCGAGCGGCGCGGGACGAACCGCAGCGGCGAGACCGAACGCGTCATGCTTATTTGCGGCTCCCCGGCGTCCGGCGCCCCCAGGCCACCGTAGGTTGCAGCATGGAAGGCCGGGGGGCCGGGCGCAACAGCCCATGTTCGGCGCAGGCGGGGGCGGCCGCGCGTTGGCCCGGGTCTTGCGTTTTCCACGTTTTCGCCGACTTACGGTCCCATCCTGGCCGTGAGGCGCGCGCAGACCGACCGGTCTGCCCAAGAGAGGGACGATCTGATCCTGAGCCGGATCCAACCTTGGGGCCGCGCCATCCTGGCGGCGGCCTTGGCGAGCGCCGCGCTTTTCGCGTGCGCGCCGACGAACCGTCATGAGCTCACCCCAACCCAGGCGAAGGCCGCCGCTCACGGCTTTTCGGCCCGGGCCGTGCTGGACGCCGTCTCCGCGCTGGATCCCGCCACGCGCGAGCTCGCGCGCCGCCACGAGCCGAACGTGCGCCGGGCCGACTTCTGGGGCCGGCCGCTGGGCTGGGCGACGCTCGACCTCAACCACATCCCGGACCTGGGCCTGGCCGTCGAGGGGCAGGCGGTCGAGGGCCAGGCGGCGGCCGAGGTGAACGCGCTGCGGCCGTTCTCCAACCTGCCGATCCGTCCGATGCGGCCCTTCGTGCTGCAGACCGACGCCAGCGACCGCGAACGCGCGGTCCACTGCATGGCCCAGGCGATCTATTACGAGGCGGCGCGCGAGCCCCTGAAGGGCCAGCAGGCGGTGGCCCAGGTGGTGCTGAACCGGGTGCGCCACCCGGCCTATCCCAAGTCGATCTGCGGCGTGGTGTTCCAGGGCGCGGCCCGCCCCACCGGCTGCCAGTTCACCTTCACCTGCGACGGCTCGCTGCGCTGGGCGCCCGACGCGGCGATCTTCCGCCGCGTGGAGGACGTGGCGCGCAAGGCGCTGGACGGCTATGTCGACAGGGCCGTGGGGTCCGCCACCCACTATCACGCGGCCTATGTGTCGCCCTACTGGGCGCCGACGCTGGTCAAGATGACCCAGGTGGGCCAGCACATCTTCTATCGTTGGACCGGCCCCTGGGGCGAGCCGCCGGCCTTCATCGGGCGCTATGCGGGCCATGAGGCGGAGCTCTCGCAGGCGCTGCTCACCGGCTACGACCCGCGCACCCAGGGCGGGGTCTTCTCGCCCGAACGCCAGGGGATCCCGGCCGAGCGCAGGATCACCCTGGCGGTGGCCGGCGAGGTGCGCACGTACAACGTCGTCGATCCGCTGGCCTCGGGCGGCGAGCGGACCCGCGTGCTGGGCACCATCTACGCCACGCGCCGGCAACCGACGGCCGACGAGGTCAAGAAGATCAACGAGAGCCTGGCGGCGATGGAAAAGGGCCTGGACCCGCCCGCCGCGTCCCAGCCACCCGCGCCCGGCGCGAAGCCGGCGCCGGCCAAGCCCAGCCGCACGTCGGCCGCCAGCGAGCCGCCGCCGGCCGGCTGAAGGTCACCAGACGCCGATCTTCTCGGCCTCGTGGTGGCTGATCGGGTGGTTGGCCTTTCGGTGGTCCTCCTCGGCCAGGAAGCGGACAGCCTCGAGCGCGGCCATGCAGCCCATGCCGGCCGCGGTCACCGCCTGGCGGTAGATGTCGTCGGTGACGTCGCCGGCGGCGTAGACCCCCTCGATCTCGGTGGAAGCCGACCCCGCCTTGACCTGCAGATAGCCAGAGGCGTCCATGGTCAGCTGGCCCTTGAACAGTTCCGAGGCGGGGGCGTGGCCGATGGCGATGAACACGCCGTCGCAGGGCAGGTCGCGGGCCTCGCCGGTGCTGACGTCCTTCAGCCGCACGCCGGTGACGCCCAGGGGATCGGCGGAGCCCAGGACCTCGTCGAGGACGCTCTGCCAGACGACCTCGATCTTCGGGTGGGCGAACAGGCGCTCCTGCAGGATTCGCTCGGCGCGGAACTCGTCCTTGCGGTGCACCACGGTGACCTTGGAAGCGAAGTTGGTGAGGAACAGCGCCTCCTCCACCGCCGTGTTGCCGCCGCCGACGACGACCACCTGCTTGCCGCGATAGAAGAAGCCGTCGCAGGTGGCGCAGGCCGAGACGCCGAAGCCCTGGAACTTCTGCTCCGAGGCGATGCCCAGCCACTTGGCCTGGGCGCCGGTGGCGATGATCAGGGTCTCGGCCAGCCATTCCTGGCCGCTGTCGGTGGTCAGCCGGAACGGGCGTTGCGACAGATCGGCGGTGAGCACGATGTCGTTGACGATCTCCGTGCCGACGTGCTCGGCCTGGGCCTGCATCTGCTCCATCAGCCAGGGGCCCTGGATGACGTCGGCGAAGCCCGGGTAGTTCTCAACGTCGGTGGTGATGGTCAGCTGGCCGCCGGGCTGGATGCCCTGGATCAGCACGGGCTGCAAAAGCGCGCGCGCGGCGTAGACGGCGGCGGTATAACCGGCGGGGCCTGAACCGACGATCAGGCAGCGGACGGAGCGGGGTTCGGAACGATCTTGGCTCATGGCCGTAATGTAAGGGCGATTCCGGAGTTCTCCATGCAAGACGAACTGAAGACGGCCGGGATTGTGGCCCTGGTGGGCGCGGCGCTCGGCGGCGGACTGGCGCTGGGGCTGGGAATCCGGTTCTTTTCGGCGGCCGCGATGGTCGGGCTGGGCGCCGGCGTGGCGATCGGCGTGGTGGCCGGGAGCCGGCCGAGGCGGGTGGGTTCGGACGGGCCGTCGCTGCTGCCCTGAGCGCGAACTAGGTCCGCTCACCGCTATGGGGTATAATTACCTCATGACCGATTTGCTCCAGCGCATCACATTTGAAGACGGCAAGCTGGGCGGACGCCCCTGTATCCGCGGACTTCGCGTTCGCGTGCAAGATGTCTTGGAAATGCTTGCATCCGGCATGTCCGCTGAGCAGATTCTGGCGGAATTCCCATATCTTGAGCCGGACGATATCCGCGCGGTGCTGGCCTATGCGGCCGCGCAGGTTGCGGGAACGGCTGTCATTGCGGCGTGAGATTCATCGTCGACGCCCAGCTTCCGATCGCGTTGGCGAATTGGATCGCAGGGCAGGGACACCAGGCGCTACACCTCGCGGACCTCGGCCTGCTTTCGGCGCCAGACCAAGTGATCTGGGATACAGCCATCAGCATGGGCGCGGTGATCCTTACGAAGGATCACGACTTTGTGGAGTGGGCAATGACCCGCCGCCCGGCGCCGGCGATTGTCTGGGTCCGAATTGGCAACGCCGCTAACACGGCCTTGGTGAGGCGATTGGAAGCTGTATGGGAAAAGGTTCTTCAGAATCTTGAAGCTGGCGCACTTGTGGTTGAGGCGAGCGGGCCATGATGCCTGAAATCGAGATCGCCGGGCGCCGGATCGGCGGGGCTTACGAGCCCTATGTGATCTGTGAGCTTTCCGGGAACCATAATGGCAGCCTGGACCGGGCGCTGGCGATGATCGACGCGGCGGCGGCGACCGGCTGCGACGCGATCAAGATCCAGACCTATACCGCCGACACCATCACCATGGACGTCGACCGGCCGGAGTTCCGGATCACCGGCGGTCTTTGGGATGGCCGCAGCCTCCATGACCTCTACCAGGAGGCGCAGACGCCGTTCGAATGGCATGCGGCGCTTTTCGAGCGGGCGCGCGAGCGGGGCGTGACCCTGTTCTCCAGCCCCTTCGACGAGACGGCGGTGGACCTGCTGGACAGCCTGGGCGCGCCGGCCTTCAAGATCGCGTCGTTCGAGGCGGTGGACCTGCCGCTGATCCGCTATGCGGCGGCGAAGGGAAAGCCGCTGATCATCTCCACCGGCATGGCCAGCCTGGCCGAAATGGCGGCGGCGCGCGACGCCGCGCTGGAGGCAGGGGCGGCGGGCGTCGTGCTGCTGCATTGCGTTTCCAGCTACCCGGCCGAGATGGCCGACGCCAATGTCCGCACGGTGGCCGACATGGCCGGGCGGTTCGAAAGCCCCATCGGGCTGTCCGACCACACCCATGGCAGCGCGGCTTCGGTGGCGGCCATCGCGCTGGGCGCCTGCGTGATCGAGAAGCATTTCACCCTGGCCCGGGCCGACGGCGGGCCGGACGCGGCGTTCAGTCTCGAGCCCGCCGAGTTCGCGGGCCTGGTGGCAGACTGCAAGGACGCCTGGCGGGCGCTGGGCCGCGCGCACTATGACGTGCTGGGCTCGGAGCGCGGCTCGCTGCAGTTCCGCCGCTCGCTTTACGTTTCCGCCGACGTGAAGGCGGGCGAACCGCTCAGCCGCGCAAACGTCCGCTCGATCCGGCCCGGCAACGGGTTGCCGCCGGCCGAGTTGGACAAGGTGCTGGGGCGGACCGCCGCCCGCGACCTGAAGCGGGGTGAGCCGCTGGCCTGGGACATGCTCCAGTAACGCTGGGTTAAACCAAATCGCGGCCTGTGGAGCGCATGCGCGAGATCCCTCGATGAACGCCGTGGCGCGACCACAGAGCTTCGCGGCGAGGCCGCTGGGCGAGGCCGTGATCGCCGACTTCATCGCCGATGGGGCGCACCGGTTCGCCGAGCCGGTGGATCCGGCGGCGGCCTCCGACCTGCTGGCGGAGATCAGGGCCACGCGGGACTTCGGCGCGGGCCTGTTCCTCACGCAAGCCGAGTTCGACGCCGATCCGCAGTACATCGGGGTCAATCCGCGCCCCGGCCGCAACCTGCTGGATGGGTTCGAGGCGCGCCTGGGGTTCGTGGAGCAGGCGCCGCGGGTGGTCGAGGCCATGACCGCGCTGCTGGGCCCGGGCTATGAGGTGCTGAACCGCAAGGTCGTCTGCGGCGTGCCAAGGACGGCTGTTCCTGCCTGGGTGCGGACGCGGATCGAGGGCAATCCGGTGAACAACCTGGGCGCCTACGTGGGGGATGTCCCGAGGAATGTTGAAATAGGAGGGGGTCGGCGTTGCCCGCCTTGAGCCGGTAGGCTCGGGGTGCTGATTCCACGAAGAAAGGCAACGCCATGAAGAGGACTACCACGACGCCGGCGGCCGGTGCGACGGCGATGATGCA
>CANJXI010000099.1 GCA_947478785.1 Caulobacteraceae bacterium
GAGGGCGCGGACCTGGTGGTGCTGAACACCTGCCACATCCGCGAGAAGGCCACCGAGAAGGTCTATTCCGAGCTCGGCAAGCTGAAGGAGATGCGCGCCGAACAGCTGGCGTCCGGCGGCCCGCGCATGACCATCGCCGTGGCCGGCTGCGTCGCCCAGGCCGAGGGCGAGGAGATCATGCGCCGCCAGCCGGCCGTGGACCTGGTGGTCGGGCCGCAGGCCTATCACCAGCTGCCCGAGCTGATCGCCCGGTCGCACCGGGCGCGGGGGGAGCGGCTGTCGGCCGACTTCGCGCCGGAAGAGAAGTTCGACTCCCTGCCGCTGCGCCGGCCCTCGGGCGTCACGGCCTTCCTGACCGTGCAGGAGGGTTGCGACAAGTTCTGCACCTTCTGCGTGGTGCCCTACACGCGCGGCGGCGAATATTCGCGGCCGGCCGAGGCGATCCTGGCCGAGGCCCGGGATCTCGCCGAAAAGGGCGTGCGCGAGGTCACCCTGCTGGGCCAGAACGTCAACGCCTACGCCGGTGACGGCGGACTGGCCGCCCTGGTTCGCCGGCTGGCAGAGGTCGAGGGCATCGAGCGGATCCGCTACACCACCAGCCACCCGCGCGACATGGACGACGCCCTGATCGCCGCCCACGGCGACCTGCCTGAGTTGATGCCGTACCTGCACCTGCCGGTGCAGTCCGGGTCGGACCGCATCCTGAAGACGATGAACCGGGCGCATACGGCCGAGAGCTATGTGCGGCTGATCGCGCGCATCCGCGCCGCCCGCCCGGACATGGCGATCTCCGGCGACTTCATCGTGGGCTTCCCGGGCGAGCGCGACGCCGATTTCGAGGCGACGTTGGCGCTGGTCCGCGAGGTGGGCTACGCGGCGGCCTTCTCGTTCAAATATTCGCGCCGCCCCGGCACGCCGGCCGCCGCCATGCCGGGCCAGGTGGACGAGGCCGTGAAGGACGAACGGCTGGCCCGCCTCAATGCGCTGCTGGAGGAACAGCAGCGGGCGTTCAACGCGGCCCAGGTGGGTCAGGTGCTGCCCGTGCTCTTCGAGCGGCGCGGCCGCCACGACGGCCAGCTGATCGGCCGCAGCCCCTACCTGCAGGCGGTCTACGCCACGGCGCCGGATCGTATGCTCGGCCAGATCGTTCCCGTGCGGGTCGAGGAAGCCGCCCGGATGAGCCTGGGCGGCGTGCTGGCCGGAGAACTGGAACCCGCGTGAGCCGCGCGCCCGAATTCATCACCCTGTCCGACGCCGCCTCCCGCGCGGTGGCCGGCGCCAACAGCCGCCACGCCGCCCTGATCGAGGACGCCTTCGGGGTGCTGGTCGAGACCCCCGGCGGCGGCGTCCAGCTCAGCGGCGACTCGAAGAGCCGGGCCCAGGCCAAGAAGGTCGTCCAGGCGATCGCCGAGCGCGCCGACCAGGGGCTGGAGATCGCCGAGGCGGACGTGCGGGTGGCCATCGGCCAGGCCCGCAACGGGGCCGGCGGCCCCGGGACCCTGCCCGTCGGCCGCCGCGGCCAGGTCGCTCCCAAGACGCCGATGCAGGCCGAATATCTGCAGGCCCTGGCCAACTGCGAACTGGTGTTCGGCCTGGGCCCGGCCGGCACCGGCAAGACCTTCCTGGCCGTGGCGCATGGCGCGGGCCTCTTGCTGCGCGGCGAGGTCGACCGGCTGATCGTCAGCCGCCCGGCCGTCGAGGCCGGCGAGCGGCTGGGCTTCCTGCCCGGCGACCTCACCGAGAAGGTCGACCCCTACATGGCGCCGGTCTGGGAGGCGCTGACCGACATCCTGGGCGCAGAGCAACTGCGCCGCCGCCGCGAGAAGGGCGAGATCGAGGTCGCGCCCATCGCCTTCCTGCGCGGCCGCACGCTGGCCCACGCCTTCGTCATCGTCGACGAGGCCCAGAACGCCACGCGGCTGCAGATGAAGATGGTGCTGACCAGGCTGGGCGAAGGCGCCCGCATGGTGGTCACGGGCGACCCGACCCAGATCGACCTCTCCAATCCGCGCGACAGCGGTCTTTCCCATGCCGTTGGCCTGCTGGACGGGGTCAAGGGCATCGCCATCACCCGCTTTTCCGCCGCCGACGTGGTCCGCCACCCGCTGGTCGAGCGGATCGTGCGGGCCTACGACGCGGACGCGGCCAAGGCCGCCGGACAGCGCGCGTGATCGACGTCGAGATCGAGGACGCCGCCTGGACCGCCGCCCTGCCCGACGCCGTGGCTATCACCCGGGCTGCGGCGCAGGCCGCCCTGAACTCCGAGGGCGCGGACGGCGAAGGCGTGACGCTGCTGCTCGCCGACGACGCGGCCGTGCGGGAGCTCAACCTGCGCTTCCGCGACCAGGACAAGCCGACCAATGTGCTGTCCTTCCCGGCGCCGCCCAATCCGGAGCGGTTCCTGGGCGACGTGGCGCTGGCCTATGGCGTCTGCGCGCGGGAAGCCGCGGAACAAGGCAAGCCGCTTGTCCATCATCTGCAGCATCTGGTGGCGCACGGGGTGCTGCACCTACTAGGATACGACCACATGAACGACGACGAGGCCGAGGCGATGGAAGGCCTCGAGCGTCAGGTCCTGGCCGGACTGGGGGTTCCCGATCCCTACGCGGCCGGTGAAGGAGACCATGACCACCGACCCTGACCCGCCCGGCGCCGGCGAACCCACCAAGGGCCGTGGCGTGCTGAGCCTGTTCGACCGGTTCCGCAGCCGGCCCCCGGCCGATGGCGAGGACGGCGCGCCCGAGCCGCCGACCGCGGCCACCGGCGAACTGGTCAGCCACGCCCGCGCCTTCCAGGACCTGCGCGTCGATGACGTGATGAAGCCCCGCGCCGACATCGTCGCCGTCGACCGCTCCTGTCCGTTCGCCGAACTGGTCGCCCGCTTCGTGGAGGCCGAGCACAGCCGCATGCCGGTCTACCGCGACACGCTCGACGATCCGGTGGGCGTGGTCCACATCAAGGACGTCTTCAAGCTCCTGGCCAGCAAGACGCGGCGGCCGAGGCCCGAGGCCCAGGTGCTCTCTGGCCGCCATAACCTGTTGCGCGAACTGCTCTATGTGCCGGCCTCGATGCGCGCCTCCGAATTGCTGGGCCAGATGCGCGCCCGGCGCAGCCACATGGCCCTGGTGATCGACGAGTTCGGCGGCGCCGACGGCCTGGTGACATTGGAAGACCTTCTGGAAACCCTGGTGGGCGAGATCGCCGACGAGCACGACGAGGCCGACGACCAGGGCTTCGCGCCCATCGCCCAGGACGGCGAGGACTGGATCGTCGATGGCCGCGCGCCGCTGGAGGAGCTGGAGGCGGTGATCGGCGACGGGGTGGACCTGGCGCCGCCCGACCTCGACGAGGAGATCGACACGGTGGCGGGCCTGGTCAATGCGCTGGCCGGCCGGGTGCCGCAGCGGCGCGAGGTGATCGACCATCCGGGCGGCTTCACGCTCGAGGTGATGTCGGCCGACCCACGGCGGGTGAAGCGCGTGCGCGTGCGCCGCGTCCCGCCCGCCGCTCCGCCGGCCCCCTGATCCGGCCGGTGGCGCGACTCTCGGGATGGCCGGCCCGGGGCCTGGCGGTGCTGGCGGGCGTCGCGGCCGGGCTTGCCCATCCGCCGTTCGGGATGCTGCCGGGCCTGCTGGGATACGCCCTGCTGCTCGGGCTGCTGAATACCGAAGGGCCGCGGCCCTGGCGTTCGGCCTTCTTCCGGGGCTGGCTGGGAGGGCTCGGCTATTTCGCCGTGGCCGTCTGGTGGATCACCGAGCCGTTCATGGTGGACGCCGCCAACCAGGGCTGGATGGCGCCCTTCGCGCTGGTCCTGATGGCCTCGGGCCTGGCGCTGTTCTGGGGCCTGGCGGGGCTCATCTTTCGGGTGCTCAACCCGGGTGCGCTTGGCCAGGCGCTGGTGTTCGCGGGGGCCTTCGCGGGCTGCGAGTGGCTGCGTGGCCATGTGCTGACCGGCTTTCCCTGGAACCTGCCCGGCGAGAGCTGGCGGGCGGGCTCGGCGCCCTCGCAGGCCACGGCCCTGGCCGGCGCCTATGGCCTGAGCTGGATCACGCTGGCCATCGCCGCGGCGCCGGCGGTCCTGGGCGCGCGCGCGCCCGGGCGGACCAAGGCCGGGGTTACGGCGGCGGCCGTGGCCGGGCTGGCCGCCCTCTACGGCTTTGGGCTGGCGCGCCTGGGCGGGGCCGCGCCGCCCTCGCCGGACGCGCCGCTGATCCGCGTGGTCCAGGCCAATATCGACCAGAAGGACAAGTGGAAGCCCGAGAACCTCCGGTCGATCTTCGAGACCTACGCGGTCCTCACCAACCGGCCCGCCGCCGCCCGCCCGGCCATCGTGGTCTGGCCGGAGGGCGCGCTGCCGGCTGTGATCGACGATCTGCTGGCGCCGGGTTCGGAATACGCCGAGCGGCTGCGCGACGTCATCGTTCCGGGCCAGACCCTGCTGATGGGCGCCAACCACGTGGCGATGGGCGCTGACGGCCAGCTGCGTTATTTCAACAGCCTGGTGGCGCTCACCCGCGATCGCGAGGCGCTCAGGGTGACCGGGATCTACGACAAGCACCGGCTGGTGCCGTTCGGCGAGTTCATGCCGCTGGGCGAGCTGGCCGGCCGGGTCGGTTTCCGCAGCCTGGTCCACATGCCCGACGACTTCACCGCCGGACCGCTTCCCAGGCCGATGCGCCTCCGGGGCGCCGGCGCCGTGCAGCCGCTGATCTGCTACGAGGCGCTGTTCCCGGGCTTCACCCGCGACGCGGTCCGGCGCTCGGGGATACGTCCGGGCTGGATCCTCAACATCTCCAACGACGCCTGGTTCGGGGTTACCATCGGTCCGCTGCAGCATCTGAACATCGCCAGCTACCGGGCCATCGAGGAGGGGCTGCCGATCGTGCGCGCCACGCCCACCGGCGTCTCGGCGGTGATCGACGGCTACGGCCGCACCCGGCCCGGCGCCCGTCTGGGGCTGGGCGTTCTGGGCGTGATCGACGCGCGCCTGCCGGGCGCGCCGCCGCCGACCCTGTTTTCGAAGATCGGGGATGGACTATTCGCCGTGATGTTGCTGCTTTCCGGCTGCACAGCATTGGGCTGTCGCGTTCGCCGACCGCGATTAGATGACGCAGGCGTCAGCGGTTCCGTGCGCGCTCGCGCTTGGATAAGGGTAGCCGGGTATGGATAAAGTTGACCTCGACCGGGCGCCCAACCCCATCGACCGCCATGTGGGCCTACGCATCCGCATGCGCCGCAAGGAACTGGGGATCAGCCAGGAGAAGCTGGCGGAATCCATCGGGCTCACCTTCCAGCAGGTCCAGAAGTACGAACGCGCCGCCAACCGGGTCAGCGCCTCCAAGCTCTGGGAGATGGCCCGCGCGCTCAACACCTCCATCGGCTATTTCTACGAAGGCCTCAGCGATACGCCGGAGCCCGCCGGCTCGAACCTGCCGCGCGAGACCGTCCAGGACTTCCTGATGACGCCCGAGGGCCTGGAGCTGGCGTCGACCTTTCCGCGCATCCCCCAGCACCGCGTGCGCCGCCGGATCCTCGACCTGGTGCGCTCGATGATCGACCCTGGGGACGCACCCGAGGTTTGACCAGGCGCCCAACAGCTCGCTTGGCTTCACATAAAGATTTCTTTATAGGCCTGTCCGACCCGTAGGGCCCGCCGATCCGTCGCGGCGGGCGCAGCCTTTTTCGGAGCCCAGCGCCTTGAGCCGTTCCAACTACATCTTCACATCCGAAAGCGTGTCCGAGGGCCATCCGGACAAGGTCGCCGACCGCATCTCCGACACCGTCGTGGACGCCTTCCTCTCCGTCGAGCCGGAAGCCCGCGTCGCCTGCGAGACCCTGGTGACCACCAACCGCGTCGTGCTGGCCGGCGAAGTCCGCGCCGGTCGCCCGGGCGGATCGACCGCGGAGAACAAGGCGCTGACCCGCGAGATCGTGAAGGGGCTGGAGCCCAAGGTCCGCCAGGCGATCAAGGACATCGGCTACGAGCAGAAGGGCTTCCACTGGGCCAAGGCCAAGTTCGCCTGCCACCTGCACCCGCAGTCGGCGCACATCGCCCAGGGCGTTGATGCCTCCGACAAGAAGGACGAGGGCGCGGGTGACCAGGGGATCATGTTCGGCTACGCCTGCGACGAGACCCCGGCCCTGATGCCGGCCACCCTGCAGTACAGCCACGAGATCCTGAGGCGCCTGGCCGAGGTGCGCCATTCGGGCGAGTGCCACGTGCTGGAGCCCGACGCCAAGAGCCAGGTCACCCTGCGCTACGAGGACGGCCGGCCGGTGGAGGTGTTGCAGATCGTGGTCTCCACCCAGCACAAGAAGCGCCTGGGCCTCCACATGGCCACGCCCAAGCGCATCGAGGGCGAAATTCGCCCCTATATCGAGGCGCTGTTCCCCACGGGCCTGCTGACCAAGAAGACCAAGTGGCACGTCAACCCGACCGGACGCTTCGAGATCGGCGGGCCGGACGGCGACGCGGGCCTGACCGGCCGCAAGATCATCGTCGACACCTACGGCGGCGCGGCCCCGCACGGCGGCGGGGCCTTCTCGGGCAAGGACCCGACCAAGGTGGACCGTTCGGCGGCCTACGCCTGCCGCTACCTGGCCAAGAACGTCGTGGCCGCCGGCCTGGCGCGCAAGTGCACCATCCAGATCAGCTACGCCATCGGGGTCGCCCAGCCGCTCAGCTTCTACGTCGACCTGCACGAGACCGGCGAGATCGATCCGGCCAAGCTGGAGCTGGCGCTGCCGGAGATGATCGGCGGGGCCACCCCGCGCGCCATCCGCGAGCACCTGGGTCTCAACAAGCCGATCTACGCGCGCACCGCCGCCTACGGCCACTTCGGCCGCCAGCCGGACAACGAGGGCGGCTTCTCCTGGGAAAAGACCGACCTGGCGGATCAGCTGAAGGGTTTGGCGTAGGTCCGATGACTCTGAGGGCGTGGGCGCGCGGGCTGAAGCGCGACGCCCACGCGCTCTGGTTCGCCGCCCGTGATCCGCGCACGCCCTGGTACGCCAAGGCGCTTGCCCTGGCGGTGGCCGGCTATGCGTTCTCACCGATCGACCTGATACCCGACTTCATTCCCGTGCTGGGCCTTGTTGACGATCTGCTGCTGGTTCCGGCGGGTTTGTGGATGGCGCTGAAGCTGGTTCCGCGCGAGGTGCTGGCCGATCACCGCGCCGCCGCGGAAGCCGCCGCCGACCGCCCGGTGAGCCGGGTCGCCGCGATAGGTGTCATCGCCGTCTGGATCGTGTGCACGATCGCCCTTGGCCTCGCCGTCGCCATCCGGCTGGGCTAGAGGCGGCGCCATGTCCGACGCGCATCCTGTCCTCCGCACCTTCGGCCGCATCAAGTCGCGGCCCATCAAGCCGCGCCAGGCGGCTCTGCTGGACACCTTGTTGCCGACGATCCGTCCGCCGGCGGGGCCGTTCGATCCCCGCGCGCTGATGCCCGAGGCGGCCGAGGTCTGGCTGGAGATCGGCTTCGGCGGCGGCGAACACATGGCCGCCCAGGCGGGCCTGCACCCCGACACGCTGATCATCGGCTGCGAGCCTTTCATCAACGGGGTCGCCAGCGCCGTGCGGCACATCGACGAAGCCGGGCTCTCCAACGTCCGGGTCCACGACGGCGATGCGCGCGAACTTATGGAGCGCCTGCCGGACGGATGCCTCGACCGGGCGTTCGTCCTGTTCCCCGACCCCTGGCCGAAGACCCGCCATCACAAGCGCCGGATCATCCAGACCGAAACCGTGGCCGAGTTCGCCCGCCTGCTGAAGTCCGGTGCGCCGCTGCGCTTCGCCAGCGACGTGGCGCACTACGTCGACTGGGCGCTGGAGCATATCACCGCCAGCCCCGCCTTCCGCTGGACGGCCGAGCGCGCCGACGACTGGCGCGCCCCGCCCGCTGACCACATCACCACCCGCTACGAGGAAAAGCGCCTGGGCGACTGCGCCCCGGTGTTCCTGGATTTCGTGCGGACCTAGCCCGCCTGCTTGTAGCGTTCGATGGAGGCGCGGATCAGGTCGGCGGTCTGTTCGGGGTCGGCCCAGCCGGCGATGGTCACCGACTTGCCCTTCTCCAGGTCCTTGTAGTGCTGGAAGAAGTGGGCGATCTGCTCGGTGAGGATCCGGGGCAGCGAGCGCCAGCTGTCCACGCCCGTGTAGAAGGGGTGCAGCGCGTCCACCGGCACCGCCAGCACCTTCTCGTCGCCACCGGCCTCGTCGGTCATCATCAGGCAGCCGATCGGCCGGGCCCGGATGATGGCGCCCGGCACCACCGGGGTCTGGCCCACCACCATGATGTCCATGGGATCGCCGTCGTCGGCCAGGGTGTGCGGGATGAAGCCGTAGTTGCCCGGATAGAACATGGCGGTGTGCAGGAAGCGGTCGACGAACAGCGCGCCCGATTCCTTGTCGATTTCGTACTTCACCGGCTCGCCGCCCTGCGGGATCTCGATGATGGCGTTGACGTCGTAGGGCGGGTTGATACCGACGGGGATCTTGGACAGGTCCATGGGAAGCCTTTCAAACACACAGAGAGGACGGCGCGCTCTGTGGGCGAAGAGCGTGGCTGAGTAAAGGCCGCCGGCGCATAGTGGGGGCATGACCGAGCCATCCTCACCCGTCCGCATCCTGGGCTTCGCAGGCAGCCTGCGCCAGGGATCGCTGAACCGCGCCCTGTTGCGCGCCTGCGTCGAGCTCGCGCCCGCGGGCATGCTGCTCACCGTCTTCGACCTGAAGGGCGTGCCACTCTACGACGGCGATGTGGAAGCTGCGGGCGATCCGCCCGGGGTGGCGGCCTTCAAACAGGCGATCCGCGAGGCCGACGGGGTGTTGATGGTGACGCCGGAGTACAACCACGGCGTCCCGGGCGTCATGAAGAACGCGGTCGACTGGGCCTCGCGCCCGGCGAAGGACGCGGCGCTGGGCCGCAAGCCCGTGGGGATCATCGGCGCCTCGCCGGGCCAGGCGGGGACGGCGCGCGGGCAGAGCCAGCTTCGCCAGGCCTTCGAGTTCACCAACTCCTACTGCATGCCGCAGCCGGAGATTCTGGTGTTCCGGGCGCACGAGAAGTTCGACGGCGAGGGCAGGCTGACGGACGAGGCGACGCGGACGTATCTTGGGAAGTACCTGGAGGCGCTGATGGCCTGGGTGGGGCGGTTTCGGACGGGCCAGCTCCAGCGGATCGAACATAACATGAACAAATAGAGTGATAGGCGCTGCGCCTTCGTGCCACCTTCTCCCCTTGTGGGAGAAGGTGGCCTGCGAATGCAGGTCGGATGAGGGGTTGAAAGTCCTCTCGGCGAGGTGGCTCGGCGTGGCGCTGAACGCAACGGTCAATCAGGCGAGGGCATTGCGGCGAACGTCTTCAGTCACCGAGGACCTTCTCTGGCGCACCTTACGTTGCCGCCGCATCTGACCATGAGATAGAAGCCCAGGAGGGCATCTGAAGATGCCTGCACAGGCACCTACTGGCATCATCGAAATTGCGATTGAGCCAACGTCGAAGGACGAGCGCAGGAAATTGGCACAGGCCCCAGCAGCGCGACCCCGATCCGGACTTCAGCCCTGCCGTCGGCATGCGACTCCGCGCCTGAGTCGAAAGGGCTGACAAACCCGTCCTAACCGCCTATATTCCCCTCAACATCGTCCGTTTGCGCTGTATGGCGCCTACGAGCGGCGGGCTCCGGCCCGGCCGCTCTTTTCTTTGCCGGAGACCAGGCCAAAAGCCCATGCGTGGGAAAACCGCCGAGGACCTGAACCTGCTGGAGCTGCTCGACCCCGTGGCCGAGGCCGCCGGCTATGAGATCGTGCGCCTGCGGCTGATGGGCGGCGAGCACGTGCGCCGGCTGCAGATCATGGCTGAACGCGCGGTGGACGGCGACATGAACGTCGAGGACTGCGCCCGGCTTTCGCGGGCGATCTCGGAGATCATGGACGCCGCCGACCCGATCGCCGGGGAATATACGCTGGAGGTGTCCTCGCCGGGCGTCGACCGGCCGCTGACCCGGCTGAAGGACTTCGCGGCCTTCGAGGGCCACGAGGCGCGCATCGAGCTCGACCGGCTGGCCGAGAACCGCAAGCGCTTCAAGGGCGTGCTGGCCGGCGTCGACGGCGACGCCGTGGCCATCGACCTGGAGGGCGAGGACGAGACCGCGCTGGTGCCCTTCGCCTGGATCGTCGAGGCCAAGCTCGTCCTGACCGACCAACTGATGAAGCGGGGCGCGGATGTCCGCGCCGCGCGCCTGCAATCCGAACAACCCACTTCCGAGTAAGAGGATCACCCCATGAGCCTGACCGGCATTTCCGCCAACCGGCTTGAACTTCTGCAGATCGCCGACGCGGTCGCCCGCGAGAAGTCCATCGACCGCGAGATCGTCATCGAGGCGATCGAGGAAGCGATCCAGAAGGGCGCCCGCTCGCGCTACGGCGCCGAGCACGACATCCGGGTGAAGATCGACCAGAAGACCGGCGAGACCCTGGTCACGCGCGTCGTCACCGTGGTGCCCGACGACGTGGTCTATGAGCCGACGATCAACGAGGAGGGCGAAGAGGTCCCGGCCGTGGAGCCGGTCGGCATCATCCGCCTGGCCGACGCCAAGCGCACCGACAAGGACGCCGTGGTCGGCAAGACCTACGAGGAGGTCCTGCCGCCCTTCGAGTTCGGCCGGGTGCAGACCCAGATGGCCCGCCAGGTGGTGACCGGAAAGGTCCGCGAGGCCGAGCGCGAGCGCCAGTACGAGGAATTCAAGGACCGGGTCGGCGAGATCATCAACGGCACCGTCAAGCGCGTCGAATACGGCAACATCGTCGTCGACCTGGGCCGGGGCGAGGGCATCGCGCGCCGCGACCAGTCGATCCCGCGCGAGAACTTCAATATCGGCGACCGCATCCGCTGCTACATCTACGACGTCCGCCGCGAGACCAAGGGCCCGCAGATCCTGCTCAGCCGCGCGCACGGCGGCTTCATGGCCAAGCTGTTCGCCCAGGAAGTGCCGGAGGTCTAC
>CANJXI010000100.1 GCA_947478785.1 Caulobacteraceae bacterium
CCCGCTACATGACCCTGGAAACCCTCGCCCCCTTGAGCGATGATCCCCTCGTCAGCCTGTCTATCCCGGCAAGCTGAACGATCCCGGCCCCGCCGGAGATCGCGGTGATCACGACGCCGCAGTTACACCACGCGATGGGACACGACCCGGACCATACTTGCGATATAGCCAGAACTTTCCAGCTTTCGCGGTGACGAATTGATTTCATCGTGCGCATAGCACTTGGCACGGCACACCATCATCGTCGCCGTCCAACGAGCGCACGCCGCATTGCTGTAGGAAGAATTTCGCCTCTGAGCAGCTCGTCATTTGACTGCAATATCGTTTGGTTCCGCATTTCGCGCCGGGCGCAGCAAGCAAAGTAATTGGTCCGGCGCGGCTCAGCCCCGCGCCGGCCTTTTTGGCGGGATGCCTCCATTCCGAGGGTTGGACAGTTTGCGAGGGCGGTAGGGACCACAAGCCTAGACGCGCACTTCGTGCGGCGGCCTCAAGCTTAAGGATCGATGGATCGGTAAGATACTGGCGGTAGGCCCAAGCCGCACCCGACCTAGCCATCTCAGCGTTTACATCCAAATTGCCCACGAATACCCGCGCCAGTGATCGCCCATAGCGATCTAAGCCACGGACTTTGAGTTCAACATCATGACCAAATACAAGGCCCGAAAGGGTTGCCTTTGAGCGATTTCCCCAAGGCTGGTCATGTTCTGGAGCATCGATCTCAACCAGTCGAACTTTGATCGGCCGACGGTCAACAAGGACCGTTATCGTATCGCCATCCGCAACGCCGACGACCCGCCCGTGCAGAATGCTCTCGACCGCTGCTACCGGCCACCCACTCCAGCAAACGAACAAGAAGACCCAAGCAATCAAAATTCGCAGCGAGGCACTCCTCACCGGCGGAGCCCGAAGAGCCGCATAATTGCAGTTATGCCGAGCCTATCGATCAACGTTCGGACAATGTGATCTGAGCGACCGAACTTAGGCCCGGCCGCAGGATTGGATGACGGCGGCAAAGGGTCCGCCTTGGAAATCTCCTGAGCTTGCAGGGGTAAAATGTAGGGAGAGAGAACAGCACTCGCAGGCAAACGCGCTAGCGGTAACGCAGGCTGCGAACGATTTTTTCTGGCCTGCGCCTGTGCCACGTCACGGGATATTCGGCTCGCCTCGCGAGCAATGCCATCCAAAGCTCTGATGATGTCCGACATGGATCTATTCCCGGTAAACGTAGAAGGCGGACTCCAAGACCTTCACCTGAGCGTTGAATTTTTGGGCGTCATTATGATCTCGCACCGCGCGAACCCGGAACATGCATTTGGTACTCTGGCTCTTGCCCCATTGAAGGACCTGCGCAGAATAGGTGCGGAACGATCCGGCCGATAGCGAACTTCCCGAGGTCAGTTGGGCCAGTCCGGGGATTTTTCGGACGGTGTCCGTAGCACCTGCACGCCAACTCGGTTCGGCTCTGAAGGCACCATCAGATAAGAGGTGAATGCGCATAAGGGACCCGGCCGTAACAGTGCATGCGGGAAGTCCCACCCCGCCCTTGATGCGACCTCTTAGATCGTCGTTCGCTTTACCTTGTTCGACGATAACTGCCTCAGAGTTCGCTAGAGCGGCAGCCAGTTTGTCGAATTCCCTCTTTGAAAGGACCACCTGATCGTTTGCCTGCGCCGCGAGGGGGCCGGCTGCCAAGATGCTTCTCAGCGTTTGCTCCAGACTCTCCAATTTTATTTTCATCACTCGCATGTCTTTGCGCAGTCCAGCGATTTTCTGCTCAGCTAAATGAAGTTGGGCGAGGACTTGATCATGCTTTTCTTTCCAAGGATTCGCCCTATCCCCCTCTTCTTTGAGTACAAAGGCGAACGCCATAGCCAAGAATATTAGCAGCGCCAGAAGCTCAATTAGCATCGTGGTGTGCACACGTTCCTTGCGAATCTGAACGGCGGCATGACCATCGGCGATAGATTGATTAGACACGGATCCGTTCCATTTCTCCGCGGAAGGAGATCAGAGTCTGTTCGAGGGCTGTCACTGCGGCCGACAGTTCTCGCTCGAACTCGTTGGCTCGCGTCTGCGCTTGCGCAGATAGTCCGCGCCCAGCCCCTTCAAGTGCGCTTGCGGCCTCAGCGCCAGCCCGCGCAAGCCGTTCAGTTGTTGTGGTCAGCTCACCGCGAAGTTGCTCTGCGGCTTGTGCGGCGGCCTCAACCCGCAGCTCAAACCCTTGTAGCCGTTCGCCGATGTAGGAGGCGCCTGCGAGAGCGTCGGCACCTTGGGCGAGGGCCTGCGCAGTCGATCTAATCGCCCCTGTTGCCTGAGCAATCTCTCGCTGTGCAGAATCGCGTATGGTCTCGATACCTTGCACAGCTTCCCTAACCCGTCTTATTCACGGTGACGACGGATTGTCAGCGTTTGGGTGGGGTTGAGCGTCAGGCGCGGGTTCTCGCTGCGCCTTTTTCATCGCTGCTGGGCCTGAGGTTTTGATCTCCGAGGGGGTTGGGACGAAGGGTTCGGCGGTTTTGGGGCTTGGCCCCGTCGGTCAGGCGGGGGCGGGTCGCAGGGCGATGGCCAGGTGGCGGACGAGGGCGGCGTCGGGACAGGCGGCGGCGAAGGCGATGCGGACGCGGCGGGTGGTTTCGCGGACGCGGGCGCCGATCTTCAGCAGCCTGAGGCGCAGGGTGGCGAACTCGGCCCTGGCCAGGGCGCGGGTCCTGGGGACGGCGTCGCGGACGGTGAGCATCAGCCAGTAGGCGGCGGTGTGCAGGATCAGCCGCATCTGATTGGCCAGAGGTGAGCGGCAGGAGGTGCGGTCGCTCTTGAGCTGGGACTTGTGCAGCTTGATCAGGTTCTCGGCCTGACCGCGGGCGCAGTAGAGGGTGGCGTAGACGTCCTCGGGGCTGGGGGCCTGGAGCGAGGTGACGACGTAGCGGATGTCCAGACCCAGGGGCGTGGCCTCGATGCGGGCGACGACGCGGCGCTCCTTCTTCCAGGACTTTGCGGCGTGGCGGGTCTCGGCGAAGCCGCGCACGGCCGCCGCGCCGGTCTGGGCGCGCTCGACGCGGATGGGATCGACGGTGTCTTCGACCTTGGCCGCCAGGGCCTTCGTGCCGGTGACGCCGAACAGATAGTCGAGGCCGTGGGTCTCGCAGAAGTCCATGAGTTCGGGCCGGCCATAGTGACCGTCGCCGCGGATGGTCAGGCGCGTATGGGGCCAATGTCGGCGGATGCGCCGGTGGAGCCGGCGCAGATATCCCGCCGCCTCCTTGCCCGAGGGGGTCTTGCCCGGACGCAGGATCATCGCGACGGGGCGGCCGGTGGCGGTGTCGTAGATGTGGATCGGCAGGAAGCAGCGTTCGTCGTGGTGGGCGTGGAACAGCGACAACTGCTGGGCGCCGTGAACCACGTCCAGGGTGTCGTCGATGTCCAGGGTGACGGCTTCGGGCTCCTGGGCGTAGCTGGCGCACCAGGCGTCCACCAGCGCATAGGTCAGGCGGATGATGGTCTTCAGGTCCGGCGCGTTCTCCCAGCGCGAGACCGTCGGCTGCGAGCAGAGGTCGCCGCCGCTGTCAGGCAGCCGGCTGCAGGCCAGCTTGAACGCCGGGTCGCCGCGCAGGTGATCCAGGTCGTTGGCGTCCGCGTAGCCGCAGGCGATGGCCAGAACCCGCGCCCGCAGGATCGAGGCCACCGAATGGGTGACCAGGGCCGGATCGCGGGGATCGGCGATCAGCCCGGCGATCCGATCGACGATGCCGATCCGCCGGTCGGCCAGGGCCAGCAGCGAAACCCCGCCGTCGGAGGTGATGCGCCCGCCATCGAAGGCCGCGCTGACTTTCTTGCGCCCCACGCTTGGCAGATCGAACAGAAGGCCGGTATCGTCATCCATGGCGGGCGTGGCGCCTCCGCGTCGTGGGAATGGGCTGGTCTAAGCAACCGAATCCTATTCCAAAACAACGCGTTACGCTATGTCCGCCGACCCGTTTTTAGGGCCACCGTGAATAAGACGGGCTAGCGGGTACAGGCTGGCGGGTATGGATTTTGAGGTTCGCACTGAGGAGACCTCTTCAATGTCCGAAATCTTCGCTCTCGTGTCTCTCCTCGCAGGCATTGTCCTGACCACGAACGCGCTTGCCGACAGCCTGCCGCAGGTCGCGAAAGTATGACGTCTTCGGCCATGCCCGATCTGGTGGACGCGACGGACGGCCTTCGCGTCTGGCACGCCAGCGCGGTACTCGGGTGTGGCGTCCGCACCCTCGTCGCCAGAACGGCTCATGAGGCAATTCATCAATTCAACGGGATTATCGGGCCGGAGTTGCTCCAGCACACACTGCAGGTGGGGCCAGGCCAGCATATCTCGGGCACGCGCGTCATCGGGTATCTGTCCCACAGTTGCGATCCCAACTGTCGGCTCGACATGGACCGTTTCGTGCTGGTGACGCTGCGGGACACGGCGGCTGGCGACGCGCTGACCATCGACTACGCGGTCACCGAGGACGTGCTCTATCGCCAGTTCGCATGCCACTGCGGCGCGGCGAATTGCCGGCGATGGATCATCGGTCGCGCAGAACCGGTGAGCGCCGAAGGGCGGGCGTGGCTTGCGGACCTGGGCTTGTGAGTTGGCCGAAGTCCGGAGGGTTCTGGTGGGCGCGGGACGACCTCGGATTCGTGGACGGCCGGCTCAATTTGGCGGGCCATGACGTGGCTAGGCTGGCGGAAGCGGTCGATGGGCCGCTCTTCCTGTACAGCCAGGCCCGGTTGCTGACGAACATGGCGCGGGTCCGCGACGGACTGGCGCAGACCGGGCGGCCGTTCCGGCTGTACTACGCCATGAAGGCAAACCGGTTCGAGCCGCTGCTGCGGGCCCTGGCGTGCTCAGGGCTGTGCGGCGTGGACATCTGTTCTCCCAACGAGCTGGACCGGGCGCTGGCCTGCGGGTTCGCCGCCGCCGACATCAGCTTCACTGGCACGGGGGTCTCGAACCGCGACCTGGAGCGGCTGTTGGCCCACCCGGACCTCAACATCAACTGCGACGGGATCGGCATGATCCGCCGAGTCGGTGAACGCGCGCCCGGCCGCGACATCGGCGTGCGGGTCAATCCAGCCCTGGGTGTGGGCTACGGGGACAACGCGCGCCTGATCTACGCTGGCCAGCATGTCACCAAGTTCGGGATCTATCGCGAGCAGTGGAGCGAGGCGCTGGCTACGGCGCAGGCCAATGGTCTGACGATCCGCACCCTGCACTTCCACGTAGGCTGCGGGTATCTCGACGGGCAACTTGCGGACTGGGAGGCGGCCGTGGCGGCGGGCCTTGCCTTCCTGGATGATCTGCCGGATGTGACAACGGTAAACCTCGGCGGCGGCCTGGGCCTGCCGCACCAGCCGGGCGATCTGCCTCTGGACATGGCGCGGTGGGCGGCAACCCTGAAGCGGCGCCTGGGCAGCCGGAACGTAACCCTGGCCGTCGAGCCGGGCGACTACATCGTCAAGGACGCAGGCCTCCTGGTGCTGTCGGTGACCAATGTGGAAATGAAGCGTGACGTCGTGTTCGCCAGTGTCGACGGGGGTTTCAACCTGGCGCCCGAGCCCGCCTTTTACGACCTGCCCTGCGAGCCGGTGGCCTGCGTCCCGCGGGATCTGGCTCCCGCGGCCTGGCGGCCGGTGACGATCGCCGGGAACATCAACGAGGCGCTGGACATCTGGGCGGCGGGCCAGCCTATGCCGCCGCTGGTCGAGGGGGACCGCATCGCTCTGCTGAACGCCGGCGGCTATGCGGCGGCGATGAGCTCGGACCACTGCATGCGCGGCGCGTTCAGCGAGCGGCTACTGGAGGCCTGAGGGCTCTCGAAGGTGCTGGCACCTCAACTCGGGCAGGTCATAGAAGTCCCGGCATCAGCCACCTGATCACGCAGCCGCGGGCGCGGCCGCCCCCGTCCTGTGCGCCTCCGTCCGTAACCGACGAAGGGGCGGTCGGCGGCCTTGTTGCGGCGCTTCTGGAGCAGGACGCCGATGACCTCGCCGTCATTGTCGACCGCCCGCCACTGACACAGCCGTTTGCCGCCAATCTTCGCGACCATCGCGTCCAAATGCCTACGGCATCCAGCTAATGGTGGCGGCCGGAGAACTGTTGGCTTTGGCCTGTCAGCATCCATTGCCGCAGCTACATCACGAGGTGGGACACGGCCGAGTAATCCTAGGGCGGCGGGTTTCGACCCAATTTGCGCTGACAACACCCTACTTGGGTTTGGCGACCGGTTTGGGCAGTTTCCCCCGAACGCGCGGGTGACACCTGAGCGAGCTTTCTTCTGAGACAGACCAGAACGGCATCACGGTCTCGACGAAGACTGTGGAGTATATGTCTTCGAAAAATACAATCGGTTGCGACCGTCGACGCGGTCATAGGCGACGGTGTCCATCAGCCTGCGCACCAGATGGATGCCCAGGCCGCCGATCGCCCGCTCCTCCACTGCCAGGCCCGTGTCGGGGATCGCCTTGTCCAGGGGGTTGAACGCATCGCCGTCGTCGATCAGCTGCACGGAGATTCGACCGTCCGTCACGGTAGCGGACACGCCCACGGTGGGTGGATCACGGCCCTGAGCGCCATGGTCCAACGTATTGCTGATCAATTCGTCCGCGGCGATCATCACCGGGGCGATAGCGGAGGCTGGCACGCCGTAGGCGTCAAGATGGGCTTCGAGGGCTTCCAGTACCTTGGGGAAACCGGCGCGGCCACCGGAGAGTATGCGGGAGAAGTCCGATATCATACCGCCCGCCCCCCTACGGAGATCCACCATCTGACCATAAACCGCGTGGAATTATATCTCAATCTCCACGATACTGCGCTGCGCCGCCAGTCGTGGCGGCAGGATCGGGCGGCACCAATGGACATCAGTGAAGAGACCCGTGGCGGCGTCCTGGTCGTGACGGCCTCCGGTCGGCTCGACAGCAACACCGCCAGCGTCCTCCAGGCCGTGCTACCGACCCGGGTGCAGTCGAACCCGGCCACCATCCTGGACCTCGCCGAGATGGCTTATGTCAGCTCCGCGGGGCTGCGTGTGCTGCTCATCGCCGCCAAGGCCGCCCGGTCGAACGGCCATCGGCTGGTGTTGACCGGCCTGTCGGACTCGGTTCGCGGGGTGTTCGACATCAGCGGCTTTACCACCATCTTCACCATCGAGGCGGATGTAGACTCAGGGCTGGCTGCTCTCGCCTAGCACTGCGACAAAACCGCTGGCCTCCAGCAGGATCACAATATCGGCGGCGATCGCGTCCGCCGAAAGTCCTGTGGCGCGGGCGGCATAGACCTCCGCCTTGCCACCGTTTGTACCGTCCAGTAGGGCCAGGACAACGGGCACGGCCCCGTCGTCCCCGGCTGACCATTCCCGCCACTCGACCCGCGTGAGGGCAAACGCCCGCTGCCCCAAACTGACGGCGTCTGCTGTCGAACCGGTAAGCGCCTCGTGCTCGAAATAGCGCTGCGCCGAGCGCGCCCGGGCCAGCGCCTCGGCCGGTCCATCGCCGGCGCATTCGCCCAGTACCAACGCGCCTCGCCCCTCCCGTTCGCAGAGGGCGAAGAAGCATCCGGCGGGCGGATCGCCCAGAGTCCGTATTGCCACCGCCCGACCGGCGGCGGTCGCAGAGCATGGAGGAAAGGCGCTCTGGCGGAAGTCGGCGACGGCGCCTGCCTCGTCGCGCTCGCGGTCACGGGCAGCGAGTTCCCGGTCACCGCGGGTCATGCGCCCGGCGACGCTGGTCTGCATGAGGCGTACGGCCTGGGCCAGCTCGAGGGTCTCGCGGATCGCTAGGCCCTCGACAGACACCGGCGGGCCGCCCTTCCGTATCGCCTCGATCATGGCGCTATTGCGCAACAGCTCCCGCCGGATCCTGGACGCGACCAACCAGGCCAACAGCAAGCCCACCAGCCCGGCACCGGCCAACAGCGCGGCGATTAGCCGCTCCAGGCCCGCCACCTGGGCGAACAGCGCCTCAGCGTCGATCTGGGCGATGACGTAGTCCCCCCGCCCGGTTGGCACGAGGGCGGTCGCCACACGGTATCCGGCGGCGTTGGCCCGTATCGGCAGGGCCGTCGGCACCGTCGGGGCCGACAGGTTCTCCAGACTGGCCTGGGTCCCTGGGCCAGCGATCCGCAGCGGCGCCTGGCCCGGGGTGACGATGTAGAGGCCGTCCAGCCCGGTGATGTTGGAAGTGGCCAACCGGATCGCCTTGTTCCGTCCAGGCTCGGCGAGGGCCCGCGCCAGGTCATCGCTGGAGGCGGCGAAGGCCGCGGTTGTCACTGCCGCCGCCAGGGCCTGGTTCTCTAGCCCGCGGGCGGCTTCGCCCCGTTCCCACAGGTAGAGCAGCGCGCCGTTGACGCCGGCCAGCAGCAGGAATAGCGGCACGATCAGCAACAGGAAGATGCCTCGGGTGGTCATGTCCGCGCCGCCTCCATCAGGCCGCGCAGGCCGACCACAAACTCGGGGCACTCGCGGGCGATGGTGAAGACGTGCGGCTTGGCGATCACCAGGGTCTCCAGCCCCTCTGACCCGGCGACGAAGTCCGCGGGCGCGGCGAGCCCGAACAGCAGTCCGGCCGCGTCGAACACCGGCAGGACCTCCGCCTTGGCCAGGCGAACCCTGCCGCCGATCCGGATGAACAGGGCCTCAGCGATGGTTCCGGCGGCGATCACCGTCCGTCCCGGCGCATAGGCACGCGGCCGCGCGTGCTGGGCGATCAGCAGCAGCTCGCTGTCATCAAGCCGTTGGAAAGGTGGCGTGGCGCGCAGCACGAACAGGCGCTCCAGGACCTCGACGCCGATCATGCCGGGGCCTCCCAGGCCAGGGGAGCCGGACCGCCGGGCGTCGCCGCCTCCACCATGGCCCCTGGGGCCAGGGACAGGCGCGCGCCGGGTGCCAGCGAGGTCGGGACGCCGTCGATCCACAGATCGACCGCCCGTTCGCCAGTCAGGCTGACCGTCCGCGACTTCCGGTCGAACACCAGGATGGTGCCGGACTGCCCGCCCACCAGGGCGGCCCAGTCCTTCGCCAGTGCCGGTTCGGCGGCGATACGACCCGCCAGCAGCGTCATCCCGCGGCGCGCAAGGCCGGGTTCAGGGCCCTCGCCTTCGATGCCGATCCAGACCGCGAGGACTGCGGGATTGTCGACCAGGACGGCCAACGGCGCTGCGTTGTCTGAGAGGGCCGCTGTCAACTGTTCGAGATTTCGCGCTCGATCGTCGGCGACCGAGCCGGCGCGGGCCGCGCGCATGGTACCCATGAGGTCCTCCGCCAGGGTGCCCAGGGCGTCGCGCAGGCGGGCCGCCTCTCGCGGGGAGGTGATCGGTGCCGGCGGCGCGCGGTCGCCGGCCGCAATCCGCAGCGCGTCGGCCTTCAGCCGGGCGATCGGTCGGGCGACGCGGCGCATGATCATCAGCGTGACCAGCGCGCAGGCCATCAGCGAGGCGACACCGATAAGGGCGCTGGCTAACAGGGCGTTCTGCGAGGCCACCTGGATCACCGAGATGTTCACGTCCGCGCCCACCGTCGCGGTAATTTCCTCGTTCTGGCCGAGGATCGGTGCGGCAGCGGTCTTCAGCAGGCCCCATTGCACCTGGAATTCGATGGGGGAGACATAGACCGTGCCCCGCGCCGTCGCCGCCTTCAGGCCCGCCAGGGTCTCGGGCGTCATCACGTCCTCGGAGCCGATCTGCGAGTGGTCATCGCCCTGGTTGGCGTCCAGGACGTACCAGATGTCCTTCGAGCCGCCGATGACCTGGGAATAGAGATAGGTGAGGCCGAGGTCCTTCTTGATCTGCCTCATCGGCAGCACGTTGCGCCGGTAGGCCTGGGTCTCTTCCATCAACACGGGATCGACCCCGGGCATCCAGGTGGATATCAGCCGGTCGTGGTCCGATGGATCAATCAGCGCCCCTGTGAGCGCGCTCGTGGTCACGAGCTTGCGGTCGAAACCGTCGAGGATAGTGTCATAGAGGCGGCTGTAGACCAGGGCCGCCAGCGCGATCGCCACGACCACGATGGCCGGCGTGAAGGTCCGCCACAGCAGCGCGTTGATCGAGACGGCATCACGCGGCATAGGCGCGCCCGTCCCGGACCTTGAGCAGGGCTAGCGCCAGTTCGGGATAGCGCGCGGCGACCCCGTCGATGTCCTTGCCGCTGAGCCAGTATGATCCCGCACCGGTGCGCAGTTCGATGGCACCCGGCTGCGCCTGCGGCCCGACGCGTTCGGCCAGCGCCAGCAGGGCATCGATGGATGCGGCGTTGAA
>CANJXI010000101.1 GCA_947478785.1 Caulobacteraceae bacterium
CCCACGCTTGGCTGGCCGATGTGCTCGCTCGCATCGCCACCCATCCAGCTCACCGGATCGATGAGCTTTTGCCGTGGAACTGGAAGACCTTACGCAAAGTGGCCCTCACCGCCGCAGCGGCCTGACTGCGGCCTACGCCGGATGGGTACGAGACGGACGACAGCGAATACGGTTGATAGTCGGCGGCGTCTCCGCCGGACTCTTTTCCTCAGAAGATCGTGACGCCGCTGGAGGGGTTGGCCCGATAGGCGTCGAGGCGAGACGCCAGCGAGCCGACGTGCAGCTCCATGCGATGCCCGTCCGGATCGAGGAAATAGAGCGACGCCCCCTCACTCTTGTTTTGTTTCCAAAGGGTCGCGTGCGCTCGGACCCGGTCGGACAGAGCTTCAAAGTGATCCGCAGCCACGTCGAATGCAAAGTGCGTGTAGTCCGGTCTCTCGGCAGGACGCGCGGTCGTATCGACGGACAGGCACAGCCATAATGGGCCTGCCTCGAGGTAAGCCCCCTCGCCCCACCGCGCCCTGAGCGCACACCCCAGAACCTCGCAATAGAACGTGACGGATCGATCCAGGTCCGTCACCGACAGGGTCACATGGTTCAGGCCGCTGATTTTCGCGTCGCTCATGGCGCGGATATAGGCCCCGAAGACTCAGCGCGCCGGGCCAAGCCAGGCGGAGAGGTCGGCCGCGTCGGTGACGCTGTAGGGGCGGTCGAAGGCGTCGAGGAAGAAGCGTTCCATCTCCGGACGGCTGAACGGGCGCGAGCCCAGGCGCCCGAAGACCGCGATCTGGTGGCCGGTCTCGTCCACCGCCCGGTCGCGGTCCAGGCCCTTGGACATGGCCAGCGCCGGCGATGGGGTCCTGGCCCAGGCGATCAGTTCCGGCTTCGGCGGGGGCGAGAAGCCATAGAAGTTGGGCTGGCTGGCCGGGCTGGTCAGCTGGACCACCTTCATGCCGTTGCGGCCATCGGCGACGTAGGCGAACAGCGAGGCGTTGGTGGAGCCCACCACCACATCCTCGGCGTCATTCATCCGGCCGCCGAAATCCACCTTCTGATAGATGCGCGGCCGCTCGGGAGACGTCACGTCGATGATGACCAGCCCGTCCTTCTTGGCCGCCACATAGGCGTAGGTCCGCGCCACATAGAGCCGCCGCGCGTCCGCCAGCGGCACGGTCGCGCCGGCCACCAGCCGGGGCTGGTTGAGGCGGGTGACATCGACCACCTCCAGACCGCGCGCGGTCGTCACGAAGAGGTAGCGGAACTGCAGCGCCGAGGCCCGCACGTCCGGCAGCGGGATGGTGGTCACGGCCCTGGGCTTGAGGGGATCGTCCAGGTCGACAACCACCAGGCCGGCGTCCGCGGCGATATAGGCGTAGTGGCCGCCCAGCGTGATGTGCCGCGCGCCCTTCAACAGGCCGCCGGGGTTCCACGTCACCGCCCGCTTCAGCGAGTTGTTGCGCGGATCGCGGTCCGCCAGCGTGTCGACATTGACCGCGATCAAGCCTTCCTCTGCATCGGTGACGAAGGCGTAGTGGTAGATCGGGTGGAAGGCCTGCTCCTGGTTGGCCGCCCGCATCTCCGGGGTGTTCCGCCCGGGCGCGATCGACTGGTTGGTCGGCAGCGCCATGCAGGTCGCGTTCCTCGAGACCACCTGCGTGTCGTTCCCCAGCGGCGAGAACGGCGCGGTGACGATCTTCTCCGAGACGCCCTTGTTGGCGATGGAGGCCACGTCATAGACCCGGAAGCCGCCCTTGCCCTCGGCCACGTACATGTATTCGCCGCGCAGCTGCAGGCAGCGGGCCGCGCCTTCCGTGCGCTGGTGGATGTTCTCGATGTCCTCGGCCGCGTCGGTCTCGCCACCCTTGATCCCCTTGGTGAACACCGGGCCGCGCCGCCAGGTCTTCAGCTCGCGGCCGTTCTTCTCCACGTGCAGCTTGTAGAAGTCAGGATAGGCGTACTTGTGGAGGTATGATCCGAACACCGCCTGCGGCTCGCTCCACTCGGTGACCCGCACCGCCTCCAGCCCCTGGTCGAGGCCGACCCAGGCGTTCAGCCCCACGAAGTTCACGAAGTTGGTCCCCAGCAGCAGCAGCTGGGACATGATGGCGTTGTTGTCGTTGGCCGCCGAGACATGGCAGTCGGTGCAGGTCTTTGTCTCGGTCCTGCGCACCGTGTGCGGGAAGTGCGGGGCGAAGGCCTGGCTGGAGAATCCGACCGAGGAGATCGGCGGCTGCTGGCTGTAGATCCGCTCGCGATTGATGTTGGTCGACGACAGGATCAGCGCCGAGGACGAGCGGACAGGCGCGATGGTCGCGCCCTTCGTGGTCATGTGGCGGCCCAGCTGGAACATGTCGTCGCGGGCGACCTGGGGGTTGTAGGTGGCGTAGTTCCGCGTCAGCTCGCCCTCGTACTTGTGGCTCTTGGTCTTCCAGTTGGCCTCGATGGGCAGGTGGCAGCCGCCGCAGGAGGTGGTCCAAGAGGTGTGGCAGGCGAAGCATTCCATCTCGCCGTCCTTGTGGGCGAGTTCCTCCTTGGCCACGCCCGGACCCCAGGCGAACGGCTTGCCGTCCTTGGCGATCTTCGACATCAGCTTGGCCCGGGCGGCCCGCGGATTGAAGTCCGGGCTCGCGCGATCCACCGAGTCCTTCACCAGATGGACTTGCCATTCGAGCTTCGGGTCCATGATGGAGCGCTGGATCAGCACGCGCCGGCCGTCACGCTCCATCCACTCGAAGCGGCGCTGGCCGTCTGAATTCCTGAGCAGGGTCAGGTCATTGCCCTTGGGATCGGCCGCCGGGCCGGAGGTCCGCAGCGTCGGATAGGCCGAGGCCGAGCCGTGGCAGTCGCGGCAGCCGATCTCCACGGCGTTGGCGACCTCGCCCATGATCAGGCCCGAGCCGTGGCTGTCCTGGCTGAAGTGGCAGTCGGCGCACTGCAGGCCCTTCTCGGCATGGATGTCCATCATGTGGACCGCCTTGCCCGGATTGGTCCCGGGCTGGACGAAGGCGTCCTCGCCCTTCTTGCGCCACTTCTCGGGATCGTCGTTGGCGACGACCTTGCCGTCGGCGTCCAGGAGGTTGCCCTCGCGGTCGCGCTTGAAGATGCCGCGGAAGTTCCAGCCATGGCCGTGGTAGTCGGCGAACTGGGTGTCCTTCAGCTTCGGATTGAGATCGAAGACGTTGCGCAGGAAGTCGAGGCTGCTCCACAGCCCGCGCGGCGCGGCGCCCTCCGGGTTGCGGTCCAGGACCTTCCGCATCTCGGCTTCGGTGGGATATCGCTGGCGCTCGGGCCACATGAACGGCGCGTCGCTCTCGTAGTCCCACATGGTGTAGCCGAGGTAGGTGTTCAGGAACATGTTCGGCTGGTGCATGTGGCAGCTCATGCACTGCGAGGTCGGGATGGCCCGCGTGAAGGCGTGCTTGATCGGGTGTCCGCTCTCGGTCTTGTCGATGGTCGGATCGGCCTGGGCGGACTGGCCGTCTCGGCCATATTGCGAGAGGCCCAGCGCATGGCGCGGCTCGCGGTCGTTGGCATAGACCACATGGCACGTCGCGCAGCCCGACTGGCGGTAGTCGCCCGGCTGGTCGTTGGTGCCCATGAACCAGGTGAAGGGGTCGTTCAGGCGCGTCTTGTGGACGTTGAGCACGGGGATTGCCACCCGCAGGCCGGTACCCGGGCCGCGGTTGGACTGGCGGATGTCGGGCCGGCCCGGCTCCTCCAGACGCTGCAGGGCGCCCAGGGAGTCCGGCAGCCCGATCTCCGGGAAGCTGGTGTTGATGTTGCGCCCACCGCGCTCGAACACCCGGAAGATGTCGCCGGGCGGGGTGACCTGCCAGGTGGGCACCGGATAGAGGCTGGGCAGCGCGCCGCGCGCCTTCTGTTCGGGCGTCACCGTGCCGGGCGGGTTGCCCGGCGACAGCACGCGGGCGGCTTCGCCCTCGTGGGTATAGGCCTCGCCCAGTATGTAGTTCTTCGCATTGACGATGCCGTTGTTGTAGGTCGCCCCGCCGAAGAACATGGCGCCGGTGGCCATCAGGCTCCGCTCGGCTTTCTCGATCAGCTCCATGTGGCAGGCTCCGCAGGCCTGCCGCGCCACCCGGTAGTCCGATGGATTCACGAAGCGGATGAACTCCGGCGATTCCCGATTGAGCAGGGTGTAGGTCTGCTTTGGGTTGGCCGAATGCGGGTAATGCCACGCCTTGGGGAAGCGCGGCAGCACATGGGCCCGGTCGCGCACGGCTGCGTAGCCCGCCGTCGCCTTGCCGAGGCTGGCCGGCGCGGTGGCGTTGGCGTCGCCGCCGTGGCAGTCCACGCAGCCCAGCACGACGGTGGACGAAACGTGCATGGTCGCCGCGTCGGAGGCCGTATGACAGCTGATGCAGCCCACGCTCTTGGCCTGCGCCTGCTCCTCGGTCTGGCCCAGCGGGGCGGCCGGGGCGGCGTGATAGATCCGCTTGACCGGCTTTTCCTCTTCGCTGGCGCGCAGGGTCAGGGGCGCGGCGAGGGTCAGCGCCACGAGCGCCCCCATCCACCAGCCTCTGTTGCGCAAGCCTGCCATGACGTCCCTAGAAGCTCAGAATCGCATTGAGCAACACCGAATAATAGGCGTTGTCCGCGCCCTTGCGGGCAAACAGATCACCGAAACCCTTGCCCGGATCGAACACCGCCGCGGAGGCGCGCAGGACCACGTTCTGGGTCATCTTCGGACGGTAGATCGCCGCAACGGAATAGTCCCACCCCAGCGCCTTGGGGATCGAGCCTTCCTGACGCAACGCCTGGACGACCGAGGTGTTGGCGAACCACAGGTGGTTGATGTTGGCGCTCACCCGCCATTGGGGAGAGATGTCGGCGTCGCCGCCCACGCCAAGCAGCATGGTGCCCGGGTTGTTGAAGTTCGACTGGCCCTCGTCCTTCGAGGAGCGAAGGCTGTTCAGCACGCCGTTGCGGCCGTTGACCGCCACCGCCCGTCCACCGCCGGCGAAGGGGATGGTCTGGCGGATCCAGTAGCTGGTGTCGGCGCCGGCGAACTGCGGGTTCTCGAAGATCGCGTCGAAGCCGGTTTCCTTGTTGTCGTAGGGGTTCTTGTCGCCCGACGCGAAGAGGCCCGAGACCCTGACCCGCATCCAGTCGAGATCATAGGAGGGCTCGGCGGCGACGAAGAAGCTGCGGATTTTCGCGGGCCTGGAGGTGAAGATCGAATTGCGGTCCTTGCCCAGCGCCGCATAGGCCGAGGCCGTGAGGTTCAGCCGCCCCACGTGGCCGTCGGCGTTATAGCCCAGGTAGGTGACGTCGTATTCGCGTGGACGCAGGTCGCCGATCAGCGCCGGCCGAACAGGAAAACCGTTGTCATCCAGATGGATACGGCCAGCTTCTCTGTTGCGGTTGTGGACCACCGTCACTTGCGAGGTGACACCCGGGAACGGCAGGTCCTGGCGATAGAGGTTGGCCACGAAGATGTCGTCATGGCGCGGCCGCTGCTTGATATCGTTGAGGCCGGAGTTGGTGTCCTTCTCCAGGCGCCGGAACCAGGCCAGGTTGTACTGGAAGCGATTGTTGTCGCGGTTGCCGAAGAGCCGCACGCCCAGCTGGTTGTCCTGGAACAGGAAGCCCCGGAAATCCGTGGAGAACGGCTGGATGCCGACCCTGAGGCTGTCGAAGTCGTAGCGGTCGGAGACGTTGTGGATGTGGTAGTCGACGAAGGCTTCCTGCAGGCCGATCCAGCCGTCGTTGCGGTGGGTGGGCTCGGTGGGCCGCACCGACAGCACCCGCTTTTCCGGGACCTGCACGTAAGTGGCGTTGAAGGCCACGGCGGCGCGGAATTCGAGTTCCGGCGGCTTGAACGCCGTGGAGCCCTTCACGAACGAGACGCCGGCGATGATGGTCTGCGACAGCACCAGGCTCTTGGTGCGGCCGAACACGTCCAGGCTGCCGGGCCGGTTGGTGGTCTGCACGCTGAACGGGATCGGGAAGCTGCGCGGCTCGACCACCGTGTCGGATATGGCGCTGAAGGTGAAGAACCAGTCCTCGGTCCCCTTGATCGGGCGATCGCCCTTGATGGTGTTCTGGTTGTAGGGGTCGAGCCAGCGCGAATGCACGCCCACCGCCTCGATCACCCGCCAGCGGTCGGGCAGCGGAAGCTGATCGGCCGGGAAGGCCTCCGGCGGCGGGGCGCGCACCGCGCCCGGATTGGTCTGGTCGATGGGCGCGGGGAAGCTCTCCACCCGGCCAGGCCGACGGCGGCCGTCGAGCGGGACCTCGTCCTTCGGCGGCGCCGTGGCTGTGGGCTGGTCGGCGGACGGCGGTTCGGCGTCCGGCTGGGCCGCGCGGGCCGGACCGCAAAGCGCGGCCGCCACCGTCAGGACCAGGATGAAACCGCCACGCACCGCTATTTGCCCTGACAGACGTTCTGGTCGGTGGTGTCGAGGAACGGCGCGAACGGGCAGCTCACGTAGCGCAGCCGCGCGTTGGCCAGCTGGCCGGTGATCACCTGGTCCGCCCGGATCGCGGGGTCCGCCTCCTTGATCCCGCCCACCCGCGCGATCGCGTTGAACAGGCCCAGGAACGAGATCATGTCATCCTGGTCGATACCGTCGCCGGAGACCCCGATACCGCCCACGACCTTGTCGCCGCGATAGATCGGAACCCCGCCCGGGAAGATCTGGATCCCGTTCTGCAGGCGGTTCTGGCCCGGGGCCGCATCTGGGATGAAGGTGCAGCGCGCCGGGGTGTCCGGGCCCGCGCCGGTGACGAAGCCCAGGTGCTGGGCGATGTTGATGACCACGATGGACGACTGCAGGCCGGTCGACAGCGGGCTCCACTGGCTGATCGGCCGCGACAGCGGACCGTTGGCGCGATCCACCTGGCCGTCCGGATAGTACGGGCGGGCGAGGTTGCCGATCGACCGCGCGCCGAAGGCGGTCTTGCCGGTGAGCGTCGTCGGATCGCCGAAGAAGTCCCGCATCTTGACCACGAAGCTCTGGACGTCGGCGCGTGGATCGCGGCTGAGATCGCCGGCGGCGAAGGGGCTGGAGAAGAAGCTGGCGGTCCTGGCCTTCTGCACCGCGACGTCGATGCCGAAGATCGGCGCGTCCGGCGAGCGGACGACGCCCAGGATCACGCCACGGCTGTCGACGACGCTGATGGAGACCTGGGCGCGGCTTTCGAGCGGACGGCGGATCTGGCCCCGCGCCCGGCTCATGATCTTGAACGCCTCCTCCAGGATGGCGCGGACCTCGGTGTCGGAGAGCGGCGTGGTGACCTCGGCGGCATCGGTGCCGGCGCGGATCGGGAAGCGTCCTTGCCCCGAGCCGTTGGACAGCACGAAGACATCGGGGTTGGCGAATTCCGCCGTGGTGGCCGGACGGATGCCGGACGCCTCGGTCCCATAGGGCTGGCCGGCCAGGGCCGCGGCCCCGGCGTAGTAGCCGGTCACGGCCGTGAAACCGCCGGTCCCGGCCGGCAGGCTGGCGAAGGGCGTCGCGCTCGAAGGGCTGACCCTCAGGCTCGCGGTCGTGGCGTCGCTGTAGCGGAGCGTCGTGCCATCCACCGTCACCCGCTCAGCGCGAATCTCGGCGGGCGCGTCGAAGCCGCTGGTGGCGGCGAGCGCGATGTTCTCCTCGCCGTCATCCTCCACGTCGAGGACGTTGGTGTCGAAACCGTAGTCACCGTCGCCCATGACGCCGACGCCGCCCACCAGCACGCCGTTCTTGTAGAGCGGGAAGCCGCCGGCGTCGGCCGAAAGCCCCAGCGGCGAGCGCTTCGGCCCGATCAGCGTGCCGCCCGGCGTCCCCACGCGGGTGTTCACGTCCGAGCACGGGAGGGACGAGAACTGCACCCCGAAGAGCGGCCCGCTCTCCAGGCCCACCGTCGAGGGGGCGGGCGGGAAGTGCTGCTGCACGATCATGCTGGCGGTCCGCGTGGAGAACGCGTTGCCGCCCGACGACAGGTAGGCTCCGGTGATCGCCTTGGCGATGGCGGCGGCGGCGGCGGGTGCGATCACCCCCTGGGCGTCCAGGTTGCCGCTCGGTCCCTGGCGCAGCATGGCGGTGGGGCGGGCGCCGGTCATGGTGTAGACGGCCAGCACGTTGCCGACCCGGTCGGTGACCGCGATCACCGACGGAAGGTTGCGGGCCCTGGCCTCGGCCACCGCCTGGGCGATCACCCTTTGGACCTCGGCCGCGGTGAGCGCCTCGGGCGCGGGCGCGGTGAACAGGGCGGACGATCCGCCGCCGCTCGGGGCGGGCGTCGGGGCGGGCGAACCGCCGCCGCCCCCGCCGCCGCAGGCCGCCAACACGAAACAGGCGGCGACCACCAGGCGCGCCATGACGCCGGCGCGCCTCATCGCAGCGACCTCGCGCCTTGCGCCACCTGTTGCAAGGCCTGCCGGAACGCCTCGGGTCGGAAGCTGTTGGGATCGCGCACCTCGCGATAGGCGCGGTCCAGCGCCGGGCGGATGCGGGCCACGGTCCCGCGGTCGGCCTGGCCGGAACTGACCATGGCGTTCAGCAGGGTGTCGGCCGCCATCACCGCCTGGGCGGCGCCGATGTAGTCGGTGTAGCGGTCGTTGCTCAGCACAGCCTCCAGGATGGCCATGGTGTCGGCCCGCCCGAAGCTGCGTCCGGCGAAAGCCTGACCAAGCTGGCGGGAGGTCTCGGCCAGCCGGCCGGCGGCCCGCACCGCCTCGGCCCGGTCGCGCGGCAGGGCGGCGTGGAAGGCGCGGCTGTCGGCGTCGAGCCGCGCGGCCAGAGCCGGGGACGTCGCCTTCGCGGCCGCCGCCAGCATGATCATGTTCTCGTCGTTGAAGGGCACGAGCCCCACCTGACCGCCACGGCCCGGATTGGGCTGGGCGGAAGGCCGCGCCTTCGGGTCATCCGAGATCTGCCGATGGCAGGCGTGGCAGTCGAAGAAATAGAGTTCGGGGAACGCGCCGTTGGTCTTCGACGGGTCGCCGTAGAGGGTCAGCGCCCGGTCCAGCGCCAGCGCCTGGCCCACCGCCCATGTCTTCACGCCGCCTGAGTAGGCCTTGCGCTTCGCATAGTCGGCGTCCTGGTCGTAATGCTGCTGGAGGGAGGAGAAGAGATCGAGCTCGAACGCCACCCGCGGGTGGCCCGCCGCCATCATCTGGTGGGTCACGAACTGGCCAGGCCGCGCGCTGCCGAAATGGCAGTCGAGGCAGACATTGGCCCGCACCCTTGGGTCCTCCAGCGCCTTCATGCCCTTGGCCACGTTGCCCGCATGCGTGGCTCCGACCACATAGTGGCTGGCGATCCAGCCGCCGGCCGCGCCATGGCAGCCCTCGCACCCGACGCCGTCGGACAGTTGGGAACGGCCGCCGCGCGAATCGGCCGGATCGGCGTGGCAGCCAAGGCAGGCCTTGGCGTTCTGGGCGGGTCCGAGCCCGAGGCGGTTGGCGATCGCCTGGCCGCGTGATTCGGTTAGCGCCCGCCAGGCGTGGCTGTGCAGGCCGGCGGGGCTGGACGGATCCTGCCAGGTGATCAGCTCGTTCTGGCGGACCACCAGCCCGGTGCCGACCGGCCGGCTGTGGCAGGTCGATCCGGCGCAGGAGGCGACCCCCTGGTGTACGCCTGAGCCCCCGCCAGCCGGCGGAGCGGCCACCGCGCGGCCAGCCGCGACAGACATGAGCATGAGGGCGCACGCCATGACGACGCCCATCAAGCCGACTGCTCTGAAAACGCTTCCCCCGCCCATCGTCACTCCAACGACGCACCCCGAGCGGAAAGCCTAACTCCCCGCCCACGGTTTAGGTAGCAGGATTGCAACCCGGCATGAAGCTCTCTGTCCAAGGATCGGCCAACTTCGCTTTGCCGGCTGTTAACTACACAAAACCATTGCCAAAGCGCTGCAATGCAAGCATTAACAAATCCTTGTGTGGGGGGGCTGACGCATGAGGCTGCCTCGCGTAGGCCTCGGCTCTCGCGTTTTTCTTGTTCTGGCTACGACGGCGTTGACCGCCACGGCTTCCGCCCTGGCGCAGCCCGCGCCTGCGGTGACTCCTCCGCCTGCGCCCAGCCTCGGAACAAGCGCCGCCGAGCTGAATCCGGCATCGAGAATTCCCCGCAACGTCCCGCAACAACAGGATGTCCGCCGTCAGCGCCAATGAGACAGATTCAGGGTTCCAGCTAGCGGAGGGTTTTGGTCTCATCGCAGTGACGTAGGAACGAAGATGAGATCAAAACCCTTGCCCTCGAAGGCGACCCCCGGCGAGCGGGTGGTGAAGGATATCCGG